>CAIPEB010000582.1 GCA_903863885.1 uncultured Planctomycetaceae bacterium | reverse complement strand
GGATTTGAAGGCGTAACGAAGGTTTTTTCTGAAGGAGTGATAGCGGTCCAGGATCTGGACCTCGAGGTCCAAGACGGCGAGATGCTGGTCTTGTTCGGCCCGAGTGGTTGCGGCAAGACAACCTGCCTGCGGTTGCTGGCAGGGTTGGAGCAACCGACGCGAGGGCACGTGCGATTGGGTGGTCGCGTGATGACTCACGTGCCGCCGCGAGACCGTGATGTCGCATTGGTATTTCAGCAGGCCGCCGTGTATCCGCACTTGGATGTGCGGGCCAATTTGGCGTTCGGCTTGAAGCTCCGGTACGGCGGTTTGTTGTCGCGGTTGTGGCGACGATGGTCTGGCTCTCGAGCGTCTTTGGGGGGTACGGCCCGGGGACCGGGGGTGGACCGAAGGGTCGAAGAAACGGCCTGGGTATTGGGGATCGGGCAGTTGCTCGATCGCATGCCCTGGCAGCTGTCGGGTGGGGAGCGACAGCGAGTGGCCCTAGGGAGGGCCTTGGTCCGCCAACCGGCGGTTTTTTTGTTTGATGAGCCAATTTCGAGTTTGGAAGAGGGGTTGAGAGTCGAGTTGCGTCGGCGGGTGTGTCGCGTGCTGCAGCAGTTGCGGGCCACGGCAATCTGGGTGACGCACGATCCCTGGGAGGCGTTGTCGCTCGGGGATCGGATCGCGGTGATGGGTGGCGGTCGGATTCATCAGGTTGGTTCACCGCAGGAGGTATTTGATTTTCCTTGCAGTCGTTTTGTTGCGGGCGTCGTTGGGCGTCCGGCGATGAATTTCCTGCGAGGTGAGTTGTCGGAGGAGGGGAGCGGGTGGAGGTTTCGCGGTTGCGGAGCCGATGCTCTGATTCCCGGAGATAGGTTCTGCTGTCCGCGGCAGGGTCTTGAAGTGGAACTGGGAGTCCGGCCTGATCAGGTAGCTGTTCGGGCTGGGCGGGTCGCTTGCGGCTTGCCGCTGGCCGCCAACGCTGTCGCTGCAGGTTGCGGAGTGGTGGTAGGCGACGAATTGCTGGGCGACGGCTGGCTGGTTCGCGTGGAGCTTGATTCGTCCGGCGAGGCGTTGGGCAAGGTTGAGTTGGCGTGTCGGGTTTCGCGGAGCATGCGTTTGCCGCGAGGTGAATTGGTGACGGTGGGCTGGGCGCCTGCGGAAGTGCATCTGTTCGGTGCCTTGACGGGCGAGAGTCTGAGACGGCTGGGAGGCCGGTTGGCTGACGGGTTGGGGCGTTGATTGACTGGCGAGGAGAGTTGATTCACCGGGAGGTGTGCTTATAAGCCGCGGGGCAGCGCGGGGGTGAGGGATCGTTTAGGCGGGTGAGTTGTGGCTGCGGCCGAGTGCGGCGGAGGGCGATCGCGGCCGGCAGTTGTGTTTGAGGCGGACTGCGACGGGTGTGACCTGCGCAGCGACAGAGATGACGAGTACTGGCCGTTCCGACGCGTTTCATGGAACGTCGAGCGGTTTTGGAGGGAAACGACGGCAATATGAATCCCAACGAACTGCTGCGAATTGTGGACTCGCTGCACCGCGATAAGAACATCGATACGGATGTCGTCTTTCAGGCGATTGAATCGGCGTTGCTTTCGGCGGCTCGGAAGCAATACGGAGAAGAGTCGCAGATTGTCGTGCGTATCAACCGCGAGAGCGGCGCCATCGAGGCATCGTGCGACGGCAAGGAGCTCGATCCCGAGTGGATTGGGCGTATCGGTGCTCAGACGGCCAAGCAGGTGATCATCCAGAAGATCCGCGAAGCCGAGCGGGACGCGTTGATCGAGGAGTACGCGGATCAGGTCGGTCAGATGATCTCGGGCGTCGTGCAGCGCAACGAAGGCGGGGCCTCGACGGTTTCGCTGGGCAGCGTGGAGGCGATACTGCCGCGGGGCGAGCAGATTCCCGGCGAAAGCCATCATCCGAATGAGCGGATCCGCGCGATCATTTACGAGGTGAAGCCGCAGGGCAATCGCGTCAAGGTGATCCTCAGCCGCACGCATCCGCAGCTGGTGCGGAGGCTGTTCGAGCAGGAGATTCCCGAGATTGCCGACGGCGTGATCACGATCAACGCGATGGCGCGCGAGCCGGGGTACCGGACCAAGGTGGCGGTGAGCAGCACGGATCAGCGCATTGACTGCGTGGGTGCGTGTGTGGGTGTTCGCGGAAACCGCATCAAGAATATCGTGGATGAGTTGGCGGGCGAGCGGATTGACATCGTTCGCTTCAGTGACAATCCGGAAGTGCTCATCCCCAACGCCTTGCAGCCGGCCGAGGTCGAGCAGGTGCTGCTGTGCGACATGATCGGGCGCGCGATCGTCCTGGTGAAGGAGGATCAGCTGTCGCTGGCCATCGGGCGGCGCGGCCAGAACGTGCGGCTGGCCAGCAAGCTGTGCGGCTGGGATATCGAGATCATGACGAGCGACGAGCTGGATGAGCAGATCAATCGCGCGTCGGCGTGCTTCTCGAAGCTGGAGGGGATGAACGAGGAACTGGCTCAGTCTCTGGTGGAGCAGGGGTATCTGTCGTACGACGACCTTTCGGTTATCGAGCCGGAGGCCCTGAAATCCATGGGGGGCTTGTCCGACGAGCAGGCTGAATGGCTTGTCGAGCAGGCGGAGCAGAAGGCGATGGAAGCCGAGAAGGCGGCCGCGGAGTCCCGTCGCAGGCAGCGCGAGCAGGAGTCGGCCGCGAAGGCTGAGGCGGTTGAGGACGAGGCTCCGGCAGCCGAGGCGGCTGTCGCCGGTGAGGAGTCGGGCGAGGTTGCCGGCGCGGAGCCGGGCGAGGTTGTCGGCGCGGAGCCGGGCGAAGAGGCTGAAGCGGCTGAGGCTCCTCCGGCCGACGACGAATCCAAGCCGGATGCGGGTTGATTCCGGAGCAGCGTTTCGCCCTCGCGGCGGCGCGTGGTTTTCCGCTCAACGGAGGCGGTTTTCCGCGAACAGAATTAAGAGACTTTGCCGGGGAATTGCGGATTGTGTGGTGGGCGTGCAGCTTATACTTGACCGGTTTGAAGGCTTGGTTGGTTACGGCGCGCCAGGCGGAGCATGCCGGTAAGAGTACGTAAGAAAGTTAAGGAACTGAATCTCAGGTGGAGGAGTGAGCGAGTCGGGATGACGACGGGTGCCACGGTCGAGTGGGACAGGTGGCAACGGCGACGAAAAATAGGAGAGTGCCGCGATGTAGTTGACCCGTGGTGTACAATCTCGTGGGTGCTGCACAGAGGTCCGCAAAGCGGACTGAGGGGGCAGCCGGAAAAGGAGGGCTAGACTTTGCCCATTCGGATCTACGCGTTAGCCAAAGACCTCAAGATCGACAGTAAAGATCTGGTCGATATCTGCACGAAGGCCGGGATTACCGGCAAGGGTTCGGCGTTGGCCAGCCTCGATGACGTCGAGGTGGATCGGGTCAAAGCGTTCTTGGCCGGGGCTGCGAAAAAGCAGGGCGGGGCGGAGAAGCCGCGCGCGCCGTCGTCGGCACCGGTTCCTCCAACCCTCACGGCCACGACGGGGATCACCCCGAAGATCATTCCGCGAATTCCCCCGAGGTCCACCTCAACGGCCTCGCCGCCGTTGGCGCCTGCGGCAACGCCTCCCGTTGCGCCCCCGGTAACGCCGCCGGAAACTCCTGCTGTCGCTCCTCCCGTTGCTCCGCCGGTCGAGCCTCCGGTTATTTCCGCCGAGGCGCCCGCGATCGCTCCGGCAGTGAATCCGCCGGCTGCCGCACCCGCAGAACCGTCGTTTTACCGGCGAGACGAGTACATTGCCCCGGCCAGTTCGGGGAAGATCAAGATTATCGGCGCGAAGCCGCGTGCCGCAGGCGAAGGTCGGGCCGACGGCGGCACGGATGCGGATACGACTCGCCCTCGCAAGAAGCGCGAGCCCGTGATCAGTCTCGCAAAGATGCCCGAATTGAAGCAGCCGCCGCCCAAGCCTCAGGACAGGGAGCCGGCTCCTCAGAAACCGGAAATCCGTCTGCCCAAGGACGCCATCGCCGGTCACAAGCGCGGAACGCCCGCGCCGCTGGAGCATTTGACGAAAGCGGCCGAGAAGGCGAACAAGCCGCTGGCCGGCAAGGGGGGGCTTGGCGAAAAGAAGCCTCCGGAAGTCGCCGCGGAAACGCCGCTTGGCAAAGCGGCTGCGCGTGGACGCAAGGGACGCGCCGGCGAGGAGGAAGATGGCGAGAAAGTGGATCGCAGCATGGCGGGCATGGCGAGTGCCCGTGCCGACCGCCAGAAGGCTCGAAAGAACCGGGCCAAGCTGCGAACGGAGGAGACGCCGACCGAGGAAGAGACGCCGCGCGTCCGCCGTCGCCGCACACTGGTCCGAAAAGGCACGAACACGGCGGCTCCCCGCAAAGGCAAAGTCGGGCTGGAGCTTCCCTGCACCGTGCGTTCGTTTTCGGAAGCCGCGGGAGTGCCGTCGTCGACCGTGCAGCGGGTGCTGATGGGCATGGGCGTGATGGCCACCATCAATGCCCCGATTGCCGACGACATGGTTGAACTTCTCACGAACGAGCTGGGAGTTGATATCGAGATCCGCCACCGTGAGTCGCTGGAGGATTCGTTGATGGCCGAGCTGCAGGAGGGCGATGCTCCCGAATTGCTGCAGCCGCGTCCGCCGATCGTGACCTTCCTGGGGCACGTCGACCACGGCAAGACGTCGCTTCTGGACCGTATCATCGGCACCGACGTGGTATCGGGCGAGGCGGGTGGCATCACGCAGCACATCCGGGCGTACAAGATCCGCCGCGAGGACCGCGAGATTGCCTTCGTCGACACGCCGGGCCACGAAGCGTTCACCGAAATGCGTGCACGCGGAGCCAACGTAACGGACATCGCCGTGCTGGTGGTGGCCGCGGACGACGGCGTGATGCCGCAGACGGAAGAAGCGATCAGCCACGCTCAGGCGGCCAACGTGCCGATCGTTGTGGCGTTGAACAAGATTGACCTGCCCGGCTCCGACGTGAACCGGGCTTTGCAGCAGTTGACGGCCAAGCAGCTCCTGCCGAGCGAATGGGGCGGCGAAACCGAAGTCGTGCGAACCAGTGCCATAACCGGCAAGGGTATCGATGAACTGATGGAGACGCTGCTGACGATCGCCGAACTTCAGGACTACCGCGCCAATCCGGACCGGATGGCGTCGGGAACGTGTCTGGAAGCGGAGCAGGAAACCGGGCGCGGCGTGCTCGCCAAGCTGATCGTCCAGAACGGCACGCTGCGAGTCGGCGACGTGCTTGTCTGCGGTTCGGCGTTCGGCCGCGTGAAGGCCATGTACGATACGCTGAATGTGGGCCGCAAGGTCGAGTCGGCGGGACCCTCGACGCCGGTGACCGTTTCGGGCCTCGATGTGGCACCGCGGGCCGGTGATTCCTTCATGGTCGTTGACGACATCGTGAAGGCTCGGCATGTGGCCGAACAGCGGGCTGCGCGCAGCCATCATCAGGGACTGACCGGCCGAACGGTCAAGGTCTCGTTCGAGCGTTTCCAGGAACTGCTCGCCTCAGGAAGACTCGCTCCGGGCACCGAAGTCGCCATGCTGAACCTGATCATCCGCGCGGACGTTCAGGGGTCCATCGAGGCGATCCTGAAGGAACTCGACAAGCTCAAGCATCCCGAAGTGCAGATCCGCATCCTGCAGACCGCGGTCGGTGGAATCACCGTCGGCGACGTGCACCTGGCGAATGCCTCGGATGCCGTGATCATCGGCTTCAACGTCATTCCCGACGATGCGGCCCGGTCGCTGGCTGATGAGCACCAGATCGAGATCCGGCGATACGACATCATCTACAAGCTGACGGACGACATCCGGGCCATGCTCGAAGGCAAACTCAAGCCCGAAGAGCGGGTCGTGGAACTGGGACGCGCCGTCGTCAAGCAGGTGTTCCCGATCAGCCGTATCGGGACGATTGCGGGATGCTACGTCACCCAGGGCTCCATCGAGCGCAATTGCCGAGTTCGGGTCAACCGCGAAAACCGGACGATCGGGGACTATCCCCTCGAGTCGCTCCGGCGCGAGAAGGACGATGTCCGGGAAGTGTCGCGCGGAATGGAGTGCGGCATGAAACTGGCCGGCTTTAACGACATCAAGAAAGACGACATCCTGGAAGCCTACAAGATCGAAGAAGTAGCCCGCACTCTTTAGTCTCCGACCGTGCGGACCGGCCCGCCTAAGCGGGCCGTCCCGCCGGATGGACCGCCAACGGATACCGGAAATCGCCAATGGGTTCACGACGACTTCTCAAAGCCGCGGAGGCGATTCGTGAGGTCGTCAGCATGGCGATCCTTACGGAACTCCGCGATCCCCGCATTCAGGACGTGACGGTAACGCACGTCGAAGTCTCCCCCGACATGCGGCACGCCAAGATACAAGTCTCTGTCATGGGGGACGAAGCGAAGGAACGCCTGGCGCTGCGGGGTCTCGAGCATGCCAGCGGTTTCCTCCAGCAGAAAGTGGCGCGTCGGATCGAGACACGCTACACGCCGCGTCTGCACTTCGCACTGGACAAAGGCGTGAAGCATTCGATCGAGGTGGCCCGCATCCTCGGGGAACTGTTCCCCACTCCGCCCGCGACAAGCGAAGAAGTGCCGCAGGATGAAGGCGCGGAGTATGAACCGCCGGACGACGGCGCGCTGGATCAGGTCGAAGATCTGGATCAGGTCGAAGATGCGGCCGAACCGGACAGCCGGCCAAAAGCGTCCGACGAGTAGAACCCCCCTTTACAACCGTGATCCCGCGTGAGGTATCAGCGAGGCAATGAGCGCTTCCAATCGACAGGCATTGATCACCAAGATCCACAAAGTCCTCAAGAAGCACTTCGAGCCGGTGTCGCCGCCTGCGGATCGGCCCGTCCTGGAACATCTGCTCTACGCGTGTTGTCTGGAAAACGCGAAGTTCGACCACGTCGACGAAGTGTTCGCCAAGCTCGAACAGAACTACTTCGATTGGAACGAGGTGCGCGTGACCACCGTCGCCGAACTGGCCGAGGTCATGGCGCTGCTGCCCGACGCGGCTGACGCGGCCCGCCGGTTGAAGAGGGCGCTGCAGAGCGTGTTCGAGGGCCACTACAGCTTCGACCTCGAATTCCTGAAGAAGCAGAATCTCGGCAAGGCCATCGAGCATGTCGAGAAATTCAACGGCGTCTCGCCGTTTGCCGTCGCCTACCTGACGCAGCACGCGTTTTCGGGACACTCCATCCCGCTCAGCGTGGCCGTCTACGAACTCCTGCAGCTGCTCGGGGTGATCACGGAGGCGGAGGCCGCCAAGCAACGGGTTCCGGGGCTTGAACGGGCCATTCCCAAGAACAAAGGCGTGGAGTTCGGATCGCTGCTGCATCAGCTTGGCGTGGATTATGCCGCCACGCCTCATTCGCCGCGGGTGCGGACGATCCTGCTGGAGATTACGCCCGACGCCAAGGAACGCCTGCCGCGCCGGACCACGAAAAAGGACGCGGAGCCGGAGCACGCTGCGCCGGAGTCCAAGCACCGGGCGCCGAGCGCCGCGCCGCCTTCCCGAGGCGTCTCCAAAGCGGCCAGTCCTCCTCCGGCCGAGGCGGAGGAAGAGGCGGCGGACAAGTCGAAGGCGAAGTCAACCAGCAAGCGGTTGGCTCGGAAGAAACCCCGTTAGCGCTCAACGATATGCTCAACTCGCAGTCATGCCACCTGCGACGCGTATTTCGGCGTGACTGGCCTCTGCGGGAATAGCCGTTTCGTCATGTTGCGAAAGCCGATTCTCGTGATGCTGCTGGGTTTCGTCGCCGTGGTTTCCACAGCGGGGGTCGCCGGCGAATCGGAACCGCTCGTGATCGACGAACCAGCGGCGGCTCTGCGGGCCAGGAACGGCCCCTCCGAATCGGATCTGGACCGCGTCGAAGCCGGAGCGTGCTACGCCCATGCCCGGTTGCTGCTGGCGCGAGCCAATAAGGCCAGGGCGCTTGACCGGCTGGAGCGGGCCTGGCGATACGATGCCCGGTCCGTGTCGCTGCTGAAGGATATCGTGCCCCTGGCCGCGGAGTTGGAACGAGGTGAGGAGGCCGTCCGCTATGCGGTAATCGCAGCGGAGCGAGAGACCGTCGAACCCCACGCGCTGCGGCAGTTGGCTTCGCTTCTGGCGGCTCGCAACGACCTGCCTCGTGCCGTTTCCCTGTACGAGAAGTTCGTCGCGGCAACCGGTGCCGGCCCGCTCGACGTCGCGCTGGTCAAGCTGGAACTGGGGCGGTTGTATTTCGTGCAGGGCAAATACGCCAATGCGGCCGATGTTTTCGCCGCCGCACAGAAGCTGCTCGACCATCCCGAGTCTTTCGGACTGACCCGCGACCAATTGAACGAAACCGTCCCGGACCGCACGCGAAGCTATACGCTGATTGCCGAGGCGAACATGCTTGCGGATCGCTGCGAGGCGGCAACGGCTGCGCTCGACGAGGCAAAGAGGACGTCGGCCGACGGCTCCGTCTGGCTGTTCCATGCGGCTCGGGTCGCCGTTCAACAGAAACGCTGGGATGAAGCACGCGGCAAGCTCGATCAGTACTTTGCGACAAAGTCCACCCAGGCCGACGAGCAGGCGTATCAGCTGTTGCGGGACATTCTCACCGCCGATGGCCAACCGGATATCGAGCGGCGGTTGTTTTCGCGACTCGAGGAGTTGAGGCAGCAGGACCCCGAAAATCGGCCGCTGAAGACCTATCTCGCCAGGGCGTACCTCGACGCCGGGCAGTTCGATCGCGCCGAACCGCTCTACGCGGAACTCTTGAAGCAGGAACCGTCCAGCGGCGTTTTTGAGGGTCTGGCCCGCATCTATCGTCAGCGACGTGCAGCACCGGCACTGCTGGACCTCATGGCTCGATCGGCGCAGCGGTCGTACGATCTGGACCTCCTCGGCCGCGAGGTCGCGACGATCCGCGGTGACAAGGATGCGGTCTCGCTGCTGATCGATTGCGGCCGCCAGCGGCTCACCGCTCCAGGAGATGAGTCGTTTCGCGAATGCTTCGCTCTGTCGCTGCTGCTCCTGGGGCAAAAACAGTATGAACTGGCCGATCGGTTCTATACGCGGGCGTTCCAGATCGAGCAGGCCGCGGAACAGAGGCGGATGATGGAAGCCGTCGCGCTGCGGCTCTACGAAGCGGAACAGTACGATCGGGCCGCCAACCTGTTTCGATCGCTGCTTGCCCGGCAGAACTCCGCCGACGAACAGGCCGTTTGCCGTTATTTCCTGGCCGGCGCCCTGGAAATGTGCGGAAACACCGATGAAGCCGTGCGATTGGCCGAGGAGGCCTCCGTACGGCGGCCGGATTCGCACTCGTTCCAGGTTCGGCCGGCCTGGGTGCTGCAGCACGCGCGGCGGTACGCCGATTCGGAAAAGCGGTATCAGGATCTGCTCGGCCGCTGGGGCCGCGACTACAAAACGCCCGGCGTGCGCGAGGCGGTTCGCCAGGTGCGGCTGGCTCTGGCAGCCCAGTTTGCCGAGCAGGACCGAATCGCCGATGCCGACGAACTGCTGCAGCAGGTTCTGGATGAGTTCCCCGAGGACGCGGCCGCCCGGAACGACCTCGGCTACCTGTGGGCCGACCGGGGACTTCATCTGCATCGGGCCCTGGAGATGACGCGCAGCGCCGTGGCCGCCAACCCGCAGAATTCGGCATATCGGGATAGCCTGGGTTGGGTATACTTTCGGCTCGAACGCTACGATGAAGCAGTCAAGGAACTCGAACAGTCGGTTGCGGGGGCAGGGCAGGACGCTACCGTCCTGGACCACCTCGGCGACGCCTACCTGAAGGTCGGTCAAAAAGAAAAAGCCGTCGACGCGTGGAAACGCGCGGTCGGCGCTCTGCGGACAGAACGGGAAACGGCAAGTCGGGAGAAGATTGAACAGAAGATCAGACAGTGCAATCCGGGCTGACATAGCCGCATTGCACCTTGGATGTCTGGCGTGTTTCATCCTAGAATTCAGTCGGCGAGGCCATCGATACGGTTTGGGCTTGCCTGTCGGTCGCACGGATCCATCGGAGGAATAGCAAAGCTATGGCAGGTCATTCACATTGGGCCGGCATCAAGCACAAGAAGGCCCTGGTCGACAACAAGAGAGGCAAGATCTGGAGCAAGCTGTCCAAGGCGATTATCGTCGCGGCGAAAATGGGCGGCGGCGATCCGGACGCCAACATCCGCCTTCGCACGGCCATCAATGATGCTCGGGCGGTCAGCATGCCCAAGGAAAACATCGAACGCGCGGTCAAAAAGGGAACCGGCGAACTCGACGGCGGCAACGTCGACGAACTGCTGTACGAGGGGTATGGACCGGGTGGCGTGGCGGTCCTGTGCGAAATCATGACCGACAACCGCAATCGCACGGCTTCCGAGGTGCGCAAGTTGTTCGAGAACCAGGGCGGTAAATTGGGCGGGACGAATTGCGTCGCCTACCTCTTCGAGCGCAAGGGCCTGTTCCTGTTCAAGGCGTCCCAGGCCGATGAAGACAAGGTGATGGAAGTCGCCCTGGAGGCCGGTGCCGAGGATGTGCGCAAGGACGGGGACCGCATCGAAGTCCTTTGCGACCCGGATTCGTACACGGCGGTTTCCGAAGCCCTGCAAGCCGCCGGGCTGGAACCCGAGTTGAAGCAGATGGCCCGCATACCGACGAATACCGTCAACCTGGATGCAGAGACGGCTCGCAAGGTCCTGAAACTTGTCGAGTCGCTCGACGATCACGACGACGTGCAGAGCGTCTCGGCGAATTTCAACATTCCTGAAGAGGCGATGGCCGAGATCTCGCAGGGCTGAGTATTCGGCGACTGCGAGCCCTTGGTTCTGCCGCTCCGGGGCTTGAACGCAAATCAACGAACGCGGGGCCGGAGGGAGCTTCGAGCCTCGCGTTCTTTTGCGCGCATCGCCCGGGCCATCGCCGGAGCGTCCGCGCGTATTGGTCCAGGTTCAGGCAGCAGCGAGCCTCGCCCGATCGTCAGGGCTTCTTCTTCGAGTGCTCGACCTCGGTCCAGAACTTCTTGAAGGCGCCGTCTTTGTGAAATTCCGGACTGTTGTCCAGATCGTGGCATTCCATGCACTTCTTTTCGGCGTCGTCCAGCGTTAACCGTACCGCCGCGCGGAGTGCATCGACTCTGGCTGCGTCGAGCTTGACGTTGCCATGTTCCGCGGCAACGTGTTCGGCCGCCGGACCGTGGCAACTCTCGCAACCGACGTGGTGCAGCTTGGGCGAACCGTCAAGGCTGAGATAGCCGCTGACATAAGGGAAGTGCTGCTGCGCGTTCCAGCCGACTACGTGGCAACTCAGGCATTCCGGGTCGAAGTGGCGGGGTACCTCGCTGCGTTCGCCCGGATTGACCAGTGAATCGAGCGCATGCGAGTGCTTGGATTTGGCCCAGACCTCGTCCTCGTACCCATGGCATTCCTTGCAGGCCTCCGACCCGATGAACTTGCGGCCGGTTGGATACGGAATCGGCTGGATTCCCAGTCCTTCGAGTCCAACGGCCTGCAATTGCTGCTGATAGGACCCGAGCAACTCGAGCATCTCGCGTGAATCCTCGAAGCGGCTGTCCAGTGGAACTCGCTGATAGCGGAGCGGACTCTTGGGGTCGTCGAAGACGCCGACAACTCCCGCAAACATGCCCTTGATGCCGACCTGGATGAACATCGTCTTGGAATCGGGAATCGGTTCGGGTTCGTAGGTCGGGTCTCCCATGCAGCCGGCCGTGACCACAAGCTGGAACAGCGGGAACTGCTGGGCGAGCTTGCGCGATTCGCCGATCGATGCGTGCGAGAGAAGCACGTACACATCGCAGCGCTGTGCTTCGAGCTTCGGCACCAGATCTCGCAACGCTTCTTCAGGCGATCGGATCTGAATCTCGCTGGCTGTGATCCCTTCGCGCGAGTCGTTGCCCAGCACGGATGTCACGCAGATCTTGACTCCGCCCGCGTCGATGATCTGATATGGCGGGAGCAATGCGGGGTCGAGCAGCGTGACGTTGGCCGAAACGAACGGTGTCGATTGTTTCTCCGCAGGGGCCGCGATCGCTACCAGTTCCAGCGCGCTGAGCCTGAGATCCTCCGGGCCAAACCCGATCGCTTTGTAGCCGATCTTCTTCAGCCCTTCGATCGTGATCTGAAACTTGATTTCCGACTGGCGCCCGAACCGCCGGACCTGATTGCCCACATCGATCGGCACGACGGTCCAGCCCTGACGGAGGAGGCTTTGCACGGCTGAATGCCGGCGGGTCAGACCGCCCTTCTGATTCGACAACCCGCTGCAACCGCACGGCTCGATGTACCCGTGCTGGTCGCCGGTCACGAAGAGGGCCGCCTTGGGCTTGGGCCATCCGTTGAATAACTGGATTTCCGAATGGGGCGGATCTTTGGTCTCGGTCGCCGGAGCGGTGTTGGATGCGGCTGATCCAGGAACGGCTTTGCTGGGGGCTGCAACGTTGGAGGGAGCCGCGGCAGACGGTTTCGAGACCTCGTCGCTTCCCGTGGTGGGGGCCGACTCGACTCGCTGGGTGCACCCGTTCAATGCCAGCAGTGCTGCTGACAGAATCGCCCAGCAGATTGCGTGTCCGTCAATTGTCAGCCGCTTCATCGCTTCTCCATCCTTGAAGCAATTACTCCGTGGCGAAGCGGATACGAATGCTGAATTCCTTCGCCGTCGGATGCGTCGTCTTGATGGTCACGCGACCGGATTTACCCTGGTCGGTACCCAATCGATTGACGACGCGTGCCCCTTTCATGATTTCAATGGTGAGAGGGTAGGAAAAGATCGCGCCGTTGGCTATCTCAGTTCGCTCCCCCATTTCGGCGTGGATTACGTCTTCCGGATCTGTCGCTCCGACCGACATCTGAACATCGCGCCGGAATGGTCCCTTGATCAGAATCTGGACGGTCGCTCGGGCACCCTCGGAACGCTTCAGCGTGCCGAAGGTGAGAACGTTGTAATTCGGGCTGAAATTCGGCCCGCCAACCACCGTGATATCACTCACAACCGTCCCCTGGATGGGGACTTCGATCGTTTGTTGGTCGGATGTCTGGACGGTCAGGCGGAGCGTCTGGGTGATCGAGCCGAGCGGCAGGCCCGGTTTGACGGAAAGGGTCAGCTGTCGCCCGACCTTGGCATGCTGCTCTTCCGCCAACTTGGGGGCTTCGAGCGGTTTGGATTCCAGGCTGAAGTACGAGGCATTCGCCGGGTTGGTAAATTCGGTTCCCACGATTTCGAGCTTGTCGCTCTCGTATCCGAACAGGCGGAATTCGCGTGTCGCCGGCTCGTTCCCGGAGACGTTGCCGAGCACAATTTCTTCCTCGCTCACGCGAGCCGGGCGAGTGATGTACCCGCGAATCTGCAGGCCGATCATGCTCATGGCGGGGTCATTTGTTCCAATCTCCGCGCGTTCCGAGAACTGCGGCCCAGGCTTGCGAGTGTGAAAAGTCACGGGAATATCCACGCTCTGCCCGGGCTGGACCGAGGCGCTGCTGAACTCGGTCTCGACACACTTGCCGCAACTGACGTTGATCAGTCCCAGCTGCAGCATGCTCGTTCCTTCGTTACGGATGGTGAACGTGTGTTTACCCGAGGATTGCTGCCCGAGCGTTCCGAAATCGAATTCGGTTCCGTTGACGACGACTGCCTTGGGGACCGAGTTGTTGGCTGCAGACTGCTGTTCGGCCCGGAGGTTGAAGTGGTTGGTGACTTGGCGGTATTCGGACCACGTCAGCCCGACGCCAAGCAGCGTTCCCAGAACCAGGGGGAACAGCGCGAGCAATCCGAATCGCATAATCATCTCCTGCAGCCGGTGAGTTCAGTTCGAGAGTGTGTCTGTCGTCACGCGATGTGCCTACTGCGGCTCCGATGAGCTACGCAGCGACACCATCAATTGTTCGGTATTGGTGGACGGGGCTTCAAGACGGGTCGGGAAGGGAAAAAGCGGCCGCCGCTTCAGTTTCTGTTCGGCATGGGGTGTCACCGCATCCAGTCTCAAGGCTGCGTCGGCCTGGCGGGCTGCCTCCGCGCTATCTCCCCCCCAGCGGGCCAGAACGGCGAGCCTTGCGTGGCCCAGGGAGTCGTTCGGATAAAGTTCAACGGCTTTCCTGCAGGCATGCGATGCGAGTTCCAGATCTCGAGGATCGTTGTTCCGCAGATAACTCGCGGCAAGCCATTCGGTGTACAGCGAGAAAGCACGGCTGGAATGCGGATTCAGTTCCAGCATCCTCGTGGCGGCGTCCTGGAATGGCGGAAAGTCGGCCCGATTACCGCTGGCTGACCAGCGCTGGTGCCGCAACGCTGCCACGGACTTCCAGGGTTCATCCGACCAGCGATCTGCGTCGGCCGCTTCCAGAATGGTCTGTTCGGCGTGATTCAGCCGGCCTTCCGACCATTCGGCGATGCCTCGCTCCAAGGTTGCGCCGGCGGTCAGCACCGGTTCGTACATGGTGAGTTGGCAGGCGAAAACCAGCCCCAAGGCCGCCAGGGCGAACAGTGCGGTCGCCGCGCGCGAGGCCTGAAAGCTGCGCCGGGCCGATGGCAGGAGGTTCAGTGCCGCGGCGATCAGCAGCCACAGCGATCCCGCGACGCCGGGAAAACTGATGCCGCCCGCGGCGCACAGATTGACCGACAAAGTCGCGGCCGCCAGTACGGGGATGGTCGCGTCGAGTCGCCCGTGCATGACCCAAGGGCGCCAAAGCAGGAAGGCCGCAATTGCCAGCGGAGCACCGAACAGCAGCACGGCGAAATCCGGCATGCTGCCGACGAGATAGCCACAGGGAAAAAAAGCGATCAGCAGGCCGGTGGCGGCTCCCCAGCAGATTGGCTGGATTTCCCGCGTCGCGGGCGGTGCCTCGGTCTCTTCGCAGTTGTTCGCCGAGAACCCCGCTCGGAGTTCCCAAGCAGCGGCAATCAAAATGGCAAGAAAGGCCAGCATCCCCGGCGTTCCCATCGTGGCCCAGACTTCCAGAAGGAAGTTGTGGGGATCGGCAACCGTCTCGCTGGCGCCCGGCAGTTTGTACGAAGTGTAATACGCCTGGAAGTTGCCCGGTCCGCAGCCCAGCCAGGGGTGCTGCCCGATCATCGCTGCGGTGGCGCGCCAGTATTCAATGCGGTAGGCAAATGACTTGAAGGCCTCGGTGATGACGAGCCGATCCAAACCCCCCGAGAGCACGCCGAAGCCGGATGCCAGTGCGATCAGAGCGGCCGCTGACCAGAGATACCTCGGCCTGGGTTTCCATTGGCGCACAGCGAGCATGCCTGCCAGCACGCTCGCGCCGATGATCGTGGCGAGCCATGCGGACCGGCTCTTGGTCAGCACCCAGCAGCCCGTGATGATCAGTCCGCACGCGGCGACCGCGACGGCGGTGCGTGCTGACGATCCGTGCGCGAGTCCCGCAGTCGCGGCAATTCCGACCAGCACAATCAGCCATGCCGTGAGGAAGCCGGCGAGCGAATTGGTCAGGGTGAATGTGGCGATCGGCTCGGTGCTTCCCAGGCGATCCTCGAATTGCCTTCGTTCGGGTGAGCCGGGCGACGCTTCGATGCCGGCGTCACGCAGCACTCTGTCCGGGTCGGCTGCGTATTCTTCGCGGGCCTGCGGGAGACTCCAAAAGTACTGATGATAGCCGTGCACGGACAGGCCGACAGCCAACGAGATCATCACCGCGACCAATGCGCGGATCGTCCGCTGGCGATCGAGCAATTGCCTCGCGAGAAAGAAACCGATGGCAAGGCTCAGCCAGACCCAGCACGCATTCAGCGTGGCGCGAGGTTGTCCTGAACGGGCCATCCACATGCCGCTGACCCACAGCCAGACGGAGAAGACGAGTACCGCCGCCTGATCGATTCCGCCGCGGATCCGAAGGCCGCCGTCGAGCAGTCCCGACACCGCCCAGGCCAGGAGCAGAATGCACCACAGCGTCACGATCACCGTTCCTGTTCCCTGGCTGGCGGCCGATTCGCTCGGCAGCAGCGGCGTGGCCACGCACAGCGCGGTGAACGCCGCGAGCAGGAGCGGGCGGAGCCTATCGGCAGACCACCACGGCGGCCTTCCTTCCTCGCGCGGACTCGGTACCTGAGGCTTTCGTCTATTCACGTTTGCGATTTCGCCTCGCCGTGGATTCCAGGATCGCGATCAGCAGCAGGATGCACAGAATCCACAGCACAATCAGCGCAGCGCCGAGTGTATCGACGCGGTGAAGCAACATCGCGCCGAGACCGCAGGTGAAAGTGGTCAGATAGATAGTCCAGACTGCGTGTTTCTTGCTGAAGCCCAGATCGACGAGCCGGTGCGAAAAGTGGTTCTTGTCCGCCTCAAAGGGACTCCGCCCCTCGCGCAGTCGGATCCAGATCACCGTCGTCATGTCGTACAGCGGGACTGCCATTACGCACAGCGGTGCAAGGATCGCGTGCCGCGTGGCACTGTGGTAGCCCGCGTAAGTTGCCAGCAGCGTGGCCACCGCGATGCAGAACCCGACGAAATAACTTCCCGCATCTCCCATGAAAATGGTTGCAGGCGGCCAGTTGTGCCAGAGAAATCCGCACAGAGCGCCCGCCAGTACCAGCAGAAATCCGGCTACGAACAACTGCGGTCGCTGTGTCGTGGGATCGGGAGCCAGCATCAGCACCAGTGCCAGGATCGCGGCGGCGATCACCGCCACACCCGCGGACAATCCGTCCATGTTGTCCAGCATGTTGAACGAGTTGACCATCGCGGCGATCCACACCACGGACATTCCCACGGAGACGACCCAGCCGAGTTGAGGCACGCTGATAAAAGCCGTCAGCCGCCAGCCCTGCGTTATCACGCAAGCCGTCGCCACGGCGAACTGCACGGACAGCCGCAAACGCCAGTCAAGGCCGAAGCGATCGTCGCACAATCCGAGCACCATCAGGATCGAGGCGCTTCCCAGCAGCACCCACAGGTCCGTGCTGCGCGAGGCGAGTCCCGGGAGATGAGGACGGACGAAATCGGGTACCAGCGCGGCCACCGCCGGATAACGCAAGGCACACCAGAGGGCCAGTTCGCCGCACGCAAAGGTCGTCAGGACCGCCAGACCTATTGCCAGTCCGCCGCCCAACGGGATCGGCGTTTGATGCACCTTTCGCGCATTCGGCCGGTCCACCAGACCCCAGCGCGGGGCCAGTTGGCGGATTATCACCGTGAAGCACCAGGCCAGAATGAAACTGGGTACGGCTGCGCCGGCGAGCAAGACGAAACCGGCAGATAAGGTCATGCGTGCGAATCCTCGGAGAAGAATCGGTAGTCGGCAGTCGGTGCCTGATCTGTTGTTGACCTGAATGCTTGCGGCAATCTCTTTCTGCCGGCTACTGGTTACCGGCTACTGGATTCTTTCTCGCGCCGATACCGGTCGCGCAGATAATCCCGGCAAGTCGTCAGGAATTGCTGGTAGTCGGCACGGCGGTAGTTCGGATAAGTCCAGGGCCGCGACTGCCATTGCCCCTTCTGAAAGTACAGGGTTCCCTCGGCAAAGATGCCTTGGTCCAAATAAATACGATGATCGCGATCCTTTGTGGACGCAAGGATCAGCTTGGCTTCGCTGACGTATCCCGGATCGAGATTCAGCGGGCGGGGCTCCTCGTGCTGGTGCGAGTCGCGGAACTCCACTTCCCAAGCGTTCGCCTCGTGCTTGCGGGCGACCATTGCCGCGGGATCCATTAGACGCTCGAAACCGAGCAACTGAATCTGCAGCGACGGTCCCATGCTGGCTTCGTAGAAAGCCGTTTCGGAGAAGGGCAGGACGGGGCTGGCCAGCGCAATCGGTCCCCAGGCTTCGGTCGTTTTGCGCCGTGCCCATTCCAGCGCGTCGATGTGGCGGCTGAAGGCAGCGAGGAAGCAAAGGACCGGCCGGTGCGTGCGGACGGAACCCATGGGTTGTTGTTCCCGCCGGGGACGAGTTGGCGTTATCGATCAATAGGCTTTGGCAAACACGGCCCGCCGCGCGCTGGGCTTGCCGCTGAACAGGCAGGTTCCCGGTTCCGCGTCGCCATCGAACGGGATGCAGCGGATCGTGACCTTGAGTTCCTTCAGCAGTTCATCGGCCGCATGTTCGTCGGCGAGGTGGCAGAGCGCGAAACCGCCGTGGAGTTCGGGCCGTTCCTCGTTCTGCGGCGTGAAGTACCGGCGGAACTCATCGAGGTTGTCGATCTTCCTCGTGTTGTCGTCGCGGAGTTTGCGGGCGCGGGTGAGCAGGTTGTCCTGTATTGTGCGGAGCATGGCCGATGCCTCCGCAACGAACTGGGTGCGGGGCATGCTCTGCTTTTCGCCCGTGTCGCGCCGCGCTGCGAATACGCCCTCTTTCGCAATATCTTTGGGCCCGATTTCCACCCGGATCGGCACGCCGCGTTTGATGTGCTGCCAGTTTTTTTCGCCGCCGCGCAGGTCCCGGTCGTCGATGGTCGCTCGGACGTGTCCTTCGTCGTAGGCCTGGGCTTCGAGTTCGCGGCGGAGGCTCTCGCAGTACGGGAGCACCTGGCCGCGTTCTTCGTCGTTGCGGTAGATCGGCAGAATCACCACGTGGTGGGGCGCGAGTCGCGGGGGCAGGACAAGTCCGTCGTCGTCCGAGTGCGTCATGATCAGCGCGCCGACCAGTCGCGTGGAAACGCCCCAGGACGTCGTCCAGGCGAATTGTTCAACGCCCTGTTGGTCCTGAAACTTGATTTCCTGCGCCCGCGAGAAGTTCTGGCCCAGGAAATGAGACGTTCCGGCCTGCAGCGCCTTGCGATCCTGCATCATGGCCTCGATGGCAAGCGTCTGTACGGCGCCCGGGAACCGTTCGCCCGCGGTCTTCTCGCCTTTGATCACGGGAATCGCAAGTGTGTTCTCGGCAAAGTCGGCGTACACGCCAAGCATCCGCTGCGTTTCCTCAATCGCTTCCGCCTCGGTGGCGTGTGCCGTGTGGCCTTCCTGCCAGAGAAACTCGGTCGTGCGCAGGAACATCCGGGTGCGCAGTTCCCAGCGGACGACGTTGCACCACTGGTTGATCAGGATCGGCAGATCCCGATAGGACTGGACCCAGCGTGCGTACATCGCCCCGATGATCGTTTCGCTGGTCGGCCGCACGATCAGAGGTTCTTCCAGCGGACCGGCCGGCACCAGGCCGCCTTCGGGGCCCGGTTCGAGCCGATGGTGCGTGACCACCGCACACTCCTTGGCGAACCCTTCGACGTGCTCGGCTTCCTTTTCGAGATAGCTCATCGGGATGAACAGCGGGAAGTACGCGTTCATGTGTCCCGTGGCCTTGAACATGCCGTCCAGCACGCGCTGCATGTTCTCCCAGATCGCCCAGCCCCACGGCTTGATGACCATGCAGCCGCGGACCGGCGAGACTTCGGCGAGGTCGGCCGCCTTGATGACCTGCTGGTACCATTCCGGGTAGTCTTCCTCGCGGGTCGGGCTAATGGCGTTCTGTTTCTGTTTTGCCATGCGAGTCCTCATCGACGTCCAGGGGTTGCCTTCGCGGCACACGCGGGCACGTGGCCATGCGGCCGAATTTTAGCGTGCATTTCGTGCAAAGAAAGGTATGGACGAGGGGATCGCAAGGCCGCGAGGGTATGGCGGCCTGCCGCGCAACGGCCTGACTCGGCGCGACTTGCACACGAGAGGGCTGCCTCCTAGAATCCCCTGTTTGCCCCCGTCTGCCTCGAGCACGAAAGTCCTGTCATGCCGCGCCGTTTCATCAGTCAGTTTGGCGAACACGAATCCGTCGACGAGGTATTTCTCGCCGCGGACAAGCAACTGCGAACCAACCGGAACGGCAACCTCTATCTGCAACTCCGCCTGGCGGATCGCACCGGCTCGTTGACGGGCATGTTCTGGAACGCGAACGAGCACCTGTATGCGAGTTTCGACAACGGCGACTATCTGCGGGTCCGGGGCACGACGCAGTTCTACAACGGCTCGATGCAGCTGATCATCAGCCAGATCGAGAGCGAAGACCCGAGCAAGGTGGACGAGTCCGATTTCCTGACATTGAAGTCCTCGGACGTCGACCGGCTTTCTGTGCGGCTGAGCGAAATGCTGCGGTCGATGCAGAATCTTCATCTGCGCAACCTGGCCGAGTGTTTCCTCATGGACGAATCGTTCATGACCCGCATGGCGACCGCGCCCGCGGGGGTGAAGAAGCATCATGCCTACCGCGGCGGGCTGCTGGAGCACGTCGTCAGTCTGATGGAACTCGCCCTCGTCGTCGCTCCCTGTTATCGGGAGCTGGATCGCGACATGCTGCTGATGGGCGCGTTCCTGCACGATGTCGGCAAAATCGAGGAATTGGTCTACGAACGCGAATTGGCCTACAGCGATGCGGGCCAGCTGCTCGGCCACGTGGTCCTGGCCATTTCGATGCTTGACGAAAAGCTGCGCGAGGTCGAGCGGCTCTCCGGCGAGACGCTACCCGAGGAACTGGCGCTGCGGCTGAAGCACCTCATCGTGAGCCACCATGGCCAGTACGAGTTCGGCAGCCCGAGACTGCCGATGACTCTGGAGGCGGTCGCGCTGCATTTTCTCGACAATCTCGACGCGAAGATGCACTCGATCAGCCAGATGATTCGGGAAGACGCGAATACGGACAGCAACTGGACGCCGTTCCAGGCCGACTTTCAGCGCAAGTTCCTCAAGAACCCGTCGCGCGGCCCCGCCGGTCGCAGCGGCAAGTAACTCGCGCGGGAACGGACGCCGCGCCGGGCGGATTTTTGGCGTTGGGTGCTGCGCGTTTCGCGCGGCCGATGTGTTGCGATAGCGAAGATCTGATACGCCGCGGCAGTTGTCGTTTGCGGCGCTTGTCTGGCCGCTGTTTTTGCACGATTCCGTGCACGGGAGAAAACCGTCATGACCAAGGAATTGCCCGAAGGCGCGGAAGGACTGGCCGAACAACTGCTGGCCATTGTCAATCAGCCTCGTTACCAGCCGGTGAAACCTCGTGTTCTGGCCAAGAAGCTCGGGGTCGGCAAGGATCAGCACGACACGGTGAAGAAAGTCGTCAAGCGGCTGGTCAAGCAGGGCAAACTCTCGTACGGAGCCAAGCACTGCGTGAAGCCGGTTGCGGCAGTCGAGGCGCGCAAGCCCAAGCCCAAGCCGGCGCTGACCGGGGTCTTCCGCCGCACGTCGGCCGGAAACGGCTTTGTGTCGCCTCGCGGCACCAAGCCTGGCGACAGGCGGAATGACATCTACATTCCGGCCGACAAGTGCCGCGATGCGGCGGACGGAGACCTGGTCGCCGTCCGCATCAAGAAACACGGCGGCCCCGGCGATGCTCGCTTGCGGGGCGAAGTCGTGGAAATCCTCGAGCGCGAATCGCACCGGTTCGTGGGTGTGTATTCCGAAAGCGGCGGCAACGGGTGGGTGCAGGTCGACGGCCGGGTCTTTGCGCAGCGGATTCTCGTCGGCGACCCGGGGGCCAAGAACGCGGCGCCGGGCGACAAGGTCGTCGTAGAAATCGTCAGATTCCCGTCGCCCTTTCACGATGGCGAAGGAGTCATCGTGGAAGTGCTCGGCGCGCGCGGACAGCCGGGCGTGGACACGCTGTCGATCATTCGCGAGTTCGATCTGCCCGGCGACTTTCCGGAGGACGTTCAGCAGCAGGCTCGCGACCTTGCGGATCGATTCGAGGAAACGGTTCCCGAGGGTCGGCGCGACTTCACGAGTCAGGCGGTCATCACGATCGATCCGGTGGATGCCCGGGATTTCGATGACGCCATCTCGCTGGTGAAACTGGAAAACGGCCACTGGAGTCTCGCGGTGCATATCGCGGACGTGGCTCATTTCGTTCCGCCCGGAACGCCGCTGGATGTCGAAGCCCGCGAGCGGGGCACGAGCGTCTACCTGCCGGACCGCGTGATCCCGATGTTGCCCGAGACGATTTCCAATCATCTGGCGAGCCTTCAGCCCGAGCGGGTGCGTCTGACCAGAACCGCCGAGATGGAGTACGACGCGGAAGGAGTCTTCATCGGTTGCGAGGTTCATAACAGCGTGATTCGCAGTTCGCGCCGCTTCACCTACGAGGAAGTGGACAGCTTTCTGGCCGACCGCCAGGCGTGGCGGGACAAACTGGAGCCGTCGGTCTTTGAGTTGCTGGAACGGATGCACGAATTGGCAATGACGCTGCGCCGCCGGCGGTTGGAACGCGGCGCGATTGAACTGACTCTGCCCGAAGTGAAAATCGACCTGAACAAACAGGGCGAGGTCAAAGGCGCGCATCTGGTGGAGAACACCGAGAGCCATCAGATCATCGAAGAGTTCATGCTCGCCGCGAATCAGGCTGTCGCACGTTTGCTGCACGACAAGGAAGTTGCCTGTCTCCGCCGGATTCACCAGCGGCCCGATCCCAGGAAGCTGAAGGCGCTCACGGAGTTCGTGCGGGAACTGGACATTCCGTGCGAGACTCTTGAAAGCCGCTTCGAGATCAAGCGGATTATCGCCGAAGTGGCCGGCAAGCCGCAGGAGCGAGCGGTCAATTTCGCGGTGCTGAAAAGCATGCAGAAGGCCGTTTACAGCCCGGAGCCGGAGATCCATTACGCGCTTCACAGCGAACATTATTGCCATTTCACTTCGCCCATCCGGCGCTATCCCGATCTGGTCATTCACCGGCTCGTGGATGCCCTGGTGAAAAACCAGAGGCCCGCATCGAATTTCGACGCGATGCTGCTGCTGGGCGAACATTGTTCCGAGCGGGAGCAGAGGGCCGAGAAAGCCGAACGCGAACTGACCAAGGTGAAACTGCTGAGCCTGCTGAGCAAGCACATCGGCAAGAAACTCGATGCGGTAATCACGGGCGTCGAGCGATTCGGTGTGTTCGCGCAGGGACTCGAGCTGCCCGCGGAAGGACTGATCCACGTCAACTCGCTGACCGACGACTATTATCACTACGACCAGCGGACGCACAGTCTGACGGGCTACCGCGAAGGGAATTCGTACCGGCTCGGCGATACGGTCCGCGTCGAAGTGGCCCACGTCGATGTCGATCGGCGCGAGTTGGATTTCCGCCTGATCTCGCGCAAGCCGGCGGGGGCGAAGGCCAAGCGACCTCCGCAGCCCGATCGTCCGCGGACACGCGTTGCCAGGCCGAAAACGGGCAAACCGGGAAAGAGACGACGGCGCGGTTCCTGAGTTCGCGCAGGCCGTCGGAGCGACGCAACTCCCGGCGCAACCGGCGACGCGAAACGCGGCCGGATTTGAGGGAAAAACGGCCGCGTGCGTGGCACTTTCCGGCGCCCCGTGATCGGTTACAATGCTGCGAGGTTCGTTCTCGGTCCCAGGCGGAATCGCATCATGTCAGGCCCGCTAAATCAAACCCCGCTTCACGATTGGCACGTGGCGCATCGAGGCCGCATGGTGGACTTTGCGGGCTGGTCGATGCCCGTGCAGTACACGTCGATTGTCGAGGAACATCAGGCGACACGGCGGGGCGTCGGTCTGTTCGACATCTCGCATATGGGACGGCTGCGGTTTCGCGGTCCCGGGGCAGCGGCTTTTCTTGACCGCATGGTGACTCGCCGAGTCACCGATCTGCGCCCGGGCAAGATACGTTACGGGCTGATGACCAATGAAAAAGGCGGTATTCTCGACGACGTGCTGGTGTACCACCTGACCGATGTCCAAGGCCGGTCATTCCATCAGATGGTGGTGAATGCCGGGAACCGCGAGAAGATCGTGGCCTGGATTCGGTCGCACGTCACCGCAGCGGACGACGTCGAGTTCGAGGACGAGTCGCTCGATACCGCGATGATTGCCGTGCAGGGGCCCGCGGCGCTGGCGACTATGGCTGCCCTGGCCGGCGCGGATCTTTCTCGATTGGGATATTACAGCGGGCTGGTTACGACGGTCTGCGGGCATCCGTGCGTGGCCAGTCGCACCGGCTACACGGGCGAGGATGGCTGCGAGTTGATTGTCGCACGTGCAGTCGGGCTGCAGGTCTGGGAGGCGATTCTGTCGCAAGGCGAGTCGCGAGGCGCTCAGGCCGTCGGCCTCGGGGCGCGGGATACGCTGCGGCTCGAGGCGGCCATGCCGTTGTACGGGCATGAACTGAGCGAGACGATCGAACCGCTCCAGGCGGGGTTGGCATTCGCAGTGAACCTGGAAGGCCGCGAATTCATCGGATCCGCCGCGATTCGCGCGGCAAAGGCGTCGCCGTCCGGGCAAGTTCGCATCGGTTTGAAGATGGCCGGCAAGCGGGTTCCGCGGCAGCACTGCCGGGTGTTTGCCGGCGAGCAGGCGGTTGGCGAAGTCACGAGCGGGACTTTTTCCCCGACGCTGGACGTTCCGATTGCGATGGCTTACGTTGACGCGGCGGCGTCCGGCTTGGGAACCGAATTGCTCGTGGACATTCGCGGACGCAAAGAGCCGGCCTGCGTGGTGCAACTGCCGTTCTATGTCCGGCCGGCGCCGGGCGGCAATTCCTGAAATACTCATCGCGAGGATCGTCATGGGAAAACCCGAGGAACTGCTCTACAGCGAAACGCACGAATGGGTCTGCGTGGAACAGGTGGACGGGGCGAAGGTTGCTACGGTGGGAATCACCGCGTTTGCGATCGAACAGCTTACGGACCTTGTCTATATGGAGCTTCCTGAAGTCGGCAGCCAGGTGACAACGGGCGGCGAGTTCGGCGAAGTTGAATCGGTCAAGGCGGTCAGCCCGCTTTACAGTCCCGTGGACGGCGAGGTCGTGGCGGTCAACAGCGAGTTGCCCGACCGACTCGAAACGCTGGGCCAGGATCCCTACGGCGCAGGATGGCTGGTTCGCGTGCGGCTTTCCGACGAACAGTCGCTCGCCAAACTCATGAACTTCGCGGCCTACCAGAAGCAGTGTGCCGACGAGGCTCATTGAGCCGCGTCCGCCGGGCAATGATCACTGAGTGGCAGTCACCGGTCAGCGGTTACTTATCCGCTGTCCGGTAAGTTATTTCAGGCAAGGGCGGAGGTTCTCTCCGCCGCGGTACCTTTGGTGCGTTTTCGGCATTTCTTACGGACATTGAGGCCCGATGGGTTACACTTTCCACACGTCCGAAGACCAGCGGATCATGCTCGAAGCGGTAGGCGCGAATTCGCTGGATGATCTGATCGAGCAGATCCCGCCCGAGATCCGGCTGCAGCGCCCGCTGGATCTGCCTCCGGCCAGGGGCGAACTCGAACTGACGCAGCACCTCGAAAATCTGGCGCGGAAGAACATCGGAGCGGGCAGCGCGGTCTGCTTTCTCGGGGGAGGCAGTTACGACCACTTCGTGCCCGCCGTGGTCGATGCCCTGGCATCCCGCGGCGAATTCTACACCTCTTATACGCCTTACCAGCCCGAGGTCAGCCAGGGCAATCTGCAGGTGATGTTCGAGTACCAGACGCTGATCTGCCAGCTGACGGGAATGGACGTATCGAACGCGAGTCTCTACGACGGAGGGACCGCTGCGGTCGAGGCCGTGCTGCTGAGCATGAGTGTGACGAAGCGTTCGCGGAAAGTCGTCACCGTGGCGAGCGTGCATCCTGAATACCGGCAGGTCATCGGCACTTACTTCGCGCATCTGGATGCCGAACTGGTCACCGTTCCTGCGACTGCCGGCGTCGTTTCGCTCGAGGATCTTGCAGCGGCCGTCGACGATCAGACCGCGTGCGTGTTGTTGCAGCAGCCCAATTTTTTCGGATGTCTTGAGCAGGTCGAGGCCATCGCCAAGATCGCACATGACCGCGGCGCGCTGTTGGTGCTGGCCGTGGACCCGGTCAGCCTCGGTCTGCTTAAAAGGCCTGGCGATCTGGGCGTGGATGTCGTGGTGGCCGAGGGGCAGTCGCTGGGAACGCCCATGTCGTTCGGCGGACCGTATCTGGGGATCATGGCCTGCCGCGAACCGTTTCTGCGCCGCATGCCGGGGCGGATTGCGGGCCAGACGGTCGATCGTCGGGGCAAGCGGTGCTGGGTCCTGACGCTGCAGACGCGCGAACAGCACATCCGCCGGGAAAAGGCGACCAGCAACATCTGCACCAACCAGGGATTGTTTGCCTTGCGGGCGGCCATTTATCTGACCGCGATGGGACCGCAGGGGCTGCGTGAAACGGCTGAACTGTGTCTCAGAAAGTCCCGCTATGCGCTGGAACGAGTGACTGGCGGCGAACGCTGGAAGTCGGCTTTCGGCCTGCCGACGTTCAAGGAATTCGTGGTGCGCGACCGGCAGTGCAAAGTGCGCGAAGCCCTGGACGAGGCGGTTCGAGCGGGGATTCTCGCGGGGTTGCCGCTGGGCCGCTGGTATCCCGATCTGGACGACTGCCTGCTCGTTGCCGTGACGGAGAAAAGGACCAAGGACGAAATCGACCGCTGGAGCGACTGCCTGCTCGGACGCAGGCCGACCGCATGAGTCAGTTGCCGGCGACTCGGCTTGACGGGGCCCTCGGCCGGCCGGACCGGGGCCATTTGAGTTCACGGGAAGCGTTTCATTTCCCCAGAGAAGATTGTCGATCGCGATGAGAAACGTACGAGCCAGTCAGTTGATTTTCGAGTTGTCGAAAGCCGGACGCCGAGCGGCTCATCTGCCCCATTGCGACGTGCCGTGCCGCGACGTGAAAGAGCTGATCGGGGACGAGCATCGGGCCGACGCTCCGCCCCCCTTGCCGGAAGTTGCCGAGCCGGAGATCGTGCGGCATTTCACGAATCTGTCGCAGCTCAACATGTCGGTGGACACGCATTTCTACCCGCTGGGGTCGTGCACGATGAAGCACAATCCCAAGCGGAACGAGCGTCTGGCGAGCCTGCCGGGGATCATTGACGTCCATCCATGTCAGCCGGATGCCACGATTCAGGGACTGCTGCAGCTGCTGTTTGAACTGCAGGTCATGCTCGGCGAGATTTCCGGACTGCCGGCCGTGTCGCTGCAGCCGGCGGCCGGAGCGCACGGCGAATTGGCGGCGCTGATGGTGGCGGCGGCATGCTTCCGCGATCGGGGCGAGCGTCGAACCAAGGTGCTTGCGCCGGATACGGCCCACGGTACAAATCCGGCCAGCGCCCGCATGGCGGGCTTCGATACGGTGACGGTCAAGAGCACGCCGGCCGGGCTCGTGGACCTCGACGATCTGCGCGCGAAACTCGACGACCAGATCGGCGTATTCATGATCACCAACCCGAACACGCTGGGGATCTTCGACGGGCAGGTGGCGAAAATCGCGGAACTCGTTCACGCTCGCGGAGGTCTGATCTACCTCGACGGTGCGAACATGAACGCGATCCTGGGTATTACGCGGCCGGGCGACTTCGGCGCGGACATGATGCACTACAATCCGCACAAGACTTTCAGCGGTCCGCACGGCGGCGGCGGTCCCGGTGCGGGGCCGATCTGCGTGACCGCGGCATTGGGCGAATACCTGCCCGTTCCCGTCGTGCGGCGAGACGGCGACCGCTACAGCCTCGACTTTGATCGACCCAGGTCGATCGGTCGTGTCCGCACCTTCTTCGGCAACGTGGGAGTGCTCGTTCGTGCCTACTGCTACCTGCTGACCCACGGCGCCGAGGGACTGCGCGAAGCGTCCGCACTGGCCCTGCTGAACGCGAACTACCTGCTGAGCCGCGTGCGCCACATTCTTCCGGTGCCGCAGGGCGATCGCTGCATGCACGAGTTTGTCGCGTCGGCTGCAGCGTTGAAGAAAGAACGCGGAGTTTCGGCCATGGATGTGGCGAAGCGACTGCTCGACTACGGCTTTCACTCGCCGACGGTCTATTTCCCGCTGACCGTGCCCGAAGCCGTGATGATTGAGCCGACCGAGACGGAAAGCAAGGAGACTCTCGACGCTTTTGCCGAGGCCTTGTTCCGCATCACCGAGGAACCGGCGGACCTGCTGCACGAGGCTCCGCACACGACGCCGGTCAGTCGCCCCGACGAAGTTCAGGCGGCCCGCCGCACGATACTCAAATGGACGCCCTGCTGATCACCGATTCGCCGCGGGCCGGCGTCTGGAATATGGGGATCGACGAAGCCTTGCGTGAATGGGCTGGGCGGCAGGGAACGCCCGTGGTCCGCTTCTACGAGTGGGCTCCCGCAACGTTGTCGCTCGGCTACTTTCAGAATCTGTGCGACCGGTCGCTGCATGCTTCGAGCCGCGACCTGCAGCTCGTTCGTCGAGCGAGCGGCGGCGGCGCCATCGTGCACGACCGGGAACTGACTTACAGCTGTTCGCTGCCGATGGCCGGACGATGGGGGGGCGACGGCCTCCCGCTGGTCGATGCGTTTCACGCAACTCTGTGCGAAACGCTCGGAGCATGGGGCATTGCGGCGTCGCTGTGCCGGTCGCCGGCTCCGGTGCCGCGCGAGGCGGAGCCGTTTCTGTGCTTTCAGCGGAGGGCGGACGGCGATCTGCTTCTGGACGGGATGAAGATCGCGGGCAGTGCCCAGCGCCGGCTCCAGGGGTCGCTGCTTCAGCACGGCAGCGTGCTGTTGCGGCAGTCGCCCGCCGCACCCGAGCTCCCGGGCATCGAAGACCTCGCGGGCCGGCCGGTGCCGCTCGATGAATTGCGGTCGCTATGGGCGGAACGCCTGAGCCGCCGTCTGGGGTGGACTTTCAAGCCCTGCGACATGCTGGAGGGGGTTCGCGAAAGGGCCGCTTTCTGGATCGACGAACGCTTCGCCGCCGAACGCTGGACAGCCAGACGCTGAACGGCGGAAAAACGTCGCGAACTCGCTGTGCTTCGTGATCGGCATTGTTTGACGAATCGGTGTTTTTTGTATATTCTCGTCGATGGGCCAGTAGGCACTGCACACGCTCGTCGGCCGCGAAGTTTCCAGTCGTGGTTTTTATTTGCGAGTGAGCATGATCGTCGGCCGGATCAGCTGCCGCGTCTTCATTCTCGTGCGTGGGGCAGAATCCATCTGGAAGGGGAAGCCATCATGCGTGTCAAGTTGAAGGTGCTTGTCGGAAGCGGCGCGGGCAAGGAAATTCCCGTCCCGGTTTCCCGGTTTCTCATCGGGCGGGCTGACGATTGTCACATGCGTCCCAAGAGCGATGCGATCAGCCGCAACCACTGCGCAATCCTCGTGAAAGAAGACTGCGTTGTCATTCGCGACTTGAACAGCCGCAACGGGACGTTCGTCAATGGCGAACGGATTCAGGGCGACTGCGAACTCAAAGCAGGGGATAAGATCGGGATCGGTAAGCTCGAGTTCGAGGCGGTCATCAAGGAGTCGAAGAAATCGCCCGGGGATCAGAAGCCGGAAGAAAAGGGTGAAGCCAAGGCCGAGCGGAAATCCGAAGCAAAGCCCGAGAAGAAGCAGGAGGCAAAGTCTGAAAAGAAGGGCGAGGCGAAACCCGAGAAGAAACGCGAAGCGAAGCCCGAGAAGAAGCTCGTTAAGCCGGAAAAGAAACTCGAAGCGGTCGCCGACGAGGACGTCGAAGACGATGACTTGATCGCCAAAAAGTCCGAGACTTCGGCCGGCAAGGCGAAGGGCGACTCCGCTTCCATCGACTTCGACGTGAGCGAATGGCTCGAGGAGGCAGATGCCGTCGCCAAGGCACGTCGGAATGCCGAACCGGAGACACGCCAGTATCAGCTGGATGAAACGGACCGTATCGCGCTGGAGCAAGCGGCAGCCGGCAGCGGCGACACTTCTGAAGGAAAGAAAGCTGGTGGCCGGCCCGACAAGAAGCAGGCTCCGGGAAAACTGCCGCCAATGCCGGGCACGCAGGCCGCGACATCGCGCGACGCGGCTGCCGATATGCTCAAGAAATTTTTCAACAACCGCTGATTTTCGCGGTAGTTCAAAATCAGGCCCGACGCAATGGACGCGGACCTGCGCGGCGATTCGTGAGTGTTCCCCGCCGTCCTGAAACCGGACCGTAAACGGCCGGGTACTAGTCTGCAGGTGCCCGTTTGGGCACCACGATAAGGCACGGAGAAGGGCCGGTGCTCGACAGTCTGCGGATTCTGGTGCGGCGATGCCTCCGCGGTGATCAGGGGGCGATGCGCGCACTGGTCGAGCAGTTCGAGGGACGCGTCTTCGGGCTGTGCTGCCGCATGCTGGGCAATCGCCACGACGCCGAAGACGCAGCTCAGGAGACTTTTATCCGCGTACTTCAGAGTCTCGGCCGCTGGGACTCGAGCCGCGAATTCGAGCCGTGGCTGTTTGCCATCGCCGCCAATCGCTGCCGCAGCGCGCTGTCGGCCCGCAAGCGGAGACCGAACCAGCAGCCGATCGTCGATCATCCGGCGGAACAGACCGAATCGCTGGATGAAGATGCGCGGCAACTCGCAGAAGAGGTGGGCAACGGGCTGCAGCGGCTGCGGTGGGAATATCGCGAGGCTTTTGTCTTGTTCCACGAACAGGGCCTCTGTTATGAGGAAATCGCCGAGATCATTCAGCGTCCGCTGGGCACCGTGAAGACGTGGATTCATCGCGCCCGCCGCGAGTTGATGGAATACCTGATCGAGCGAAATGCGCTGCCGGAGAGCGAGCATGCTGTGCGGAATGTTTGACCGGAGACTTCAGCAGATCCTCGACGACCGCGGGATCCCTGAGGAAGATCCGGCCCTGCGGTCGCACGCTGCCGGGTGCCGACGATGTGACCGGCTGCTTTCGGCCCAGCAGGCACTGTTTGCCGGACTTGAACTCTCGCGCGCGGATGCGCCGCGGGCGAGCGTTGTCCCCGCGGTCATGTCCCGAGTGCCCGCATCCGGCGGTCGTTCCTTGCGACGGCGGACTCGCGCATGGGTCGCGTTCTGCAGTGCGGCAGCCGTTGCCGCCGTCCTGGTCTGCGGATCGTTCGTTGAACGTCCAAAGAGCGGGCCGGCCGGGTCGGCGTCTGCCGGATCCGGTAACGTAGAGTCGGTTGCGGCAGCGTCCGCAAATCCGAGTTCCCATTCGTCGCGAGTCTGGCCACTCAGCGCTATCACGGTCCCGTATGCGGCTGAACTGTCGCAGGGCCAGGGTTCCGATGGAATCCAACGGGCGATCGAAGGCTGGTACCAGGGCTTGGGCAGCGAGCCGCAGTTCCAGCCGGTCCAGGACTTGAAGGGCGGCTTGCGGCCGATCACGTCCACGGTGAATGCCGCCCTCGGAACGATCTGGGATATCATTCCCAAGCCCACCACCTCCGAGTCGGGGGAATCTTCCTCGGCGGCGTGAGACGGCGGAGTCTGGAGTCGGAAGCGGCTCGGACTGCCGGATGCCGGATGCCGGATACTGGGCGTGTGTCCTCTTGGGATGGGGCGTGCCCTCTGAAAGTGGGGTTTTGTTTGGGTTTACCCCATGGGAAGCGGTTATCTAATTGGCATAGTCGATACAGTCGGGATGGCTGTTTATTCGCTAGTCTTTACTTCATCCAAAAAAATTCGCGCCGCCAGCTATTTTCTCCAGATGGTGTATTTTTGCGTATCGGTACCCGATGAATGTCAGGAAGACTTACGCAGCACGCAGCGTAAGAAAAGCGAACCGGTACTACTTATTCTGTTTGGAGGATTTTGCAGTGGCACATTTGCTCGCTTCGGATTCCGTCACGAATGGCCGCAGTTCCTCAGACCGTCGCAACAACGAATGTCGCAACCAGAGCGTGCCGGTGGCCGACCAACGGCGAGTCAGCGAGCGTCGTAAGGTCCAGCGGCGTCGGCAGATTGATCCGACGACCTGCGAGCGTGACTACTCGGCCGAAGAGATCGAGTTCATGCAGGCGATGGACGCCTACAAGCGTACGAGCGGCCGTATGTTCCCGACGTGCAGCGAAATCCTGGAAGTTATTCGCGGTCTTGGGTACGGCAAGTTGCCGACAGAAGCTATGCTGAGCGACACGAACGGTTCGGACGAACCGCCGGCCGAAGACCTTCTTGAAACGGTTGCCTGAGCGGGCGGTTGGACGGCGGGAGCCTCGGATGCGATGGGGCTGCCTGCCGCGGGATCTGGAGACTCGGTCACCGTCTGCCATTGTCGCCGGCGGAAGCGGATGCTAGGATTTTCCGTTTGGCGCTGTGACAAAGTAGCTCGCCATCAGGCGCCGAGACGATTGACAGGGCGTTTGCGAGGCGGGTGACGAAGCGCTTGATATGGCGCTTGACAAAGCGATTGTGCCGGCAGGGGATCTGGATCATGAAGGAAGGCATTCATCCGAATTATTTCGAGACCGTGGTGACATGCGGTTGCGGAAACACCTTCAAGACGCACAGCACGCGTAAGGAATTGAAGGTTGATATCTGCAACATGTGCCATCCGTTCTTCACCGGCAGGTTGAAGTACGTGGACACGGCCGGCCGCATCGAGAAATTCCAAAGCAAATTCGCGGCCGGAAGTTACGCAAGTCTTCAGCAGCGCAAGCCAAAGAAGCCGAAGCCGGCCAATCCGGAATCCTGATTTTGCGCCTGACCTTCGCTTTGCTGCCGGTGGCGCCCCCGTGCTCGTTCATGGGATGGACGTCTTTCGTGCTGCGCGGCGCGGGCTTCTCGAATCGGTGGCGCGGTCTTCTTGAATCGGTGACGTTTGAATGACGATTCGCGAAATGCTGGAGGGCAAGCTCGCTCGTTTCGAGGAACTTGAGCGGGCGATGTCCGATCCACAGGTTCTCTCCGATTCCAACCGGGTCGCTGCTGCGGCGCGGGAGCATGGTTCTCTTGCCAAGCTGGTCACGCGATACCGCCGTTTCAAACAGGTGATCGAAGAGATTGCCGAATTGAAGCAGATGGCTGAAAGCCAGGACGCGGACGAGCGGGAGATGGCTGAAGCGGAACTTCCGGACCGCAAGGCGGAGCGGGAGCGGCTGTGGGACGAACTGCTCGAAATGACCATGGGCGGCGAGGATGCGAATCGTGCCCGCTGCGTGATGGAAATTCGCGCGGGGACGGGCGGCGAGGAAGCCGCCCTGTTTGCGCGGGACCTGTATGAGATGTACAAGCGGCATGCGGAGAACCGCGGTTGGAAGACCGAGTTGCTCGGCTTGAGCCCGACCGAACTGGGCGGTTTCAAGGAAGTGTCGATGGCGATGGAAGGCGAGGGCGTCTTCCGCGAAATGCGGTACGAGAGCGGCGGGCACCGCGTGCAGCGCGTCCCGGAAACCGAAGCCAAGGGGCGGATTCACACCTCCGCAGCCACCGTCGCAGTGCTTCCCGAACCCGAAGACGTTGAAATCAACCTCAAGCAGGACGACTATCGCAAGGACATATTTCACGCGAGCGGTCCGGGCGGCCAGCACGTGAACAAGACCGCGTCTGCGATTCGTCTGACTCACTACGAAACGGGCATCGTCGTTTCGATGCAGGACGAGAAGAGCCAGCACAAGAACCTCGCCAAGGCGCTGCGTATTCTCAAGTCCCGGCTGTTCGAGCACTACCAGAACCAGGAACTGGAGAAGCGGGCCCAGGAGCGCAAGACGCTGGTCGGATCGGGCGACCGCAGCCAGCGGATCCGAACGTATAACTTTCCGGAGAATCGGGTCACCGATCATCGGATCAATTTCACGCTCTACAAATTGGATCAGGTGATCGCTGGCGGCCTGCAGCCTATTACGGACGCTCTCGTCGAATACGACCGGGAGCAGTTGCGCGGATCGATGGGCGGCTTCGAGTGACCACGGATGGCGCGGCATGGCGACAACCGAAACATGGACGATCGGCCGATTGCTGCAATGGACAGGTGATTTCCTTCGCAAGCACGGTGCTGCGTCGCCCAGGCTGGACGCCGAAGTGCTGCTGGCGGAGATCCTGGGCATTCCGCGGATCCAACTCTACACGTCGTTCGACGTCGATCCCGGCGACGCGGTGCGCACGAAGTTCCGCGAGTTGGTGCGGAGGCGTGCGGCGGGTGAGCCCGTTGCTTATCTGGTCGGGCATCGCGAATTTTTCTCGCTGAATTTCGCCGTCACGCCCGATGTGCTCGTGCCGAGACCTGAGACGGAATTCGTCGTGATTGCCCTGTTGGACTCGGTGCGGCAGTTTGCTCCCGCAGTCGACCGTCCGCTGCGGATCGCCGACGTGGGGACCGGCAGCGGAGTGCTGGCGATCTGTGCGGCCAAGCACGTGCCCGCGTGCCGCGTGGCGGCAATCGATATCAGTCCGGCCGCGCTCGAGGTTGCTTGCCGCAATATCCAGACGCACGGGGTCGGCGGGCAGATCGAAACCCGGCTGGGGGATCTGTTGAGTGATCTGCCTGCGGAGCCGACTTTTGATTTTATTGTTTCCAATCCGCCCTATGTCAGCGAGCGGGAACTGGCCGAAACGGCGGTCGAAGTGCGGGAGCACGAACCGAGGCTTGCGCTTCTGGGCGGAGAAAACGGAGACGAGATTCTGATGAGGCTGGTGCCTCAGGCCGCTGAGCGGCTGGTCAGCGGAGGTTGGTTGATCAGCGAGATCAGCCCGATGCTCGAGTCCCGCGCCCATGCGCTGATCACCGAAGACGGGCGATTTGAACCGCCCGTCACACGAAAAGACCTGGCCGGTCTGGCGCGGGTTGTCTTGGCACGCCGTCGTTGATCGGCCGGCCGCCCGCGGGCAGGGCTCAAGCGGCCGTCGCTCTGGTTCGCCGTCAAATCGGCCTTACGAGATTGCCGGAGCTTCTTCGTAGACGGGGGATTCCAGCGCCAGCCGGTCCAGCATGGCTTGGAGTCTCACCTCGATGGTGGTCATCAATGGATCCGTCGCGGCTTTGCGGTCCCGCTGGGAGCTGACTTCGATAGCTTCGCCCACCTGGATGATCGCTTTCAACGAGCCGTACACGCGGACGCGGTCCGTGAGATCCTCCTCGAATCGCTCGACGAACTCGAGCAGTCGCTCGGCGGTCGGACGCGTGACGATGTAGTCGTGCGGATAGCCTTCAACCTGCTGCGCCAGGTACAGGTCCGCCAACTGCCCCCAGCGCCGTTCGCGTTCGGCCTCGTCGAGTTGGCCGGACACCATTTCGGGCAGGATCTTCATGCGGAGGTTCTTGACTCGCGGCACAACCGGGCCGGATTGAGGACCGCCGCACCATTCCGTTTCCAGTGGATGCAGCAGTCGATTGATGAGTCCGGTCTGGCGCTCCACGACGGTCCCCGGTTGAGCCTGGCCGAAGTACTCGATCTCCTTCAGCGAAAGCAGGGCCAGGCCCAGCTTGGCGATGCGCGGGATCAGCGGCAGTTCCGCCTGGGGTCGCCAGGAAATGCGGTGCTCGATCTCGGACAGCGTGTCTTTCGTCGCGGCAGCGACGTCTCCGGTGAATTGATACCGGATGGCAACCGGATGCACGACGATCCGGCCCGACTCTGTGTGTTTCTCCCGTTTCTTCGCCGCCGTGCGCGCGATGAATGCGACGCCGTCGAGCAGCGCATTCAAGCGGTCGTTGGTGCGGCTGACCGTGCCTTCCGGGAAGATGACCAGGGGACGCTCGGCGGATTCGAGAATCTCGATAGCCAGGTTGATTGCCGTTCGGTCGACCCCCTCGCGGTAGATGCTGAAGGCGCCCATGCGGCGGATGGCGAAGGCCGTGAGGCGGTCCTGGTTGAACAAATGCCAGCTTGCCATTGCATACAGGTGGCAGCCGGCCTGGCGCGCGAGCCACCCCAGCACGAGCGGATCGGCGTTGCGGCAGTGGTTGGGCGTGAGCAGGATTCCGTGGCCCGCTTTGAGCGACTCGCGAAGCAAGTGGACGTCGCGTATTTCGTAATCGACCACTCCCTCGGTTCGCCGCAGATACCAGTCGTAAAGACGCGCTCGCTGGATGAAAGCGGGCCAGAGGTTTCCTCGGTGAGGAGGAATGAAACGATAGGGCTTCTCAATCACGATGTTTTGCATAGGGCGTCATCCCGCATACTCGCGCAAAGCCGCAGAACTGTTTTTTCGTGAGCTTCTCTGCCAGGCGGCATGATCCGCTGCCGCGAATCGGAAGCAACCTGATCGCCGCCTGCGCGCCGAAGAAAGGAATTGGCTCACAGGATTTGCTGCCGACGCGTACCGGCCCGCGACGTCCACGAGGATATCGACTTTTCTCGATCGTCGGTAGGCAGTCTCCCGCCGTCCGGTTGGCGCCGCAACGGGAACTTCGGCGGAAGTGGGCTGTGCCGCGTCTCCCCTCCGTTGTGAGAGCAAGCATGGTCCGACCGGTGCGGAAGCTGACGGCCCATCTCCAGAATCGCAAGAACGATTTTGCGCACTGGAAAACGGCGTTTTTCGACTATCTGCGGAGCGAATGCCGGCTGAGCGACAATACGGTCGCTGCCTACGAGCGGGACCTGCGGCGATTCACCGAGTGGCTGAACGGCCGATCCGTGCCGGCGCTGAAAATTGCCGATCTCTCGGATTTCGTTGCCTGGCTGCACGAACAATCGCTCGCGCCGGCCAGCATTGCCCGGCACATCGTGGCGCTGCGGATGTTCTTTCGTTATCTGCAGCTGGAGAGCGTGCTGCACGAAAACCTGGCGGAGCTGCTGGGCAGCCAGAAGCTGTGGCAGCGAGTCCCGGAAGTCATGTCGCCGCCGATGATCGACCGCTTCCTCAACGCTCCGCAACGGTTCGACGCGTTCTGGAGACGCGACCGCGCGCTGCTCGAATTGCTCTACGCCACAGGCTGCCGCGCATCGGAAATCTCGAATCTCGCTTTGCGCGACGTGCATCTGGACGAGGGCTATTGCCTGTGCCATGGAAAGGGAAGCAAGCAGCGGATCGCGCCCCTCGGGGAGATGGCAGCGCAGGCCGTGCGCGAATACCTCGACAACGAGCGGCCGCGACTGGCCGCCGCCGCACAGTCCGTGCCTGAGTGGCTGATACTCTCGCGGCGCGGACGCCGGCTGCGCCGCGAGGCCATCTGGGAACTGGTCAAGCGGTACGCGATTCGTGCCGGCGCGCCGGCCACGATCAGTCCGCACACGCTGCGGCACAGTTTTGCGACTCACCTGCTGGCCGGCGGCGCGGATCTGCGCCAGGTTCAGGAAATGCTCGGGCACGCGAGCATCGCGACCACCCAGATCTACACTCACGTCGAGCAATCGCGGCTGAAGAAGGTGCACCGGCAGTTTCACCCGCGGGCCTGACCGGCGGACGAGGTGCCCCGCGGTGAAGACGCCCGGTCACGACGACGAGGCGGGCGCCCCGGTGCGCGGCGGTGCGAACTTGATCTTCTCGACCAGCTTGATGATGTTGCCCTCGCGGTCGAGGTAACCCGAAACGGCCGTGACTGCGTCGATCACGTGTTCATAACGCAGCTGGAAATCGCAATCCAGTTCAACCTCGGCCGTTTCCTGGATGCTGCCCGGTCCGCGGTCGTCGCCGATCAGGCCGATGATCTCCTCGCGCAACAGTCTCATGGCTCCGGCTACCGGCATCTCCCGGTCGTTGAACTGGACACTGGTCAGGCGGCCGGCCGCATCGGCCCTGAGCCGGATCTTGATCGGGGGCAGGGCGATCTCGCTGGCGGCCCCGGCCGCCGGGGCGAGCACGGGCATCTTCACGTTGAAGTCGCCTTCCTGCGCGCCGATGCGGAATGTCATGATGAAGAACGAAAGCAGCTGAAACACGATGTCGATCATCGGCGTCATCTGCAGCTCGACCTTGTCGTCGCCGCTGCTGGTGGTGTGGCGGAATTTCATCGCGATGAAGTCTCCCGCGCCGGCGCGCGGCTGGACGCCCCTCGGTTATTGCTTCACGTCTTCCTTCGCACGCAGCGCGAATCTCTCGAGTCCCTCGCGCTGGCACCGATCGATCAACTCCTGCACGATTCCCGCCACCGCGTCCTTGTGCGCGCGGATGATCACCGTCGCGTCCGCAACGGGCCGCCCCTGCGACTGCAGCAGTTGCTTTTCCTTGATCAGGTAGGGCCTCAAGGCGGCGGGCGGGATCTCCTGGCCGCCGATGATCACGTTCCCCTCCCGCGTCAATTGCAGCGTTATCGGGTAGTCCAACGGCGACTCGTTCGGCTTGGCCAGTTCGCTCGACGGCAGTTGGATCCGCTCGTTCTGTTCGACCTGCGAGAAATTCAGCAGCAGAGCAAAGAACGCGATCAACTGGAACGTCATGTCGATCATCGGGGTGAAATCCCCTTCGTAGACCGCAGTCGGCGTTCGGCTCTTGAATCGCATGGTCGCGCACGCTCAATACGGAGCAGGGGAGGGGAGGCGGATCGGACCATTGGGCTCGTGCCGCGGCACCCCGTCAGTTCCTTCTTTGCGTTTCCTGTCTGTGCCTATTTCTTCTTCGCACTTTCGAGGGCCGCCCGCATCAGTCCTTCGCTGACGACGCCGACCTCCAGCACTCGCCGAGCCACGATGTTCTTGAGAATATTGAACGCTGCGATCGCCGGAATGGCGATGGCCAGCCCGACGATCGTGGTGATCAGCGCCGTCGAGATACCCTCGGCAAGTTTCGATGGTTTCGGAGTCGTGTTGCTCAGCGCAATGACGCTGAACGAACGCACCATGCCGTCCACCGTGCCGAACAGTCCGACCATCGGACTGATCGTGCCGATCAGCGCCATGTAGCTGAGGCGGTGTTCGAGTTTCATGTTCTCTTCTTCGCCGACTTCCTGCATCGCCTCGACAGCCGGGCCGTAGCCGGCGGACAGCTTGGCGATGCCGGCCGACAGCACCTGGCCAAGGAACGACTCGTCGCCGCGCGCCAGTTCGTAGGCTTCCTGAAACTGGCCCTGTTGCAGATGTGCCTCGAAGCCCTCGACGAGGGGCGCGGGGCAGATGTTGTCGCGGCGCGCGCTCAGCAGGTTCATGACCAGCAGCGAAACGAGCGAAAACGAGAGCCCGAAGAAGATCGTGGTATAGAAAACTCCGAGCGCCTCGTAGTACCAGACGAGCACGCTCTTCTGCGGAGGCGTCTCCTCCTCGACCGGCTTGGGAACGCCGTCCGCGCCGGCGGCCTGAGCAGGTGCCGCGTCAGCCGGAACTTCGGGCGGTTTTTCAGCCGCTTTGGCATCTTCGCCTGCCGCCTCTGCCTCGGGTCCTGCCGGGGGCGCGGGATCCTCGGGCGCTTTGGCGGCCTCTTCCGCCCGCGCAGCGACGAGTCCGTCCGCGACGAGGTACTCGATCAGTCCGGCCGCCAATAAGAAGCCGCCTAAAAGGACGAACCACGTCTTGCGATCGCTGTAAAGCCGCATCCTGTCTCTCCGAATCAGTTCTTCTTGGCCCACACGCTGCCGGCGTAACGCTCGACCAGAGTGTTGCGGGCGTTCTGCGCCCGATCCGACTTGTTGAGCGTAGTCCACAGCTTGCTGAGGTTGTACAGGGCCTCGGCGTGCAGATCGGGTTTTGCATAGAACAGCAAGTCGGTATGCAGGTACGCGAGCAACGCTTCTTTCGGCCGGTTCGCCTTCAAGTGGCATCTGCCCAGAGCGTTGTACGCCGTGCCGAACAACTCGGTGTCCTGCGGGTCATTCTTGGCGATCACCTCGTTCAGCGAGGCGATGCCCTGATCGGGTGCGCCGGCCTCGGCCTGGCAGACGGCCAGGCCGATGGTCGCGAAAGTCTTGTTTCGGATCGCGTCGGGCGTATCCAGCGGGCTGGTCAGCACGCTTTCGTACCGGGCTTTGGCTTCGGCGGATTTGCCTGCGGCAGACAACGCGCCGGCTTCGAGCAGCGCCGCTCGCTGGACGTAGTCCGGCCAGGGAGCTTTGGCAATCGCGCCGTAATAACGCAGCGCGTTGTCGTAATTCTCCAGCGTCATGGCCAGATCCCCCAACAGTTGTGCCGCCTCGAAAAAGTGGTAGCTGTTTGGGTTCTTCTTGACGAATTCAAGCATCGTTGCGGCAGCGGCCGCCTTGTCGCCTCCGCCTGTCAAAGCGATGCGGCCATGGCAGAGGGCCGTGTAGTATTCCACGTCGGCAATCAGCAGCTCCCGCGAGAGGCCGGCGGCGTCGATGCGCTTGAGCGTATCGAGAGCCTGCTCGAACTGTCCCGACCCAACGTCCTCGCGCGCTCGTCTCAGTTCGGGGATATCCTCCGCATAGTGGATTCGGCGGATCTCGTTCACCGCGAAGTTGTTGACCTTTCCCCGCGTTTCGAGCTTCACTTCGGTCGTGGTCATCTCCAAGACTTTGCCCGAAGAAGGGCTGCCGTGCAGCGGAATAATCTGGTCCATCGATTCGGCATAGGCCAGCGGCGCGACCGCGGCCAGCAGAATCGCCGACACCAGGTTTGGAATATTCAGAATCCTCATTGCTCTCCCTTCCGTAGCGGCTCGTCAGTCTCGTTTCAGCTGGCCGGGTTCTTTCTTCGAAGCAGTGGCGGGAGTTTCCGTGCGGCCGGTCAACCCGCGTAATCCGGTGGGCGCAGTGCCTCGCGCCTTCTGGATATCCTGCAGCAACGCATCGTACTGTGCGGATCTTCGGGCGTCGCCCAGTCCATAGAGGCGGTGCGTCAACTGTATGTCTCGTTCGGCGGCTTCGAGCAGCTTGTTGCGCTGGTCGCCCTTCTGGGCCTGCGCCCAGAGAAAACGGCAAAGGGCGAGGTTGTAGCGGGATTCCTGAAACGTGTCTTTGAATTGAGCATAGCTGGCCGTCGTCTGGGCAATGCGGGCCCAGCCCCATACGGCGGCTCGCTGCGCCTTCTTGTCTGCGCTGGTGCCCATGATGGCCTGTTCGTAGCGGGATTCGCTGCCCGGAACGGCCCCCCATTCCTGATACGTCCGGGCGGCCTCGACCTGCACGTTGAGCAGCAGCGGTTTTTCACGCAGGATTTCTTCCAGTGCGGCTGCGGCTTTGGAGTAATCATGCAGATGCCGGAACACTTCGGCCCGGCGCAGACGCATCTGCGTGGCCAGTGCCGCGTTCAGTTTCGGGTCGGCCAGCAGCTTGTCGTAGCCGGCGATCGACTGCTCGTAATACGCCTTCGATTCGCTGCTGATCTCGCCGGGCGAATCGAACGCTTTCCCGAGGCTCAGGAACGTCTCGGCGACCCAGTTCAGTATGTTGGCCTCGCTGGCCGTATCGCCCAATTTGCGCAGAAAGGTCTCAAATCCGCGTGCCAGTGTTTTCTTGACCCCGGGAGGCGCATTTTCCAGTTGCGTTTCCAGATCCTTGGCCAGGCCGATATAGATGTTGATCAGTCTCTGTTGGCCGTCGGGGGATTTTCCGAGCCGGGTCTGCATCGTGTCCATGATGCCGCGTGCCTTGGCAATGACCGCGTCCGGCGAGGGCTCTTGTGCGAGCGTGCCGATGTAGGCGCGGAGTGCGGTCTTGCAGGCCTCTTCAGCAAACCCGGGCGCTTTCGACGCCGGCGCGTCCCGCGCGAGCAGCGTGAGCGGTCCGTACTGCGGGTTCTCGAGGATCTGCACCGCGCTCCTGGAATTGCCGGCCTCCACTTCAAGTTGAGCAAGGGACAGTATCGCGGCCGCCGCCGATTCGTCGATCGCATCCGGAATCAGGTTCCTCATTCCGGAACGGATAGTCTGTTCGGCCTGCTGACGAAGCCGGTCCAATGCGGCTGCGTCGGGCGGGGCATTGCCCGGCGAATCGCGGCGCGTCTTGAGGTACTTGCTCCAGAGCGCGTGGCCCAGTTTCAATTCAGCCGTCGATCGCTGGCTCGTGCCTTCGGGGATCTTGGCGAGCGAGGTCACTGCGTCCTGCAGTCGATCGGCGCTGATCAGCAGCGGGACCAGCGTGTTCACCGCGTCGCGTCCCTCGGGTTGATCCGGCCATTGCGCGGCGGCGAACTCGGCAAAGGCGACCACTCGCTGTGTCTCGAACTGCCGATCTGCGGGGGCCGCCTCCGTGTAGAGGTTCACGTAGGATGACAGTGCGATCTTGGCGCACGGGCGGGCTGCGGCCGTGTCCGCATAGCGCCTCGCCACAAACTCGCCCACCAGCCCCGCCTCGCAGCTGCGCCCCGCAAGGTAGTAGAGGTACGCCAGGTAATAGCGAACCGTGTTGACGTCTTCGAGCGGAGAAGAGCTGTCTGACAGTTGCAGGGCTTTGCGGAATCTGTCCAGCGCCTCGGTCGAAACGCTGCTGATCGTCTCATTGGCCGCGGTGATTTGCTTCTGCAATTCACTCTTCGCGGGTTCGTCCTTCGTCGTGGCCGCCTGCTCCTTGAGCTGCTGCAGCGAGGTCTGTGCGGTCCGCAGCCGCTCGATCGCGTCGCGTCCGGCGTCTCGGGCGTCGGCGAACGTGCGGATCTGGCCCGGCTTCCCGGGAGAGGCGGGACGGCCGAGACGCACGAGCAGTTCCTGAGCGTCGTCCTGGTAATCGCTCGGGAATTTCGAGACGAGAACCGCCAGTTGCCTCGCTTCGCTGATCGCCTGTTCCGCAGTGCGCAGCTGCTTGGCTTTCGGGTCCCCGGCTTTCAGTCGTTCGGCTTCCGCGAGGTAGGTCTTTGCCAGCAGAAACTGCAGTGCGAGCCAGTCCGGTTCCCGCTGTTCGGTGTTGGTGACGGTCGAGACCCACGGGGAGGCAATCCGGATCGCCTCTTCGTAGTTCGCGACGGACGGATCGAGCAGGCATTCCAGGGCCAGTTTCAGCGTCCTCGTCTTGAGCGTCCGGAACTCGTCCGCATTGTCCGTGCGATTGAGCAGCGGCGAATAGCACGCGAGCGCCTCTTTCAGCGCGCCCCGTTTCTGAAGCGACCTGCCGCGGTACATCAGCGCGAACTGGCCGGCCAGCTTCTGCGCGTATTTGTCGTGGATTTCTCCGTACAGTTTCGCGGCTTCATCCAGTATCGACTTTGCCTCGTCCGAGCCGGCGGGTGCCGTATCGGCCGTTTCCTCGCGGATCGCAGCACCCAGCAGCAGGGCCTGCAGATAATCGGCCCGCCACTGCTCGCGCTGCTCGATCTGTTCGGCCTGTTGCGGGTTCTTCGGGTCGAGTTCCTTTGGCAGTTCATTCAGCCGATTGCGAAGATCCTGCTGCAGTTCCGTGAAGACCTTGAACGCTTCCTGATAGAGACGCTTCGCCTCCTGAACCGCCAGGGTCCGGTCTCCTTTCTGCGGCGACTCGAGTTTCATTCGGGCTCGCTCGGCGATCAGGCCGCCGAGTTGGCTGTGTGCTGCGGCAACCTTGGAACCGGTCGCCTTGGACTTGGCCGCAATGAACTCGCGGAGCGAACTTTCGGCTTCGTCCAGCGTCCGCTCGCGCGACGCCGGGTTTCGTTCGACGCGGGCCATGCCGATCAAGGTGATGCCCCGCTCGTACGGAATCGTCTCTGCGAAACCGGCCGGCGCAAGCGGACTCGTCGACATCTGGTCGAGATAGTCCAGTGCCGCGTCGTAGTAGCCGCGAGTGCGCAGGCCTTCAAGAAAAGCGGTTGCCGGCTCCTCGGCAGCGATTTGCGCGGCCGCGGTTCCCAACGCTCCCAGCAGTGCGCATGCCGTCGCGCGGCGGATAATCCGCCAAATCCACACGTCTCGATCTCCTCGCCGCGGAATTACTGCGAATGCGGACAGGCTGACCCTGCCTTCCCCTTCTAGTGTACCGGAAACCGCACTGCTGTCCTGTCGAAAGGCGCGCGGAACGCCACCCAATTGCCCGCTAAGACTTAATAGCGGAATTCATCCGCGGAAACCGTCAGAATTTTCAGGGGAATCCCTGAAGAAATGAACCGGCATGCTCTGCCGCTCGCGGTCGTGCCGTGCGGATTCAATGTTCGGCCCGCCTGCCGTAGAATTCCCTGCGTGGGCGGCCGCGTCTCACGGTTGGAGCGTAGCAATTCTGACGATCGCGCCGCAGGCTCCCTGCAACGGAGAAGTATGGGTGGACTTTTCAGGCGAATCGGCCCGCCGCTCGGCTCGCGTGCGGCCGCCGCGCAACTACCTGTCACCGTCCTCGCAACTGCGTCTGCTGTCGATGGTCGCCATGCTGATGCTGGTGCTGTATGCCATGCGCGAGTCGCGCAAGCCGCAGACCTGGTATTGGCTGTGGGGACGGCCTCGCGTCGAAAAGTCGAATGCTGCACGGTCCGACGGCGAGGTGAGCATTCTGCCCCGCAACACCGCCGACCGGCCGTCCGGACAAGGCGGGCACCGTGCCGGGCGGGCGCTCGACGAAGCGCAGCTGCAATCGATCCGCGATGACACGGTCTGGCGCCAGGAAGAGCAGGGGGCCTGGTTCCACCTGTGCCGTCAATTGCGGAAACTCGAATCGGCCCGCCTGATGGAGGATTCGCTGGGCGACCCTGGTTACGCGGCACTCTTCCGTCAGCCCGAGGTCTATCGCGGACGACTCGTCACCGTGCGCGGAACCGTCAGCCTGGCCTATCGCGTGCACGCGCCGGACAACCAGTCGGGGGTCCGCGAGTACTGCGTGTTCTGGGTTCGGCCCGCGTCCGGCCCCGGCCTGCCGATCGTGGTGTACGCCCTTGAGACGCCCCCGGGGTTCCCGCAACTCGAAGACAAAGACCGGTCCGGGAAGGGTACCGAGTTGAACGAGGACATGGAGTTCACCGGCTACTTCTTCAAACGCTGGGCCTATCGCTCACACGAGGGCATCAGCACCGCGCCGCTCGTGCTGGCTTCTGTGCCGCGCTGGTTTCATCAGCCGCCGAGCGAAACGGAGCTGCCGTCCGCGACCGTTATCGTGCTCTGGATATCATCGATTGCCGCCGTCTCCGTCCTGCTGGCCGTTGCCGCCCACCGTTATACTCGCACGCGGCGATCAGCGACTCGGCCCGAACCGCTGCAGATCGAGTCGTTGAGCGAAGCCCCGGCAAAGACCGCCTCGACAGACACAGACTCGAATCAGGACTCAAATCAGGCAGGCTCGGCACAGGCATGACGCAGGCCATTTTTCCAGCGAGATTCTGCCGCCAACCGATGACGATTCGGCGCATCGTGCCGTTGAGCTTGACGTTGGTTGTGTGGTTGTCGGGCAGCATGAAGGCGGACGCTGCGGAGTCGGCTGGCAAGCCGGCGGAAAAGCCCGTTTCCAGCTTGCGCGGCCTGCTGGAACTTGCGGGAATCGACGAGAGCTATTTTCGGAACCTGACCGACGGCCAGCCGCTGGAGGCCGACGCCGGCGAGACGCTGGTGCGGATTCTCTATCGACTGCCGTCCGTTCCCGTGGCGAAGCTCGAGAAGTGGCGGCACGCGCCGATGGAGTGGTCGGATGTGGCCTCACGCGCCGCGTCGCTGCGGGGCGAGCTTTTTGGGCTCAAAGGTCTGAGCCGTGAAGTCCGCCGAGTGGACCTGCCGGCCGAACTGGCTCGACGACTCGAGTTCGACCATTACTATCGTGTGAGCCTGGATCTGCAGCCGGGCGGTCATCCCGCCGTAGTCTGCACCCGGCAGCTGCCCCGGGCCTGGCCGGAAAGCGGTGCGTGCCGGGAACGCATCGGTGCGTGGGGCGTGCTGCTCAAAGTGACGGGCGGCAAGGGAAAGGACGGGGCCGAACTGGCCTTCGCCTCGCCGCGCCTCATGTGGTATCCCGATCGGGAAGCCGCGGGCCTTGGCGTCGAACCGAGCCATGTCTTTCTCGCGAGCCTGGGAATGGACGTCGCATTGCTGGATGACATGCGGGCCCGCGATCGGGGCGAGTTGACTTCGCAGGACAATGAGTGGTTTTATCAGTTGCTCGCGGCGGTCGGCCGAGCGCGGCCGGACTCATTCGAGCAACAGCCTTCGCGCGCCGTGCCGGTCGCGGCATTGCTGACCGAACCGGACTCGCAGCGAGGACGTATTTTCCGGCTGTCGGGCGGACTGCGGCGGATCACCCGCATCGAGGTTACCGACGCGGAAGTCGCGGAACGCTTCGGCATCGACCATTATTTCGAGCTGGATGTGTTTGTGCCTCTCGGCGACGAAGTGATCCGGCTCGGAGAACCGCAGGCGGGCCGCGATGTGCCGACTTTCTCGAATCGCTATCCCGTGACGGTCTGCGTGCGCAGCCTGCCGCCGGGACTCCTGCCGGGACAGGACCAGCGCGAGGAAATCGAATTGCAGGCCGTGTTCGCCCGATTGTGGGTTTTCAGGTCGGGGTTCGTGTCGTCTTTCGACCCCAATCAGTTGCAGCCCGCGCCGCTTTTTTTCGGCCGCGAGCCGCGCGTGGTCGAACGCAGGCCCATGATCTCGACCCCGATGGCCCGCGCATTTTTCGCAGCGACGGTGGCCCTGCTTTTGCTGGGTGGCCTGGCGCTGTGGCGCTGGCAGTCATCCGAAGCGGCCGTTCATCGGAAGATCGTCCGGCGTTGGCGCCGCCCGGGGTTGTGAGCCCCCTTGACTTCGCGCGGGCATGGTCGATATTCGTGCGTTCGGCAAGTCCTGAGCGAGTCGTACCCTCGGACGTATGACTCGGGCATATGACTGCGGCTTGCGGCAGTTGTTTTGCGCAAGACGCCGGCGGGAGCCCGACCGTTCTCGAGACGGCGCTGAAGCAGAACAAATTCCTTTCCAGAGTCATGTCGTTGTTTGGATATTCGAACCGGGAGCTCATAAGAATGCGTCGCGCAAAAATCACAATCGTCGGGGCTGGCAACGTCGGGGCAACCACCGCACATTGGTGCGCGGCGGCCGAACTGGGAGATATCGTGCTCGTTGATATCCCGGCCACCGGCGACATGCCCAAGGGAAAATCGCTGGATCTGCTGCAATCGATGCCAATCGCCGGCGCGGATGTCAACGTGACGGGCGCCACCGACTACGGGCCGACCGCAGGCAGCGACGTCGTGGTGATCACGGCCGGAGTGCCGCGCAAGCCCGGCATGAGCCGCGATGATCTGCTGACCACCAATGCGAAGATCGTGTCCGCGGTCGCCGAGCAGGTCAAGGCAACGAGCCCCGACGCGATCGTGATCGTGGTGAGCAATCCGCTCGATGCGATGGTGCAGTGCGCCCAGCAGGTCACCGGGTTTCCGCCGAATCGCGTCATCGGCCAGGCCGGTGTGCTCGACACGGCCCGCTACCGCACCTTTATCGCGATGGAACTGGGGGTCAGCGTCGAGGATGTCACCGCACTGCTGATGGGCGGTCACGGGGACACGATGGTGCCGATGCCGAGCTGCACCGCCGTCGGCGGCATTCCAATTACCCGGTTGATGAGCAAGGAGCGGCTGGACCAGATTGTTGATCGCGCTCGCAACGGAGGTGCGGAAATCGTCGGACTGCTGAAGACGGGCAGCGCTTACTATGCCCCGGCGGCAGCCACCGCCCAGATGGTTGAAGCCATCGTTCGCGACAAGAAACGCATCATCCCCTGCGCCGCTTACTGCGACAAGGAATACGGCGTCGGCGGCTACTATGTCGGCGTGCCCGTCGTGCTCGGTTCCGGCGGCGTGGAACGCATCGTCGAACTGCAACTCGACGCAGACGAAAAAGTCGCATTTCAGAAAAGCGTGGATGCGGTCAAGGGACTGGTCCAGGTGATGAACCAGCTGCTGGCAAAGTAGGCAGGCTGCAGTCGGGCGCGTGCGTGACGTGTTTTGCGCCGCAGAGGATCGGTTCGTGGTTCGCCGCCCGCCGGCAGCAGGCCGGTTTCAGACCGTTCTGGCCTGCCGCCGCGAGCCGGTTTTCTCCGCCGATCGCTGGACCGTCATCCGAGACGTGCTAGCATGCGGGTTGAAAAAACAGAGCTGCGATTGACACGCGCAAAGTGGTCCTTTACAACGCGACGCTTTGGAGGTTGGCTGGCCCGATTCAGGGCTGGCGTGTGCCGCGAAGGCGATGATCGGCCCTGTCTCGTTTTTCACGACGCTGCCGATCCCGTGCCGGAGCGAGAGCGATTTGCATCGATCTGACTGCCGGTGGTGGTGGCGGAGTCATCGGCCCGAACCATTTGTTGCAGAAAGAGGTTGGCTGTCCGAGAGCAGGGGCGGCTTTTCCTGAAGAAGGGTGGCTATGAATCGCATCGAACTTCGGAAGCAATCGTCCGACAATCAAGCCGGTCCCCAGATTGAACTCGAAGGGGGCCTGTTCACTTCTTCTTCGTCGTGCCCGGGCAAGCATACGATTTTTGCGCCGATGCACTACGAACCGAATTACGCCTACCCGCTTCTGGTCTGGCTGCACGGTCACGGCGGTGACGAGAGGCAGCTGAAACGCATCATGCCGCTGATCAGCATGCGGAATTACGTGGCGGTCGCGCCGCGCGGAGTGCTGCCGGCCGACGGGGCGAAAGGGTTCACGTGGGGCGGCAGTTCGGCGACTGCCTCGGATGCCGCCCAACGCGTGTTTGAATGTGTGGATGCGGTCAAGGACCGATTCAACATCGCGGCTCATCGGGTGTTTCTTGCAGGATTCGAATGCGGTGGAACGATGGCGTTCCGCATTGCGCTTCAGTATCCCGGCCAGTTTGCCGGCGCGTTGACCGTTGGCGGTCCGTTTCCGGCCGACGGCAATCCGTTGAGCGAACTGAGACGAGCCCGTCGTCTTCCGCTGTTTATCGCCCAGGGGCGCGAGTCGAGTGCGTATCCGCTCGATCGCACCTGCGAGGAACTGTGTCTCTTCCACGCCGCCGGACTGTCGGTCACTTTGCGACAGTATCCCGGAGGCGACGAACTCAGCACCCAGATTCTGCACGACATCGACGTGTGGGTCATGGAGCAGGTCACCGGCGTGCCTTCCGAGGCCAACCGCGAGACGTCTGAGTATCTGGATCTGAATTGACACGCCGCTGACGTTTCGGGTACAACCCCCCCTCTTTTTGTGCGAGCGCCGAAAGTACGCGCGCTCGGTGAGTTTTCGCGACGAAATGGAATTCGTGCGTTCTCATGGTCACCGAACGGCCGGAAGAGCAACGCGAAGAAGACAGGCCGGCGGAGCCTCGCTACGGATGGGGAGCCTCTGTCATGCTCGAAACGGACAACCTGGCCAGGCTGATCGATCGCAAGCTGGAGGTGCTGACGCAACTGCACTCCCTGGCTCAGCGGCAGCTGCAGCTGGTGCGCCAGGGGGAAACGGAGCTGCTGATCGGTCTCCTTGCGTCCAAGCACAGGCTACTGACGCCGCTGCAGAGTATCGAGGACGAAATGAAGCCCTTCCGCGGCCAGGATCCGGACCGCCGTCAGTGGCGGTCGCCGCAGGACCGCCAGCGGGCGCGGGGCGTCGTGGAGCAATGCGAATCGGTGCTGCGGGAAATCGTAAAGATCGAAGTCGCATGCGAACGGGAGCTGGTGAGGCGGCGCGATCTGGCGGCCGGTGAACTGCAAGGCACGCACACCGCCGAGCAGGCCGTTCAGGCTTACGTCTCCGCTGGACCCGGTCCGATGGCACAACTGGATTTGAGTTCCGACACATGAGATCTTCCGGACAAGTTTACGAGACGGAACACGGGACGCCGGCACCGGCCCACGAAACGTCGCCGCGGATGCATCTGCAGCGGCTGGAACTGGAGCAGGTGCTGGACGCGTGGAACGTCGCGACGGACCGACTGCAGAAGACGCACGAGACGTTGCGCGAGGAAGTCCGGCGGCTGACCCGCGAGCTGGAAGCCAAGAACCGGGAACTGGCCCGCACGAACCGTCTGGCCGACCTGGGCAGGATGGCTTCCCATGTGGCTCACGAGGTCCGCAACGGGCTGGCCCCCGTCACGCTCTACCTCAGCCTTCTGAAACGCAGGCTGAGCGGCGATTCGTCCTCGCTGCGGATCGTTGAGAACATCGAGGCCGGCGTTTCGTCGGTTGGCGGAACGGTCAGCGACCTGTTGAATTTCGCACAGGACCGCGATCCGGTTTGCCGCGACCTCGACGTGCGAAGCCTCGTCGCGGATGTCTGTCAATCGCTGGCCCCGCAACTCGACGCGCAGGGGATCGAGACCTGTCTGGAAATCCCGCCGGATATGCAGTTGTGGGCGGATGCCGCCATGCTGCGGCGGGCACTGCTCAACCTCGTTCTCAACGCACTGGACGTAATGCCTCGCGGCGGGGCACTGACATTCACGGCGTGTCACGGGCCGGCGGGCATCGAACTGGAAGTCGCGGATTCCGGTCCCGGTATCGACGCTCCGGTGCGTAATCGCATCTTCGAGCCCTTCTTCACCACAAAGTCGGAGGGCACCGGACTGGGGCTGGCGATCGTTTATCGCATTGCCGAGGCGCACCACGGGGATATCCAAGCCGTCAACTGCCCGGAGGGCGGCGCGGCGTTCATTCTTCGCATCCCGGATCGAGTGAGGGAGGCAGCAGCATGAGTTGGACCAACGATGGACCGCTGACGGGCAGGGTGCTGATCGTGGACGACCATCCGAGCGCGCGCCAGTCGATGGGCGACATTCTCGAGTGCGCCGGCCACCAGGTGACCTGCTGCGCCAGCGCCGTGGAAGCCCTGCGGCGTCTCGAGCATGCATCGTTCGACGTGATCATCACGGATCTGCAGATGCCGGGCATGAACGGCTTGGAGTTCATTCGGGCTCTGCATGAACGCGGCGACGAGGCGCAGATCGTGATGGTGACCGCGCACGCATCGGTCTCGTCGGCCGTCGAGGCCATGCGGTACGGAGCATTCGACTACATCGAAAAGCCCTTCAATGTGGACCAGATCGAACAACTGGTCTGCCGCGCGCTGCGGGAGGGCGACTCGGAAACACCGCGAGCACCTCTGCGGACCGATCCGTTCACTTCGGCCGCGATGATCGGCTCCAGCCCGGCAATGCAGTCGCTGCGCCGCAAGATCCAGCAGGCCGCACCGACCGGCGAAACCGTGCTCATCACGGGGGAAAGCGGCGTCGGCAAGGAACTGGTCGCCCGAGCGCTGCACGCTGCGAGCCGCCGGGCAGCAAAGCCGCTGGTCAGCCTGAACTGCCCGGCGCTTTCGCCGCAGTTGATGGAGAGCGAACTGTTCGGTCACGAGCGGGGCGCGTTCACCAGCGCCGATGCGCCGCGCGTCGGCCGATTCGAACTGGCCGACGGCGGCACCATTCTCCTCGACGAAATCAGCGAGATCTCCCTGCCGCTGCAGGCCAAGCTGCTGCGGGTGCTGCAGGAACGAACCTTCGAACGGGTGGGATCCAGCGAAACCACCTCGCTCGACGTGCGCGTGCTGGCCAGCAGCAACCGGGATCTGCGCCGGGAAGTTGCCGAAGGCCGCTTCCGGGAAGATCTCTACTACCGTCTGGCCGTCGTCCCGCTGCACGTGCCGCCGCTGCGCGATCGACGCGAAGACGTGCCGATGCTGGCCGAACATTTTCTCGCACAGGCTGCCACGCGGATCGGCCGCCGCCCCGGCCAACTCGACGAGGCCGCGCGCCAACTGCTCGTCCAGTACAACTGGCCGGGCAACGTCCGCGAACTCGAGAACCTGATCACGCGGGCCAGCGTGCTCCTCGGCGAATCGGTGATCACCGCCGATGATCTGCACCCCTGGCTGATCGATCCCGACGGAGATCGGCTTGAAGCCGAGGGCGAGCAGCACGAACCGCCGGTTGGTACGAGCCTCCACTGCATGGAGCGTCGGCTGATCGAATCAACGCTCGAACACTACAACGGCCATCGGGTCCAGACCGCGCGAGCCCTGGGCATCGGAGTGCGGACGCTCACCAACAAACTCCGCGCCTACGGATACGCGCCGCGCGCCAAGACTGCGAGCCGGGCGGCGTGACGCCGGATGACAGGAGGTCGGTCACCAGCGAGAGCATGGAACAACAGACGCTGCGAATCCTGGAGTAATCAGCTTCCTCACAGCCCTGGGACGCGGAGCCGCCGAACATGATGCAACCCATAAACCTGCCGTTGTCCTCGATGCCGCTGCGCCAAGTGCAGGCACCCGGCACAGGCCAGGCCGCAGGTCTCGGACAGACTCCGGCAACGCTCGAGGGGCAGCCTTCGTTCAAGGACTTTCTGCTCGAGGCGCTCGATCACGTCAACTCGATGCAGCAGCAGGCGGACGTTGCGGTCGAGCAGTTGATGACCGGCGGCGAAGTGAACTCGGCCGAAGTGCTGACCGCCGTCCAGAAAGCAGACCTCTCGTTCGACATGATGATGCAGGTGCGCAACAAACTGCTGCAGGCCTACCAGGAAATCAAGGACATCCGGATCTGACCGGCAAGTGCGGGGCATAAGCGCAGCTGCCGAAGGAAAAACCATCAAGGGTTCTCGGTGAGATAGCTATGGATTTCGTCAACAAGTCAGTCACGCAAGCGACGGATCTGCTGAAGACGATGACGCCGGCGGCTCGCATCACGACGGCACTGCTGCTGGGAGTTGTCGTACTGAGCCTGGTGTTTCTGTTCCGGCGGCAGGCGGATCGGGCGGACGACTATCTGTTCGGCGGCCATGACCTCTCGCAGGCCGAGATCTCCGCGATGGAAGCGGCCTTTTCGGGCAAAGGCTTGAACGCGTGGGAAGTGACGGGCAATCGGATCCGCGTGCCGCACAGCCAGCGGAATCTCTACATCGCCGCCGCGCGGGACGCGCAAGCGCTGCCCGAGACCCCCGACACGGCCTGGGACAAGATGTTCACCGGCGACAATCCGCTGAAGTCGAAACAGATCCGCGATCTGGAGGCGAACCGAGCACTCGAGCGATCGCTTGCTTCCACCCTGGAGGAAGTGAGCGGCATCGACGTGGCCCGCGTGCAGATTCAGGAAGTCGAGACGGGGGAATTCCCGCGGACCCGGGAACGCCGCTGTCTGGCGTCGGTAAAAGGAAAAGGCAACGTGGCGCTGTCTGCCAGACAGGTCGAGTCGATCCGCAGCACGGTGGCCAGCGGCAGCGGGTGCAAGCCGGAGAATGTGACGGTGACCGACCTGAACACGGGCACGGCCTATCCGGGCATCGGAGACGGGAGCGCGGTCGGCGACAGTCTCTACGCCAAACACCAGCGCGAACTGGAGGACTATTACCGCGGCAAGATCCTCGATCGGCTCAGTGCCTACGGCGAAGTGAAGGTGGCCGTGCATGTGGAGCTCGACAAGGAAATCGTGAACCAGACGGTCAGCGACAAGTACGAACCGAAACTGCCGCGCTCGAAGTGACGGACTTCAGCAAGGAGTCAATCGCGACGCGACGCGACGCGGGCGGCCGATCGGGTGTCGGGGCCGTCTCAAGCATCGGCAATATGTCGGCGCAGGTGGCTTCGTCGAGCGGTCCCGAAAGTACGACAGCGGAACGCCGCGAACATCAGCGTGTGGTGACCGGCGTCACGCGGAGCGTCACCGAGAAGATCCCCTTTGTGCCCACGTCGATGGGTGTGTCGATCGGGATACCGCGCAGTTATTTCCTGAGGGTCTGGAAACAGCGGACAACGGACCAGGCCGGCCAATCCGCAAAGACCCCGGGGGCCGCCGAGTTGAAGACGATCGAAGATGAAATCGTCAAGGACATCGAGGTCTCGGTCAACGCGCTGCTGCCGAAAGCGGCTCAGGGCGTGGACCCGCTTCCCCGAGTGACTGTTACTCCATACACCGAAGCGCCGCTGCCGATCCCCGCGGGGCCGACCGCTGCGGAGACTCTGCTGATGTGGCTGGGCGGCAACTGGCAGACCCTGGGCCTGCTGCTGCTCGCGGGTGCGAGTTTCCTGTTCCTGCGCGGCATGCTGCGTTCCCCGGAAGCCGGGCCGGCGCCGCAAGGCGAACTGGCGGTCGTGCGGGCCGGCGAGCAGGTCGCGGGAGAGTCGTCCGGAAGCGAAACCGACCCGCCGGATTCGCCTCGCCGATTCCAGATCGTCGGCAGGAATCTGCGCGACGAACTGGCGGAAATGGTGCGCGACGATCCTGAGGCCGCGGCCAACGTGTTGCAGAACTGGATCGGAGACGCGGCGTAACGGCCGGACCGGTGACGGCGGATAGTTGAACTGGCTTGCTCATCGATTGAGGGACAAGGGATGGTGAGTTCCAAATCGCAGATTGCTTTGCGGAAAGCAGCGATCCTGGTTTCGTCGCTGGACCACCGGACCGCCGACACGCTGCTGGACCGCATTCCGCCGGATCTGGCGAGCCGCGTGCGCGACGCGGTCGTGTGGCTGGGCGACGTTTCGGAAGAAGAGATGTCGGCAGTGATGCGGGAGTTTCTGGAAACGGGCGGGGCCGCGATGCCCAGCGACGACGCGGGCGTCGAGTTGGACAGTACTCTCGCCCGGAGAATCTCGTCGGGCGAGAGCCTGCCGGAACCGCAGCACTCGGACGACTCACGGCACACGCATTTTCAAACCCTGCGGCTGGTTCCCTCCGAGTCGCTTGCCCAGCAACTCAGGCACGAGCATCCGCAGATCGTCGCGGTAGTGGTCGCTCACCTGCCGCCGGCCCGCTCGGCGGAAGTCATCAAGCATCTGCCCGAGCGTCTGCAGGTAGACGTGCTGCGGCGCGTAGCCGAACTGGACCGCGCAGATCCCCAGGTGCTGCAGGACCTCGAAGTCGAACTTGAGCAGCGTCTCGCCGGCGAGATCCGCGCGGCGAAGAACCGATCGGCCGGTCTTTCGGCCGTGACGTCGATTCTGGACGCCGCCGGCTCGGACCGCGACGTGATTGTCCGCACCATGCTGCGTCACGACGAACAGTTTTCGTCGCTCCTGGGAATGGAAGCGGGTTCGTCGTCGGCGCTGCGGCCCCGAACCGAGCGGACCCCGCCCGGGCTTTCGCGTGGCGACGGACCTTGCGAAGGGTCGGCGGAAGACGCCGAATCGTCGGAACACGAACATGCGGACGAGGCGGAACGCCCGATGGTGCCGAAATTCCAGTTGCCGTTCGAGGATCTGGAATTGCTGGATGACCGGGGCCTGGCGGCCGTGTTCGCGACCGCTGAACCTGAAATCACTCTCGTCGCACTGAGCGGCGCCGATGAATCGCTGCTGAGCCGGATTACTGCACAACTTCCGTCGCGCCAGGGACGACAGCTGCGCAAGAGCATCCGTCGGCTTGGTCCGCTGCGGCTGTCGGATATCGAACACGCTCAGCGCGAAATCGCCCTGCTGGCCTCGCAGATGATTGCCGAGGGATCGGTCGTCGAGCCCGCGCCGCGGCGATGGGCGGCCGCAGCCTGAAGTTCGACGCGTACGAAACCGGGTAAGAACGAATCGGAACGAGACAAGGTGCACGCCTCTTTCCAAGGGCAGGAAGCCTCATGGCGGGAATCATCAAGGCGGGAAACCGGCAGGCCGGCGCGGACGTGTGCCAGTCGTCGACTTTTAATTTCGAGGATATCTCGGACAAGGCCCACCAGTACCTGGATTCGGTGCGGCGGCAGGCCGCGCAGATCCTGACGGATGCAAAGCAGCAGGCGAAGCAGCACGCCGAGCAGCTTGCCGCGGAAGTCGAGCAGCGAGCGAAAGAACTCGGCATGCAGACTGCGATCCGCGACGCCGAGCAGTCCATGCAGTCCCGGCTCGGCGAGTCGCTGAAAACCGCGCTGCCCGCGCTCTCGGAGGCGGTGGAGGCGCTGCGGCAGTCCGAACAGGCCTGGTTGAAGCACTGGGAACGCGAAACGGTGCGGCTGGCCTGCGCCATCGCCGCCCGAGTGATCCGCCGCGAACTGCGTCACTCCCCGGAGATTCCTCTCGCCCTGGTGCGCGAGGCGCTGGAACTGGCGATGGGCAGCGCATGCATCCGGTTGCATTTGAATCCGCGGGATCGTGAGGCGCTGGACGACCAGATCTCGGGAATTCTGGGGCGGCTTCAGCAGTTGGGCACGACCGAAATCGTCTCGGACCCGGAAGTCACGCCCGGCGGATGCCGAGTGATCACCGAGTACGGGCAAGTGGATCAGCGTATTGAAACTCAACTGGCCCGCATCGAGCAGGAACTGACATGACGGCGCCGCCGGCGGGCGGCGACTCGATCGAACCCGCGTAATCCTTCTGGAAATTGCTTTGGATTCCATGCAAACATTCCTGGACCAGATCGCCTCGATCATGCCGACCGCGCTGACCGGCAGCGTGGTGCGGACGGAAGGCCTCATGGCGGCCGTTGCCGGATTCCCCGCGCCGATCGGAGCGCTGGTCGAGATCGATCGGCAGGCGGGCGGTTCGATCGAGGGCGAAGTCGTCGGGTTCCGCGACGATCTGACGCTGATTTATCCGTTCAGCCAGGTGTCGGGTGTGCGGCGCGGCAATCGGGTCAGGCTGTGCCGGACTTCGCGCTATCTGCGAGTCGGTCCGCAGTTGCTCGGACGCGTCATCGATGCGCAGGGCCGCACGACGGATGCGGCTCCCGAGCCGGTGCTGGCCGATCGAGTGCCGTTTGATCGGCGCGGTCCCGCGGCAATCGACCGGCCTCCCATCGACACGCCCCTGTCGACCGGCGTTCGGGCCATCGACGGGCTGCTGACCTGCGGGCGCGGGCAGCGGCTGGGCATCTTCGCCGGTTCGGGTGTCGGCAAGAGCGTCCTGCTGGGCATGATGGCCCGCTACACTTCCGCCGACGTGAACGTCATCGCGCTGATCGGCGAGAGAGGACGCGAGGTCAACGAGTTTCTGGAGCGGGATCTGGGGCCGGACGGCCTGGCACGCAGCGTGGTTGTGGTTTCGACGAGCGACGAGCCTGCGCTGGCACGCGTGCAGGCGGCCATGACTGCGACCGCTGTGGCCGAGTATTTCCGCGATCAGGGCAAAGACGTGCTGCTGCTGATGGATTCGCTCACGCGATTTGCGCTGGCTCAGCGCGAGATCGGGCTGGCCGCAGGCGAGCCGCCGACAACCCGGGGCTTTCCTCCGTCGGTTTTCGCGATGATCCCCAAGCTGGCCGAACGCACCGGCCGCAGCCGGCGGGGGAGCATCACCGCCTTCTACTCAGTGCTGGTCGAAGGCGACGACCCGAACGAACCGGTGTGCGATGCGGTGCGCGGCGTGCTCGACGGACACCTCTGGCTGTCGCGGAAGATCGCCAGCCGCGGACACTATCCGGCCATCGACGTGCTGCCCAGCATCAGCCGATTGATGAACGCGATTGCGCCGCGCGAGCACCTGCAGGCCGCCGCCGCCGTGCGCGAACTGATGAGCGCGTATCACGATCACGAAGACCTGATTTCCATCGGCGCGTATCGCCGCGGGTCAAACCCCAAGGTCGACGCAGCCGTGACGATGCAGGATGAGATCAACCGATTCTTGCGCCAGGACGTGGCCGAAGCCGCGACGATCGAGTCGGCTCGCGAAGCGCTGGCCGGACTCGCGTGGCGCGCGATGACCGCAGCCGGAACAACAGCGGCCGGTGGGTGATTGCCATGGGACGATTCGAATTCCGTTTCGAGACGCTGCTCAAGCTGCGGTACGCAGATCGCCGGCAGCGTCGCATGGAACTGGCCCAGGCACTGCAGGCCGAGTGGATTCTGGACCGGCAGATTGCGGAACTGGCGGCGGAGGAAATGGAAACCCGGAACCGCTGCTGCGCGGCGGCAGGACCGGGACGGGTCGACGTGGACGAGTTGCTGGATATTCACCGTTACACGGCCATCCTCAAGGCCCGGGCTGAACTGCTGCGGGACCAGCAGGCTCGCCTGCGGGCCGAGATTGACCGGCGCAGACAGATACTTGTCGAGGCGGATCGACAGGCCAGGCTGCTCGAAAAACTGAAAGAACGCCAATTGGAACAACATCGCGCGGACGAGTCTCGCCGCGAGGTCAAGGAACTGGATGAGATTGCACAACGCACCTCGGTACGCGGGAACTAGACCGTAAGTCACAGAACTAAGGAACCGGGAACATGAAGGCCAAGGGTCTGCTGTTAACCTCCCTGCTTTATCTCGGAGTTGCCTTGTTATTGGCCGAAGCCGCGCTGGCAACCGCGCTGTGGGCTCGCGGTGTGTTGTCGCCGGAAAAGGTCGTGCGTCTGGCGGCAATGGCCGACAATGTCGACGTCGCGTCCATACGCCGGGAGATGGAGCGGGCTCGGCGTCCATACGTCGCCGATCAATTCAGCTTCGACGAAGTGCTGGCCACCCGTGCGCTGATCAGCGCGGATCGCGACCTGCGCAAAATCGCCCTCGACGATGGCATCGATGACACCTATCGGATGGAGCATGCCGTCGAGCAGCAGTATCTGCAGTTGAAGAAGACCTTCGATTCGCAATTGACGATGTTGCCGCCGGGGGCGACCGGTCCGGCGGTTGAGGAAGTCCGCCGTCAACTGGAGGCGATCAGTCCGAAAATGGCCAAGGACCAGCTGATCCGTTTCCTCGACGAGCCCAGTTCGGACGCCGGGCAGAAACTGCAATTTGTTATCGCGATCCTGAAGTCCATGCAGGTTGACACCCAGAAGAAGATCCTTGCGGAATTCAAGGGCGAAGAGACTGCCCGCCTGCACGAGATCCTGCGGGAAATGGGACAGCGACTGCCCGAAGTGGCTCTGAAGCAGGAGCCCCGCAAACAACTCGAGCAGTCCCGTCCGCAGACACCGGCGAAGGATCCGAACACGGCGACGCCGTCGAAGGCCAGGCAAACGGCCGATGTGACGAGATAGAGTCACGGCCTGCCGCCGGTTGCTGAAAGATCGATTGAACCCGAGACGCTAAAATCCCCTCGCACTCGCGCCACGCGATTGCCGCCGGCACAATCCGGCGGTGATGGCGTGGATTTTTTTTGCTCCGCGCGGATCTTGGCCTATCCTTTTGGCGTGAGGTCCATCAAGGCCGAGCTCGCAACTGGGTCGAAAGCGACGCTCGTGCCGACTGTAGCGGTTATTCAGCAAGCGGATCAGCAATGTCAGCAATGACTGCACACCCGGGCGATGTCGAAGCGACTGCAGCACCAGCTCCCAAGGAAAAGGGAATCGGCGGAAAGATCGTGGTTGCAGCATTCATGTCGGGCGTCGTGGCCATCGAGTGCCTCGTCGCCTACCTGCTGTTCCCCAGCCCTGAGCAGGTCGCAGCACTGGCCGAAAAGAACCTGCAAATGACGTTGCCTGCTGGTCTGGAAGGCCATGCGGAGCAGGGGACCGGCAAGGAGAGCGACGATCGGACTCTCATGGAAACCGATCTGGGCGATTACAGTGTCACCGTGCCCCAGCCCAACGGCGCCTCCTCGCTGCGAGTCGATTTCCACCTTTTTGGGACCGTTCCGGACGCCGAGCAGGTGGAAGTCGAGCGTCTCGTGGAACGTCACATCAATCGGTTCCGCGATCAGGTGCTCCATGAAATCCGCAATTCTTCGCCAGAAGATCTGGCAGATCCCGGGTTGGCCTTGATTAAACGGCGGATTTTGGAGAGAAGTAACGCTCTGTTCGGCAGACCCTTGCTGAAGTCCGTCGTGTTTAGCCAGTTTTCCTACTTTGAACAGTAGTTCGTTTGGAAACAGGATCCGAGCGACCTGAGCCACTGTGCCAGTCATCTTTCTGGCCTCGATGGCACTATTCGGCATTCGTCGGGAAGGAATGGATTCGCATGGCCGACGACGCAATTCTCGCTCAAGAGGAAATCGATCGATTGCTTCAGCAGGCGGCGCTGGCGGAGGGAGCAGCGACCGGGGCGACTCCGGCACCCAAGGCAGCAACTCCGGCGCGTTCTGCGGTCGGCAATGCGGCCGGCGAAGTGGGCGACGACATTCAGTATTTGCTGGAGCAGGCTGAGCAGGCGATTGCCTCGGTGGACCATCCCGTGGATCCGGTGGATGGCATGTCCCAGTTCAGTTTCCGCGACTTTGCCGGAACGCCGCCCTCCGAAGATATGGCCACGCTGGATCTTCTGCGCGACGTCGAATTGGACGTGAAGATCGAATTGGGACGCGCGCACATGCTGTTGGAGGACGTGCTGAAACTGCGGCGCGGTTCGGTTGTGGCATTGGACAAGCTGGCCGGCGATCCAGTGGACATTTACGTCAACGGCCGAATGGTTGCGCGCGGCGAAGTTCTGGTGCTTAACGATAACTTCTGCGTGCGGGTTGCGGAGCTGATTACGGGCGACGAGATGGACTGAAACCAACGGATCGATCGAGACACGGATGTCGCAGTTATTCTCCTGTTTATTGATGCTGCCGGTTCTGGCGGACGCCGGGTGGGCGGACTACGTTTCGACGTCGTCCAAGCCGGGCGAGTCGTCCTATCCGGTGCGAGTGGCGTCGGCCGCCGAAGCGGTGGCTCCTGCTCCGCAGCCGGCCGCTTCAACGCCGCGGCAATTGCCGCCTCCCCGCCGGTCGATCGGCTCACCGGCCGAGTCCCCAACATCGGTTTCTGCGGGCAAGGCTCTGACGACGGTAGTCGGCAGTCTTGCCGTCGTGCTGGCAGTCTTCTTCCTTGTCGCCTGGATCACCCGCAGAGCAACGCCCAGGCATCTGCGGCCGTTGCCTGCCGAGGTCATCGAATGCCTCGGGCGGGCGCCTCTGGCCGGGCGGCAGCAGATGCAGTTGGTGCGATTGGGACGCAAGCTGGTTCTGTTGTCCGTCACGAATACGGATGCCCGACCGCTTTGTGAAGTCACCGATCCGCTCGAGGTCGACCGACTGGCCGGGCTTTGCGAACAGACGCGTCCTGAGAGCGTCACGGCGAATTTCCGGCAGATCCTGGCCGCATGCGCGTCCGACCGCACGTCGCGCGGCACGGTGGCGGGTGAGGGAGCCAGTGCGTCTCGATCCGAGGTCCGATCGTCGGCACGGGAGCGCAAGGCGTGAAGTTGCTGATTGCCACCGCCGTATTGCTCAGATGGCTCCGCACCGGGCCGTCGCCCGCCCGCCTTGTCGTGCCGGTCTGTCTTGCCCTGGGATTGTCGATCGTTTTGGCCGGGCCGACGGCGTCGGCGCAGGAAACATCCCGCGCCGCGGCGACCAAGTCGATCTTCCCGGATCTCCGCCCGACAGACGCAGTGGTTGCCAGTCCCGGCACGTCAAAGCCGGCTGAGCAGCCGTCCGACCTGGCCTCATTCGTCACGGCCGGTCCGGATGTCTGGACAAGCCGCGAGGGGTTGAGTTCCTCACTGAAGATCATGCTGCTGCTGACGGTGCTGAGCCTGGCGCCGGCGCTGTTGCTGATGACGACCAGTTTCATTCGCATCGCGGTGGTGCTCGGGTTGCTCCGCCAGGCACTTGGCCTACAGCAGTTGCCGCCCGGTCAGGTGATGACATCGATTGCCCTGTTCCTGACCGTGCTCATCATGACGCCGGTCTGGACCGACGTCTACAACGATGCGGTAGTGCCCTACTCGAGTTCGCAGAGCACGATGAGTCTTGAGGAGGCGTGGCAGGCAGGGATCCGGCCGATTCACCGATTCATGAGCCGTCAGATCGAAATGGCGGGCAACAGCGACGATGTCTGGCTGTTCTACAAGTACATGCCGCGTGATACGGCGCCTCCGAAGACTTACGAAGAGGTGCCGCTGCGAGTCCTGATGCCGGCGTTCATGCTGAGCGAATTGAAGACGGCGTTTCTGATTGGTTTCCAGATTTTTCTTCCCTTCATCGTGCTCGACATTGTGGTCGCGAGCGTGACCATCTCGATGGGGATGATGATGTTGCCGCCCGTCATGATTTCTCTTCCGTTCAAGCTCATGCTGTTTGTTCTGGTTGACGGCTGGCGGTTGGTGGTGCAGATGCTGCTGGACAGTTTCGCGCCCTATACGTGAGTGGCGCGGCAGGCTGTTTACTTGCCGCGGGTGAGCGGTGGTTGTTGCCGGGCCGGTGTCCTCGGAGTGGGAACGGTCCGCTGAAAGTTAGGGCCGTCCGGAACAACGCGGCCAAGTGGAAGAGGCGAATCGCATGGATGCTGCACAGGCAATCGATCTGGGACGCGACGCCGTCATCACGGCGCTGCTGGTCAGCGCGCCGATTCTGCTCGTCGGGTTGGTCGTGGGGCTGGTGATCGGGCTGTTGCAGGCGCTGACCCAGGTCCAGGATCAGACGGTTGCTTTCGTGCCGAAGATCGTTGCGATGGTTGCGGCGCTCGCGCTGTGCCTTCCGTGGCTGATCGAACGCATGATGGAATACTCCCACGCCCTGATTGTCGATATTCCTCGCTCGCTGCTGGGAGGATAGATGGCGGGAAAGCGAGGCGAACATGGCGCTGCTTGACGCTTATTCCCAGCAATTCTACCTGTTTGTGCTGGTGCTGACGCGGATCAGCGGTCTGATGCTGACGGCTCCGATTTTCGGTCCCCGTTCGGTGCCGATACAGATCCGGGTTTTTCTCGCCGTCGCCATGGCACTGATCATCACGCCGCTGCAGACGCCTGTCGAGCCGATCGACCCGACGAATCTGCTGACGCTGGCGGTGCTGGTCGGCAAGGAGGCGCTGCTCGGCTTGTCGCTCGGGTTGGCCGTGTTGATCCTCTTCACGGGATTGCAGATTACGGGCCACCTGGCCGGCCAGATGAGCGGCATGTCGCTGGCCGACGTCTATGATCCGACGTACGAAGCCGAGATATCGGTTTTCGCTCAGCTGCTCGACATCGTCGCCATGGCCGTATTCCTGGTAATCGGCGGACATCGCCAGGTGATCGAGGCGCTGCTGGATACTTTTCGCGCCCGGCCCGCGGGTGCGGTCGTGTTTCCCGAGAATCTTGCCGGCGTCGTGACCAGTCTGATGTCGGAGAGTTTCATCATCGGCCTGCGCGCCGCCGCGCCGGTCATGGTGGCGCTGCTGATGTCGATCCTGATCCTGGGTCTGATCAGCCGCACGCTGCCGCAGTTGAACGTGATGGCGATCGGTTTCAACCTGAACGGCCTGATCATGCTGGCGGTGCTGATCGTTTGTCTGGGGACGATGATCGACGTGCTGGTCCCGCGCGTGTCGCAGGTAATCGAAGCCGTGCGGGACAGCCTGATCGGAGCGACGCTCTGACGGGACGCATGCACAGCGAAAACATAACGGAATCCCATGGCCGAGCAGTTCGGTGACAAGCAACACGAGGCAACTCCGTTTCGCAGGCAGAAAGCCCGCGAAGAGGGGCAGGTTCCGCGCAGTCAGGATCTGGCATCGGCCGCGATGCTCGTCACGGCTATCGGACTGCTGCTCTACTTCGGGCAGGGCGTCGTATTGTTCATCTCCGGCTACATGAAACGACAGCTCGGAGAAGTGATCTGGACGACCGTCAGTCGGGACGCGATCGTCCAGGAAGGGCACGGCCTGATCTGGCTGTTGGGAAAGCAGCTGATTCCCTTGCTCGGCCTGATGCTGATCGGGGCGATCGCG
>CAIPEB010000581.1 GCA_903863885.1 uncultured Planctomycetaceae bacterium | reverse complement strand
GTCCGCGAGTCCCGGAGAGACGCGGCTACGTGGTTCGCACTATCGAAAACAGGCCCACCCCGTGAACGGCTACTATCTTCACCCTCCCGCCAGGCGCGGGAGGGTGAAGTGGATTCGCGACATGCATGGATTTGCCGGCCATGTTACGATCCTCATCCTGTGACTCAGGCGGAGCGAAAAAACCAAACGATTCGGAGGCTGTGAACCATGAAATGCCGGAATGCACTTCGGACTTGGCAGACGCTGCCGCTGGTCGCTCTCCTTCTGGTCTCGACACCGAAGTTCGGAGTTGCCGCCGTTTCCGCCGATGCACCGGCCGCAACCGGGTGGAAGAACGGGCCGGATACCGATCCCCATTTCTTTCCGATCGCCGTGTGGCTGCAGGACCCCAAGAATGCGGCGCGGTACCGCGAATTGGGAATCAACACCTACGTGGCTCTCTGGCAGGGACCGACCCAGTCTCAGATCGATCTGCTCAAGCAGCACGGCATGAAGCTGATCTGCGAACAGAGCGATAAATCGTTGAAGTTCATCGATGAAAAGCTCCTCATCGCCTGGATGCACGGCGACGAACCGGACAATGCCCAGTCGCTCGGCGATGGCAAAGGTTACGGGCCTCCCGTTCCGGCGGAGAACATCGTCGCCGACTACCGGCGCATTCGCCAGCGTGATCCGAGCCGGCCCGTGATACTGAATCTGGGGCAAGGCGTCGCCTGGGACGGGTGGTACGGACGCGGCATGCGCACCAATCATCCCGAGGATTATGCCAAGTATCTCGACGGCTGCGATATTGCATCGTTCGACATCTATCCGGCCGTGCACTTTCGGCCCGAAATCGCCGGCAAACTCTGGTATGTGGCCTATGGCGTGAATCGGCTTGTGAAATGGACGAATCACAAGAAGCCGATCTGGAACTGCATCGAGTGCACCCGCATCAGCAATCCCGATGTGAAGCCGACACCCGAGCAGGTCAAGGCCGAGGTCTGGATGGCGATCATCCACGGATCGCGCGGACTGATCTACTTCTGCCACCAGTTCGAGCCGAAGTTCATCGAAGCCGGACTGCTGGCCGACGAAGACATGTCGCGCGCCGTGAAGGCCGTCAACGCTCAGGTGCTGGAACTGGCACCGGTCATCAACAGCGATCCTGTCGGCCAGCCTGTGGAAATTCACTGCGAGCCGCCGAAAGCAAGCGACCAACTCGAGAAGACTCTCGGCGGACTGCCGGTTGCCCTGATGGCTCGCCGGCACGGCGGCGCGTGTTACCTGTTCACGGTGGCCATGGAAGACAGGGCCGCGCGGGCAGAGTTCACGATTCCGGGCCTGAAGGGCGAGCACCCGGTCGAAGTGATCGGCGAGGGCCGGTCGATCACCAGCAAGGACGGCCGGTTCTCCGACGATTACTCCCCCTGCGCCGTACACCTGTACCGCGTGCGTGATCGATAGAGTTCAGCATCGCTCGATCGGCGCAGCGGGATGGGGCGGAGCCGCAGGCTCCCGACCTTCGCCGCACATCGACCGAGATCATTTCCGGCGAGCCAGCAGATCGAGAATGCCGAGTCGCCAGGGGATCATTCCGTATTTGTTGCCGCGATACTCGTCGTCGCTGGCGCCCTGGAACAGCAGTCTCAAATTGGCAGGATCCACTTCCAGCTGTTCGTCGATCCCGGTACGCAGCAATTCGCCGTGGCTGATGTTGGTTGTCCACTGCGGATCCTGCTTCACGTTGCCGAAACTCGCGAACGGTTTTTCGGGGGTATCCGCCAGCGGCTGCCACGGTCCCTCCAGCCGGTCCGCCAGATAGGCTTTGTAGTAGCGCCGACGGTCACCCTGCGCCTCGATCAGCGTCAGGTACTTTTCCATGCCCGCCAGCTTGTAGGTGTGGGAGGCCTCAAAGATGTCGCCTTGAATCGCGATTGTGGGTTCCGACCATCCGTGCGGGAAGTCGGAGAGTTTTGCGGCCGAGTGCCACATGTGGCCGTCCAGCGACGTGTAGAAAAGGTGTGCTCTTTCGGCATCGCAGATCACCCAGAAATCCAGCCATTTTCGTCGCGTCTCGTCCTCCATCATCCACTGCGGCTTCGACCAGCTTTTCGGATTGGCTATGTTCTCGGTCGTGGAGAAACAGGGACCGAACGGCGGTTTGTGCCCGTCATCGGCCAGTTGATAAATGAGGTACCAGCGTTTGTGCGGCCGGAAGTAGAACACCTGAGGGGCGCAATGATACTGATTGTGAAGGTCGAGAATGTGCCGCTCGGCCAGGTTCGCATCCTTCCAGTCCCTGAACGTCAGATACTCGATGCCGACTTCGCGAACGGGGAACCTGACCGTGCAGAACAAGTGCCATTGGCCCTCGTGGTAGACAATCGTCGGGTCCTTGATCGAAACGCGCGGACTCGAGATCTTCGTCGCCGGCGACACAAGAGGAGCCGAGGCTTTCCACGAGAACTGCCCGTCGGCCAGCCAGGGCACTGCCGCGTTTTCCGCCGATTGCAGATGACCGGCCGCAGCGGCCTGCAGCGTTGCCAAGAAGGCGACCACGCGAATTACGCCCCCCCGGATTCTCATTCCAGAACGACTCATGAGCTGCTCCTATCGCTCGAAAACCGCTAATGCAATGATCGGTCTCATTCAGGCAACGGTTGGCCGTGCGTCTCGGGGGCAAACCAGATGGCGACGAGTCCCACGAGGTACACGAGGCTGATCACCGCGCCGGCTTTGTCGTAGCCGCCGAAGATCCCCGCCAGCTGCCCGGTGCCGAGGACCACGCCGATCGCCGCGATGATCCGTCCGAAATTGAAACTCAACCCCTGCCCTGTCGCCCGCACGCGTGTCGGAAACAGTTCAGGCAGATACAGCGGCAGCCACCCGTAGAATGATGCCGTAACGCCACCCACGACGCACACGACCGCAAGAAACCACCAGTTGAACGTGCTGATGCCGAGGAACATGTAGAGCACGGTAACCAGCGAGATCAGGCACATGCCGAAGTAAATCGGGCGGCGTCCGAATCGGCCGCCCAGCAGCGGCGCGATCACGCAGCCCACGATGGCGCCGATGGAGGACCAGATCTGCGCCAGGGACTTGCACGTCGGATCGCCTTTGGACAACGAATGGTCGACCCAGTAGGGAACCCATTGAACCGAACCCCACGTGCCCAGCAGCGCCACGGCTGAAAGGACGATCGCGATCAGTGTTTTGTTGCGCAGCGAACCGGAGAAGATCTCGCGGATGGGCGACGCCTTGCGCGATTTCACAGCGGCTTTCCAGCGTTCCGATTCCGGCACGAACAACGCAATGAAAAAGACCAGCACTGCAGGGGAGGCGCCGGCCAGCATGATCCAGCGCCAGGAATCGGGCTTCACGGGAAAGACAAATGCCACCGTGGAAATCATCAGGAAGCCGACATTCGCCGCCGCGCCGATCAACCCGGCCAGCATCGGTCGCGCGATGCCGGGCCAGCATTCGACGACCAGCGCGACCCCCAGCGACCATTGGCCGCCCATCCCCATCGATGCCACGAACCGCAGGGCCATCAGGTGCCAGGGTTCTCGCGCACAGTAGGCTGCCCCGGTAAACAGCGAATAGGTCAGCACGCTGAAGATCATGGTGCGCACACGGCCGTAGCGGTCGCCGAACCAGCCGAAGACCACGCCCCCCAGCGCAGCGCCGAGCAGGAACATCGCGCCCAGTACGCCCAGCCACGGCGCAACGTCCTTATCGGTGCTGGCCGAACCGAGCAGCTCCTGCAAGGCAGGCCGGCCCATCAGAGGCGCCAGTCCGATTTCGACGCCGTCGAACATCCAGCCCAGAATGGCCGCGGACAGTACCAGCCACTGCGATCGAGAAATGCCCTGACTTGTCTGGAGTTCAGCCGACATGACGATTCCCTCGGTGCCAGTTTCGAGCCGCTGTTGATGAGCCGAGCCTTGACGGGTCAATGCTGAAGACGCTGCGATCCTATCATTCCCGTCCGACCCCAACAAGCACGCGGTGCCAGTCGCGCATCGGAGGAAAACGGGATCAGAAGTCATTTGCCGGAAGCCTACCTTTCGAGCGCTTCGCACCGATGGCTCCCGATCCTTTTTCCTTCTGACAAACTCAACACGCGGCAATCGCCCCATGGCGATTTGCGGAGCATCCATAACCGCAAAGGAGTACCTTCGTCCATTGCCATAAATGTCCTCTTGACTGAATGTTTATAATAGGACATTGTTGAGCATTGGAATTGTCCCATGGCGTTCGTTCTGAGATTCCCCGCTCCCCTGCCATCTCTGGGATGGAAAGTCAAAATCCGGGACCGGGAACGTCTGGAACCGCCCCACGTCACGATCTTTCTACGGAGGCACGAATGGAGACTCGGACTGAGGTGCGGCACGTTCATCGTGCCGCCCGGCGGATCCTGGAACGAGATCGACTCGCGAGTGAGGAAAACAGTCGAAGCCAACTGGCAACTTCTGTGTGACGAATGGGATCGGGCGTATCCGACAAATCGAGTCTCCGAGGCTGATGGTTATGGCAATGCGTAAGGCAGTTAGGTCTCAGGAAAGGCTGGTTATACTCGCTCTTGGTCAGCCCCCGAGCAGTCGCGCGAAAGTCCGCGGCGTTGTTTACTGCCGTGCGAATTCCCAAATTGCAGAGACCTTGCGGCGATCATCTGCACTTACCTGTTGCGTTTCCATGAAGCAAAGTGCAACTGACGAAGTTCTTCGCAATGCCCACGCCTGCCAGCGGCATCGGGGAATGACCTTTGGCCTTATTACCATCGAACCGCCGCGTCCCAGCAGCGTTCCGGGGCTGGCGAGTTGCTTCCGCCGCATGGCCGGAACCGCCCCGAATACCAAGTTCCTGCCCATGGAAGAACTGTTTGATGTTCTCACGGCACCGGCCAAGGAAGCGTCAAACCTGTTCATTGCCGGTGTGGCCGACATGGAAACCCGGACACTTGCACTGACTCGCGGCAACATGCAGACAATCACTGTCCCGTTTTCCATGTTCCGGATCTCAGGCACCGGGGTAAAACCGGACTTCTCCCGTTTGGCCCTCACGGACTACGGCCACACGGTGTGCCTGGGCAAATACGAAGCTTCCTCTGATGCGATTCTGTACGAGGCAGACCCGGAGTTTCGACGAAAGGCCAGAAAGAAACTACTTGCCGAAGAACAGACTTTCGGAGCCTCGCTGCGCCGACTGCGAATACAGAAGGGGCTCGGAAGAAGCGATTTCGGCTCGTTGTCCCCGAAGACCATCGCTCGCCTCGAACGCAGTGAGGTGGAAAAACCGCGGGGACGAACGTTGCGCATGATCGCAGACCGGCTTGGTGTGGAGCCTGAAGAGATCGAGTCGTTCTGAGAAAGTCGGGAGAAAAACGGGATCAGAAGTCACTTGCCGGAAGCCGACCTTTCGAGCGCTTCGCACCGATGGCTCCCGCCCCTTTTTCTTGCGTCTGATCGCAGATCGTTTTCCACTCGCAAGGCGTTGGTGCATCCGCATTTCTTGAGTTCCTGCGCCGCTCGCCTCGTCGCCGCATCCTGCGTCTAACGGCCCAGATGAATGCGCGCGAAACGATCTTGCTTGCGCCGGCGGGTTCTGGTACATCACCCGCCCCCGCCTTTCCAGCAGATCGCGGGTGGTCATCGGTGTTTGGTCAAGCCAGGGAGGATGGGTATGGCTCGCAGCCGACGCAGAACGTCTACATCGCAGCGGATCGCGCGTGTGGCAGCCGTGGGAATGCCCTATCCGTTGCGGCTCGTGTTCGGGACCCGGATCGGTGCCTCCCTGCTCGTGATCGGCCTGCCGCTGTTGTTGATCACGGGAGTGATGACGATTGAATGGGACGCCACAGGGCCCCACTTCCGGTTCAACCGGGACAGGGCGCAGGTGATCAAGCAGGAGGCCGTCAACACGGTGAAGAAATACGAGGGTCAGTTGCCCAGCGCCGGAGGTTCGGGTTTCTTCGGGGCGCGGCCCGGCTACGACAGCGGCTGGAGTTCGCAGGCGCAGGCATCTCCCCAACCGGCCGGCCAGTCGGCCGCACCGGCACCGACTGCAACCGTGCCCGCACCCTACCTGGCACCTCCCTATCCGACGACTCCCCAGCAGACGGCCAATCCGAACCAGTTCAATCCGCGCTATCAGCCGCAGTATCCGACCAGCGCGCCGTACACGCCCTCGTCGCCCTACGGATCGAGCGCGACGGACCAGCCCTCGACCGGCTATCCTCCGTACGGTTCGCGTTGAAGCGGCCAATTTTCAGCGGTTGCTCTCGACGCGCGATCTCTTCAGCCGCTCTCGGCAGTTCGGCCCGGCCGGGTCAGCGTTCGGATCAGAGCTTGCGGTCGGCGTGCACGCTGCGCAGGTGAATCGTCTTGTGACCGAGGTCGTGTTCCGCATGGATATAGCGCACGGTGCGGCTGCGGCCCCGCATCAGGATCGAGTAGGTGATGGCCTTGTTGCCGGTCAGCTTCACCCCCGGCAGCAGGTAGCTGTCGCTGACGCCCGTCGCGCAGAACATGGCGCTCTCGCCCCGCACCAGGTCGGAAGCGCGAAACACGCGGCGCAGTTCGGCTTCGCTGAGTTCCTTGGAGAGCTCCTGCAGTTCTTCCTGGTCGCGCGGAGCCATCCGCAGGAGCATTTCGCCGCCGAGCGCTTTCAGGGCGGCCGCGGTCAGCACGCCTTCGGGTGACCCGCCGATGCCGTAGTACAGGTCGATGCCCGAGTCGTGCAGCGATGGCGCGACGGCGGCCGTGATATCGCCGTCGGTGATCAGCCGCAGTGCCGCTCCGGCGCGTCGCACTTCCGAAATGAAGGACGCGTGCCGAGGCCGATTGAGCATCACCACGACGACCTCCTGGACGCGTTTGCCGAGCGCCTCGGCGATGCGGTGCAGGATCGTTTCCATGGGATCGTCCAAGGTGATCGGCTCCAGCCCGGAGTTGACGGCTTTCACGACCTCGGGGCCGTAGGCGAGCTTCATCGAGTAGAACGCGGGCAGGTTCTGCATCGCGCGTCCGCCGTCGGGCAGTTGTTGGCCGGCGGCCATGACGGAGATGGCGTTGGGGGATCCGTTGGCCAGATTGGTCGTGCCGTCGATCGGGTCCACGGCCACATCGAAGGCGGGTGATCCCGGTCGCCAGGTTCCGAGCCGATCGCCGATGAAAAGGCCGGGCGCATTGTCCTTGATCCCCTCGCCGATGACGACTTCGCCGCAGATGTCCACGAGATCGAACACGCCGTTGATCGCGTCGCACGCAGCGTCGTCGGCTTTTTCTTTTTCGCCGCGTCCCAGCCAGTGAACCGCATTCAAGGCTGCGTTTTCCGTCGCGCGGACGAACTCGAATTCGATTGTCCGTTCCGGATCGCTCGCGGTCAGAGATTCGTGCATGACTTCCCTCTCCCCAACAAGTTCAACACTCGTGAAAATCCGCCTCAAGTCGCGCCTATCCTAACGCGTGCCGGCGAAAGCGCGAATCAGCGCCCCGCAAAAAGATGGAGCAGGAATGGAGACAGCTGAAATGAGGACGCGTTGTGAAATCGAAACGTCCGCCTTGCGGCGGACGCTTCATCGAACTCATTCAGGCCTATCATCGGACCGGGGACGCATCCGAGCCGCAGAGCGGATCAGACCATATCGCCGGTTATCGGTACATATCCGAGCGTCTTTTTTCGGTCGCTGACAAGCCCTTCAGCGCGTACGCGGGAGCTTGGCCTCGGTGCGGCGGCCCGGGAACCTTGGTTGTGGTGGGGGCCGGCATCGGGATGGCGACAACCGGTTCGAACACAGGCTGTTCCTGTTGCGGTTCCTCGTGGTTCTTGGAGCCCTTCTTGCGGCGCGGCTTGAAGGCGACGCCGAGCGGACCTGCCAGCAGAGCCGGGGTCATCACCAGTTCCGCAACCATACCCGCAACCAGAATGACCAGCATCAGCCAGCCGAATTTCCTCGTGGGCATGAAGGTGCTCATGGCGAACACGGATAATCCGAGGCCGTTGACCAGGGCCGCCTCGGTGGTTGGCGTCGCGCACCGCCGGTACGCCGCAAGCAAAGCGGACTTCCGATCTCCCGTGCGATCCAGGTCGTCGCGGAACCAGGTCATGAAGTGGATCGTATCATCGACCGCCACGCCCAGTGCGATGCTGGCCGACATCATGGCACCGATATCCACCGCGAAGTTCAACCAACCCATGCCGCCGAACACGACGAGGATCGGCAGGATGTTGGGCAGCATCGCCACGGATCCGGCGAACACGCTGCGCGACACGAACCACATCAGCGGGGTGATCGTGACGAACGACCAGAAACTGCTGGAAATCAGGCTGTCCAACAGCACCCGCTGCGTCTTGTACACGATCGGCACGACACCGGTGTAGACGGCCGCCATTCCGGCGGTGGCCGGTCGCAAGCCGCCCGCTTCACGCACGTGCAGCGTGTCGATCTGGTGGTTCAGGATGCGACGTGCGTCCAGGACGTTGCCGCCGCGACGCTCGATCATACTCACGTCCGCGTCGGTGAAAGCGCCGACCAGCACCACGCAATCGTAACTGTGCAGCCGGTCCAACTGCGTGACGGGGACCGTGGCCGGGTCGGAGGTATTGCTCGCAACGCGGAGCCGCGATCGGGTCAGCAGCGTCTGCAACGCGTCCGCGAATATCTTCTCGCGAGGCGGAGAAAAGTGTGCACCCTCGGCAAGCGGGGCTTCGTCGCTGCGGTTCCAGATAAAGATGCTCGCACCCGCGTAACGCTCGTTCTGCCGTTTCTGGACCACCTTCGCGAGGACTTCGGCGCGGGCGCTGTGGGCGGCAACCACCGGTTCGACGGTCTGCTGGATGTCCTTGACGAACGCCCCGTAGTCCACGTTCTGGAAGGCGGCAACCCGGAGGCTGACCCGCCAAAGTTCCTCGTCGTCCTTCGATTCGGCACGGTAGAAGCCCGAAGACTCGAGCGCTTTCCTGCTGCCTTCGAGCCGCGAATTCAAGCCGCTCCGCTTGGCAAAATTCGACAGACCCTCCACTTCGGTGACCATGGTCGGGGCGAACGTGACCGCCGACATGCTTCGGCCCACGACATTGGCGCCCTCGGCCCCGAACTGTTTTTCGATGGCCTTCTGCACCATGTTGACCGATTCCATGCGCTCCAGGAACGTCAGCTGCTGGAAGCGATCAGCGTCATTCCGGGCCGGCTGGGATTCTGCTTTTGTGCCTGCCTGGGCAATCGATCCCTGGGCCTGCGGAGTGAATCGCAGCACGATCTCCATCGGCACCAGCTTGCCGAGTTTCTCTTCCAGGTACTGGTAGTCCTTCAGGATCCGCGCCTGGGGATGAAACAGCTTCATCAGGTCGATATTGGTCCGCATGCGGGCCAGGCCGAAGCCGACAAAGATGATCAAGAGAATGCAGGCGGTCCCGACGGCGTAGTGGTTCCGGATGACCCAACTGCCAAACCGCATCCAGCCCTTGTCCAGCAACTGCTCAATTCCGGAAGGAGCGTGCTCTTCTTTCTTTTCGGGCTTCGCCTTCAGCTTCAGCGGCCAGTAGTGTAAGGCAGCCGGCAGGTAGAAGAACAAGATAATGAGCATCGCCATCACGCCCCAGGCCGAATAGATGCCGAACTTGCGGATCGGCAGAATTTCGGCCGAAGCCAGGGACGCCATACCGATACCGGTTGTCACGTTGCAGAGAAGCGTCGGCTTCCAGCCGTGCGCGATCGCCCGGCCCTCGGCGTCCTTCACGCCCCGCTCGATAACCTCGTCCCGATAGTAGTTGATCAGGTGGATCGAGCCCGAGATGGCCAGAATGTAGAGCAGCGATGGCATCGACAGGACGACTGCGTCGGTCTTGTCGCCGCTCAGAGTGACAATGGCCAGACCCGTGATTGCGCTCAGCATGCCGCAGGCCAGCACGATCAGCGTCAGGCGGAGACTTCGCAGCGAGAACCAGGCCAGCCCCAGACCGAAGGTGAACGCCATCACGACCAAGCGCGTCATCGTGCGGTCACCTTCCTCGTCGATCGACACGTTGTCGATGGGAGGGCCGCCGACGCGGGCCATGTCCTGCGTAATGCCGCATTCGGCCAGGGCATCGTACAACGCGCCCTGAGGATGCTGCCGGACCAGGATGCCGCTCACTCCGCGACCAATCGCACTGCGAAAGTCGTTGATCGAATCGTCCGTCAAGTTGATGACCACCGCAGTGTGCCTGCCGTCCGGACCGACCATCGCACCCTGCAAACGCCTGACTGCCTCGGCATAAGGAACGCTCGACGGCGGCGCGGTGATGCGATCCAGCACGCGCCGCGCAGTATTCACGCTCTTGAAGTACTTCATGTACTTCGCCGCGTTGGGCCGCGTGGGATCCGTCGGAATCAGCGTCTGGGCCAGCTGCTCGATGCGAGGATCATCGGGCTCGCTGTTCTCCGCCGAAGGATCGCCCCCCAGCTTGCATCCGTCCCACGT
>CAIPEB010000580.1 GCA_903863885.1 uncultured Planctomycetaceae bacterium | reverse complement strand
CTTTCCGCGCTCAACCGAGCGCGGCCCAATTGAAGCTTAGTACCGAAGATGGTCCCTGGCTTAGGCTTAGTCCTTTCCGCGCTCAACCGAGCGCGGCCCAATTGAAGCGTCCGCCTGCTCCGGCACGACCTGGCCGGATGCCTGCTTTCCGCGCTCAACCGAGCGCGGCCCAATTGAAGCACGCAGACCTTTACCGCTCGCATGCGTTTCCGAAGACTTTCCGCGCTCAACCGAGCGCGGCCCAATTGAAGCTACGCGATCCCTGCCGTCGTTTCCGCATTGAACGTGACTTTCCGCGCTCAACCGAGCGCGGCCCAATTGAAGCTAGACGCCACGCCAGGTGCAACCGACTGGATGGCGACTTTCCGCGCTCAACCGAGCGCGGCCCAATTGAAGCCCAATGCTTTGGATCGGTGCGAGGAAGAGGCTGGTCCTTTCCGCGCTCAACCGAGCGCGGCCCAATTGAAGCTAGATCCGCTCGGCGTCCGCATCGAGCTGCTGCAGCCTTTCCGCGCTCAACCGAGCGCGGCCCAATTGAAGCCCGGCCGGGATCGCCACTGGTAGTGCGGGTTGAAGTTCTTTCCGCGCTCAACCGAGCGCGGCCCAATTGAAGCTCGTCCAGGAACGGAGATGGATTCGCCGCGCTGCACTTTCCGCGCTCAACCGAGCGCGGCCCAATTGAAGCGAGGCAGAGGCGGCTCAGATCGCGGCGGGAGCACGCCCTTTCCGCGCTCAACCGAGCGCGGCCCAATTGAAGCTAGATCCGCTCGGCGTCCGCATCGAGCTGCTGCAGCCTTTCCGCGCTCAACCGAGCGCGGCCCAATTGAAGCTCGCATGTGGACGCAACGAGTAGCACTCGCTACGATGCTTTCCGCGCTCGAATGTCACGGCCGATTGCGGCAACGTTTTCCAACAGCGCCTATTGCGTCCTGCCATGTCAATGGCCCGAGGCCGGCAAACGGGATGCCGAAATACCCGACAAGTTCGCGCTGGATGGTGCATGAGCGATGCAGGAATCAATAAGATCCGTGGCGGGAGTATCCATTCTGAGAAGCAAAATGGCATGGCGCGCGACGCAGGGCCGAGGGTGGAACGCCGAGGACCTTGTGGAACACGGTGGAGAGCCGCTTGCCGACGCCAAACCCGCACAAGCGAGCAACGTCCCCCAGCGAAAGCGTGGTGTCGATCAACATCTCGCGGGCCATGTTCAATCGAACGCGCTCGATCTCCTCACGTGGGCTTCGCCCGAGCAGGCGACGAAATCGTTGCTCCAGGCATCGCCGGCTGACAGCCACATGCGCCGCAATCTGGTTGACTGAGATGGCGCATGCGGCACGGCGCTCGATCCAGCGCAAGGCTTCGGCCACGATTGGGTCGGCGACGGCAAATATCTCGGTTGATTGTCGCACGGCTACGCCGACCGGAGGAATTTCCATCCTTTCCGGCCTCCACCCGGGCCGCGCGAGCATGCCGGTCAGGATGTCTGCCGCCTGAATGCCGATGCGTTGGGAAGCCACGCGAATGCTGGAGAGCGACGGATACGCCAAATGGCACAGAGCCTGATCGTCGTCGACGCCCAGGACCGCGATCTGCTCGGGAATGCTCCGTCCCACAGCGCGGCAGGATTCCACAACTTGCCACGCGACGACGTCGTTGGCCGCCAACACTCCCGTTGGCTCCGGCAATTCTTGAAGCCAGCGTCCCAATTCTCCTGTCGAACCCGGAATCGGTCGAACCGCCACCGTCGAACCAGCCTTGGCGGCCTCTTCAGAAAACCCCTCGCCACGGCGAATCGGGTAGTCCGTCCCGCGGGCAGCGATGCCAACATAGGCCAAGTGAACAAATCCCCGATCCAAGAAGTGTCTCGCGGCCATCTTGCCAATCGCGATGTCGTCATTGCCGACATGGGGGAAATCCGGGGCGAAGTCGAGAGGACCCGTATTGACGCTCGGAATGTTGGAGGAAAGCAGGGCGTCGCCGATCGAGGGCGTTATGCTCATGACGATTGCGCCGTCTACCCCCTCGCCGCAAACCCTACGCACCGTCGTCGAGCTTGGCGCGATCAAATCAAACAGCCAAGGCAGATCCGGGCGCGCCCGCATCCCAATGCCTCGAATAACGCCCTCGACGTAGCCGGGAGTGATGTCGGCGATCAGGGCGATTCGTTGCAGTCGCATGTTTCAGCACCTGTCTGCGTGCGCAAATAGGGAAACGGTTTGCGCGTTCCGTGGTCGACGCCGCCTGGCGGGCAAAATAGAATGATATTCGCAGATTAAGGTGCACGCCACGGCGCGATCTCAGACGGGTTGGGCTGCGCGATTTGCGAAGGAGTCCTTGTTCCGCGCTGCAAGGACCGAGCGGCCCTCGCGTCCGCCAACGGTCTCCCGACTCGCAATCCCATTTAGCCGCAAGGATCACCTCACGATGAGAGCGACAGGCCTGATCGGCATCGCTTTGTTCTCCCTGGCTCTGGCGAATCCCTCCCGCGGGGAAATCACCTACTTCGTCAAGCCCGATGGGGATGACGCCAAGTCCGGCGCCAGCGTCGCCGAGGCGTTCGCCACCATCGCGCGAGCCCGCGACGTCATCCGTCAGCGGCAACCGATCGCAGAGGATGTCGTGGTGCAGATCCTGCCGGGCCTGCACTTCCTGCCTTCCACGTTCGAGTTGACGGAGAAGGACTCGGCGCGCGAGGGTCGGAAAATCGTCTACACGGCCGCGGATCCTGCGAACAAGCCCCGCCTGAGCGCCGGTCGGCTTGTCCGAGGCGAGTGGAAAGACGAGGGCGGCGGGATCTTCTCCGTCGACGCCGGCAAGGGCGACTTCCGCCAACTGTATGTCAACGGCAAACCGGCGATCACCGCCCGCCACCCCAATGCCGGTTCCTACCTTCAACTTAAGCAGTGGGAGCCAATGACCAACAGCATTCGGCTGGCGGGCAGCGGTATCATGAAGCACTGGCGGCGTCCCGAGCAAGTCGAGTTGGTCATCAAGAAGCACTGGGCGATCAGCCGCATCCATTACCGGTTCTTCGGCACTTACGACGGTGACGACGTGGTTTTTCCCACTCCCAAGGCTGTGGAGTTGGAGTTCAAGCAGGCGAACGTGCCGCCCAAGGCCAATGGCCAATACTACTTCCTGGAAAACGCCTTGGAGTTCCTCGATCAACCCAGCGAATTCTATCTGGACCGCCAGTCGCGCAAACTCTACTACAAACCACGGCCCGACGAGGATTTGGCCAAGGCCGAAATCGTCGTCCCGCGCATCGAACGCATGGTTACGCTCAAGGGCACGGCCAACGTCGCCTTCGATGGCCTGATCTTCGAGCACGACAACTGGCTGCACGCCGACGCCGACCGAGGATACTGCGGTGCCCAATGCAATGTCCACTGGGACGGATGGAACACCACCCCCGGGACCATTCAACTCACTGACACGCGAAACATCCGCTTCGTCAACAACGTCGTTCGCAACGTGACCGCCTGCGGCCTGATCCTCCTCAAAGGCACCCAAAAGACGCATGTCGAGGGCAATGTGTTTGCCGAAATCGGCGACACCCCCATCGTGGTCTATGCCGAGAAGGAGAAGACGCCCGCCGAGGCCGACCAGTGCCGCGACGACACGATCCGCAACAACCTGGTCAGCGGCTATGGGCGGCAGAATTTTGCCGCCTCGGGCATCTGCGTCTCCGTCGCCACCCGCTGCACCGTCGAGCACAACGAAGTCTTCGACGGCGGTTACTCCGGCATTACCTACGGCTACTTCAGCAAGCACGAGTCGCCCGCGGCGGGGAGCCGCATCCAATTCAACCACGTGCATCACGTGATGAAGGAGTTGGACGATGGAGCGGGCATCTACGTCTTCACCACGCAGTTCAACCTCAGCGACAGCACGTTGTTGATCTACCGCAACTTCATCCATGACGTCTATCGCGGCCCGACCTCGGAGGCCAATCCGGTTGCTGGAATCTACCTCGATGAATGCTCCGCCGGAAACACGCTTAAGGAGAACGTGATCCGCCGAGTGGGCAACAGTTTCCATCACAACACGGGCGGCAAGGACGGCGGCGCTCGTCGCGACCGACAGGTGTACGACGGCAATACCGACGAGAATGCGGACTGGGAACGCGAGGCGGGCCTGGAGCCAGCGTATTCCGCGCTGTGCCCCACCCCCGACAAACCGACTCCCGTGTTTGAAAAGGCCCAATTGGTCCGGCACTATCCGCTGGATGGCAACGTCGAAGACGTGATTGGCGGGAAGCACGGCAAGACCCAAGGCGGCGCGGCGTTCGACCGCACAGAGAAGGCCGAAGGCGCGGCGTCCCTCGGTTTCGACGGCAAGACCGCTTATGTCGAGTTGCCCGAGATCGACCTGGGCGGCCGCTTCACGATCTGTTTTTGGGTATACCTCCCGCCGAAGTCCTTGGGGGAACGTGCGTTGTTCTCGCTGCCGGGGTTCAAAATCTACACGGTTCCGGAGATCGGCCAGTTCCTTGAACTCTTGCGTACCGAGACCAACGACGGCAAGGATGCGCACGGCGCGGCCACGCTCAACCACGCGCTGCCCCGCGGCCGCTGGAACCATGTCGCGATCACGGTCGATCGGCGTCATGCCGCCCAGCGAGTCTACGTCAACGGTCAGGACGTGACGAATACCGACCACTTGGGCAAGGAGTTCGCCGCAAACGGCCCGATCGAGCTGGGGCGGTACTCCGACGATCCAAAGAAGGCCCGATATCTCGAAGGCCGCCTCGACGACGTTCGAATCTACCTGGGCGATCTACGGGCAAGGGAGATCCGAGCAATAGCGACCCCCTCGCGCTAAGCCCAATCCGCCGCAGGTTGACGCAACCGGCAGAGCGCCTTGGCTTAGCTGGATTCGCTTCCTCGCAGGCCGCACGACGGACATCCGCAGTGCGGCTGGCAATAGCTGCTCGGCTCCATATGGAGCTGGATTCGCGAAGCGTCGGCGATCATTCGCTGCACCGACTTTACAAGGCGTCTCGATGGACTATCTCAAGCGAGAAAAGCCGGTAAGCAGACAGCGATGTATTCCACTCCCTCGGGCGAAGGGCTGCTGTACTGAACCTATTCTCCCGCCTTTACGACCACGGCCTGTCAGCCCGAACGTCGAACTCGCCTTCCTTCGTCTTGACGTGGAGGCTTCCGCGCAGGACCACCGTGTATTCGTCAAATTCCGGCGTCTCGCCCGGTTCCAGCCAGCCAGCCGGACGGGCTTTTCATCCGGGCGATGCTGAATCCAGAGCTTGCGATCGGGGCTAGGTCACCGTCCCGTGTCAGGTCCTCTGGACGCAGCGGTTCACCGGCCGCATATCGTCGCCGCAACTCCTGGATTTCGGGCAGCGAGTCCGGATCGATGCCCGATTGCCGCAATTGCCATTGAACGTATTTGAGCCGAAGCTTCCAGACCGCGAGGTGGAACAGGAGGATCAGACGTCTTAACATGGCAGCGATCCCGCCAGGCTGTGAGCTTCGATCCGGATGCTGGCATTGTACCTGCGAGCCAGCTTCCAAGGAAAATGACTACCTCGGGAACAGGACGATCTTCTCGTCATTCTCTTCCAACGTCCGTTTCGGCAAATCGGTCCCCGGCGAGACTCAATACTTGAGCGACCGCCCGATTCCTACTGATAAACCCTCCCAGTCTCCACCGCAATCACCACTTTCCCCGTCGCCTCATGCACTCCACTTGCAATCCAATCGTGCGACTCGACGAGTCCCACGCACGGTGACTCGCCCAGATGCTTCGCCTTGAAGTCCACAGGCGACAGACTCCGATCCCGCTCTCGCCAATCGTCGAACGGAGCCATGATCAGTCGCTCCCACTTGCAGCCCCAGCGACGGAGCCACTCCACGGTCATTCCGCGATGCCTTTCGCAGCGATACGTGATGATCAGCGGTGCGGGCACGAATCGCGGCAGCCATAGCGGACGGGCGTTCTGTAGCCACGCTTCGTAGCCGGGATCGTCATCTCCGACCGGGTTGTTTTCACAGATCACGCCGTCCAGGTCCAAGGCGAAGCCGCCGGCGATGTGCGGGTTCTGCACGCGGCCGGTGAGCATGCCGCTGTTGACGAGGTTCCACTCCAGGAGATGCGGACTGGGCAGGATTTCGCCGTAGAGGTCGACATGCTGCGTCTGGGCCGGACGGACGTAGACCGACGCGTAAATGGCGGGGTTGTTTGCCATTCGCTGCCGGGCGGCGTGCATCGCGTAGCCGTTGTAGACGGTGTCGTCCACGACGAGGAATGGGGCGTCGGCGGGCGCCTCGATCTGACCGCCACGCCAGCCGTGATACAGGCGCCGCGGTCCGTCTTCCGCCAATTCGTACAGCGGCAAGTGCAGCCAGGTGGCCAGCACCGATGCGGGAATCATGCCCGAGCGGGGAATCCCGACGATCCCGGCCAGCACCGGCGGAACCTGGGACATGAGTTTGCGAGTGGCTTCGATGAGCTGGCTGGTCGTGACCCAGCGCCACGGGGCGGTGGACTGGTATTCGGGATTCAGGTGTGGAGCGGCTGTGTCGTACTGCAGCGGATCCGGAATCGTCACAGTTGTCCTGGTTGGCTTCCCGCCTTCGATGACCTCCGCCGT
>CAIPEB010000579.1 GCA_903863885.1 uncultured Planctomycetaceae bacterium | reverse complement strand
CTCCGCGATAGGCTCCGGGGCTGAGGTTCGACGCGACGATGGTGTCGTCGCCCCAGCTGCCGTCCACCTCGGCGATGTTGACGAGTCGGGTGCTGCTGAAATCGAGCGTCTGGCTGCTCCAGATATCTTCGAGGATCGTGTCGCCTTCCGCGGCCCCCTGGAATATATCAACGCCGTTGGCATAGCCTCGCAATCCGATCACCGTGCCAGCCGACTCGGCGACTGCTGTGACCGAGGCCGCACCGTTATCGCGGAGACTGTCGTAGCCGTTGTCCTTTCCGGCGTACAACCACGTGGTTGTCTGGGTGCCGGCCCGCAGCGTGTCTTCACCTCCGCCCCCGCGATAGGCTCCGGGGCTGAGGTTCGACGCGACGATGGTGTCGTCGCCCCAGCTGCCGTTCACCTCGGCGATGTTGACGAGTCGGGTGTTGCTGAAATCGAGCGTCTGGTTGCTCCAGATATCTTCGAGAATCGTGTCGCCCGCCGCAGGTCCCTGAAATACATCGACTCCGTTTGCATAGCCTCGCAACCCGATCACCGTGCCGGCCGACTGGGCCACTGCGGTGACGGACGCCGCGCCATTTTCACGAAGACTGTCGTAACCGTTGTCTTTTCCGGTGTACAGCCACGTGGTCGTCTGGGAACCGGCCCGCAGCGTGTCATCACCTCCGCCCCCGCGATAGACTCCTGAGCTAAGGTTCGACGCGACGATGGTGTCATCGCCCCATCCGCCGTCCACCTCGGCGATGTTGACGAGTCGGGTGCTGCTGAAATCGAGCGTCTGGCTGCTCCAGATGTCTCTGAGAATCGTGTCTCCTTCCGCAGATCCCTGGAGCAGATCGACACCGTTGCTGTAACCTTTGACGCCGATTACTGTGCCCGACGCAGTTGCTTTTGCGGTGACGGCGGCCGTCCCGTTATCGCGGAAGACGTCGAACCCGTTTTCCGTTCCGGTGAACAGCCACGTGGTCGCCATCTTGCCGGCGTCGAGTGTGTCGTCGCCGCTGCCGCCTCGGTAGATGCCTGGCGACAGGTCGGACGCAATGATCGTATCGTTCCCCGCGCCGCCATTGACTTCAGCGATGCCGACCAATTGCGTCGCCGAGAAATCCAGTGTCCTGCCGTTGTAGCTGTCGGAAATGAGTGTATCGCCCGGCCCTTCGAATATCTCGACGGTGTTGGCATAGCCGTCAAGGCCGAGTTCCGTGCCGAGTCCTGCCGCGACCACCCGGTCCGTACCGGCACCGCCATCGAAGCGATCAACCCCGTTTCCTTTGCCCAGCGCCAGGATAACGTCATTGCCGTTGCCGCCTTGAAAGCTGTCGTTGCCCGACGCCCCGATGAGAATGTCATTCCCATCGAGCCCCTTCAGCACGTCGTTGCCTCCCATGCCCACCAGCAGATCTCGTGAGGCGGTGCCGGTTAATGTCTGGCTCTTGTACGTGCCAACGGTCACCGAGTCGTATTGCCCTACGAATGTGCCGTAGTGCAGGGAGCGTGCGAAACCCGAAAAATTGACCAGGCGGAGCTTCAGGGAAGCAAACTCGAAAACCGTCGACGATTTTCCTGCTCTTAAGTGCTGCTGATACGCCTTGAACGTCTGCTCGACGGTGGAATTCGTTGCCTCGGCGAGATTCACCGCGATATTCACCATGCCGGACGTGCCGGCACCGTTGACGGTTTGCCATGCTGTCCGATCCAGCGACGTCTCGACGGGGTCCGCCGCCATCAAACGCCGGTCCTCAAGCCTTTCGAGGGAGAGATTGCGCCGTGATGTTGTCAAATGAGCGGAGAGTCGAGAGTAGGAACGACGGCGGAATTGCTTTCGGAACACGTGCGAGTCTCCTGTACCAAACGATCTGGTTGCCCGTTGTTCATGTCGACGCGCTGCCGATTCGAGTTGCACTGTCGCCAAACCACTGGCGCTGCAATCCGCAGGCAGCTTGTAGTGGGAACATGAGGAGCAGGCCCGGTAACAATGCAGCAAACTTGCGAGCATGGAGCGGCAGTTAGCGGCGCAACTGCCAAAGACTCAGCTGCATACTGGGACAAGGCCTGTTCCGGGGAAGATCGTGGCCGAGGCCGACGTCGCGAGAATCCGCCAAGAGAAAATGAAACTAATTGTTTTCTACTCTCGCTGCGACATTTAAGCATGCTGGATCGAGACTGTCAACATTCTTTTCCAGGTGACAACAGATCGCGGCGCTGCAGGAAGAAAAGGGAATCCAAGCGGCATGGAGCCGGCCAATCGGTCTGGACACCGAGGCGAGCCTTCTTGATCGGTGTGTTAGACCTGCGATAGCATTTTGCAGATACTGGGTTTTAGAATCAGCGGGCCGCGAAAGAGCCACGCCGTTTAACGGAGCCGACTAATCGTTGCCTCGCGCGGATCGTGTTTCTTGCGGGTGCCGGCTGCCCGGCATTCATTAGTCTCCGCATTAACAACCGCTCACCGCATTTACCAAGGAAGTTGAGGATCTCATGCGGCCTGCAATTCGAGTCGTCCACGTGTTGCCGCATGCGGCATGCATCCTGCTGCTTAACTGGTGTTGCGTGGCGAGTGCCGACGACTTCTATGTTAGTCCCAAAGGCAGCGACCAATGGTCCGGCACGCTGCCCGAAGCGAACTCAGGCGGATCGGACGGGCCGTTTGCGTCGCTGGAAAAAGCCCGGGATGCGCTGCGCGCAAAACGTCGGGCGGGCTGGAGCGGACCGGCGACCATTCACGTGCGCGGCGGAAGTTACCTCGTTCCGGGCACGTTTCAATTGGAAAAGCAGGACTCGGGCGCCAAGGACGCGCCGGTCATGATTCGAGCCTTCGAAAATGAGCGGCCCGTGCTGATCGGCGGCAAGGCCGTGCAGACGTGGACGCAGCACGAAGGGCAGATTCTCAAAGCCGACCTCGCCGCTCATGGCCTGCCAGGCGCGAAGTTCCGCCAGATCGTGTTTCGCGGCCGGCGGCAGGTTCTGGCTCGGCGCCCGAACTTCGATCCGAAGAACCCCTACGGCGGCGGTTGGGCTTACGCAGATGGCAAACTGGTTCCGATGTACGAAGACGTCCCCGGCGAGGATCGACGCACGCTGACCTTCAGGCCTGCGGACGTCGGTTCGTGGTCGAACCCGACCGAAGGAGAGGTCTTCGTCTTTCCGCGATACAACTGGTGGAACAACATCGTTCAGATTGCCGAGATGGATGTCGCCAATCGGAAGATGAAACTGGCGGCCGATTGTTCCTACCCGATTCGTCCCGGCGACCGCTATTACGTGCAGAACACCCGCGAGGAACTTGACGCTCCGGGGGAATGGTATCTGGATCAGAAGACCTCCACGCTCTATTTCTGGCCGCCGGAGCCGATCGACGGCGAGCCGGTTTACGTGCCGCTGTGCCGCACGATCATGGCGTTCGGTGCGGGTACCGAGCACGTCCTGGTGCGCGGAATCACGTTCGAGTGCTGCGAAGGCACCGCAATACAACTGCACGACACTCGCGAATGCTCGATCGCCGCGTGCACGATCCGCAACGTCGGCGACTACCATGGATCGGGCATTTCGATCGACGGCGGCAGCCGAAACAGCGTTCAAGGGTGCGATATCTACCAGACCGGCAGTCACGGCATCTCGATCAGCGGAGGCGACCGCAAGACGCTGACCGCTGCGCAGAATTTCGCCGACAACAACTACATCCACCATGTGGGCGTCTTTTACAAACAGGGAGTGGGCATCGCCCTGAGCGGAGTCGGCAATCGAGCCTCGCATAACCTGATCCACGACGGCCCCCGCATGGGCATCATGTTCAGCGGCAACAATCTCCGCATCGAGTACAACCATATCCGCCATGTGAACCTCGAGACCGAGGATACCGGGGCCGTCTATACGGGCGGCCGCGACTGGATTTCATCGCGCGGCACGGTGATTCTCGGAAACTACTTCCATGATATTCTCGGTTATGGCCGCGACGGTGATCGCTGGGTCTCGCCGCATTTCGCCTGGGGCGTTTATCTCGACGACAACACGGGCGGCGTCGACGTGATCGGCAACATCGTCGTGCGCTGCCCGCGCGCGGGACTGCATCTTCACAACGGCCGCGACAATCGCATCGAGAACAACGTGTTCGTCGAGAGCCGCCTGCAGCAGATCGAATACAACGGGTGGACGAAGGACCACCCGTTCTGGAAGAGCCATCTGCCCACCATGATCGAGGGCTACGAAATGGTCGCCAACCAGCCCGAGTGGAAAGGCATGCGCAACATGGATGTTCATCCGCGCAACGCCGTGCTTCCCGACGGCCTGATCATGACCGGTAACACGTTCGAGAAGAACATCATCTATTACCGCGGGGACGATGCGAAGCTGTTCAGTTTCCACAACGTGCCGCTCGATCATTACGTCTCGGACCGCAACGTCGTCTGGCACGGCGGGAAGCCGCTGCTTACCGGGCAGATCAAGACCGGCAAGAATCTGTCGTCAAACCTGGTAAAGAACGCCGGCTTTGAAGCGGGCAAACCGGATTCGCTTCCGGATCGCTGGACCTGGCAAATGCGCCCCGCCGAATCCACCGCGGCTCGCGTGCCGTCCGGCGACGGACCGGACAAGTTCGCGCTGCAGATGACCGGAGGCATAGGCAAGGAGGCAAACGGGCGGGACTTTTATCCCCAGATTGTCGGCGAGGATCTTGCGCTCGAGTCGGGCAGGCATTACCGCCTCAGTGCCCGAGTGAAGTGCGACCAGGAGGGGCGGACGGCCTCGCTGATGTTGCAGTCCTACGTGGCCAATGCGTATTTCTGGGGCAGTTCCCCGAACGACATCCGCCTGGGAACGGAATGGAAGCAAGTGGAGTTCGCTTTCAAGACGCCGGCGCCCGGCGAGTCCGGCTACCACGAACAGATGAAGAAGTTTCGCGTGCGGATCGACTTTCGGGATCGAACCGGGCAACTGCTCATCGACGACATCGCGCTCCATGAAGTCGAAATGCTGGACGAATGGGCCGCGTGGCAGGCACTTGGTTTCGACCGGCAATCGCTCGTTGCGGATCCGCTGTTCGAGAATGCGGACAAGGACGACTATCGATTGAAAAAGGATTCTCCGGCGTTTCAGCTTGGCTTCCACGCGATCCCCGTGGAACGCATCGGCCCCTATCAGCACGAGTTCCGCGCCTCGTGGCCGGTTGTGGAAGCAGAAGGCGCAAGGGAGCATCCGCTGACGTCCACCCGCATTGCGGCCCCGTAATTTCCGCAGGGCAGAGCGCCGCCAAAGGACGCGGCGAAGCCGAAGCAGCCCGCACGATCAGGGGAGGACGGCCGGAGTGCGGCCGTCTTCCGATATCCCGCCGGGCAGCGCATGCGGCGCGGCTGAGATTGTCAGGTTCCGATCGGACTAGAAGTCGGCAAAGATGCTGTCCGTATCCCGCTCATGCTGGATGTCGTGCAGGCTCCTGGTCAATGAGTTGCCGCTGCGAGATCGGGCCAGCAGGAACGAGTAATCGACCGAGTGGCTCTCTGTGCTGGTCGGCGCGTCGGGAGTGTGGCGCTGTCCGGTACCCAGCGTTCCGGCCATCAATTGGTCGGCGTGGTTGTGCGCGTCCAGATCGCTCAGCCCGATCACGTGTCCCATCTCGTGCATGACCACGGTCAGCAGGTCCATCCGCGAGGCGGCGGGCCCGCTGCTGCCCGGAGCGAACTCTTCGTCGGCATTCGGCGTGACGTCGATGAACCAGCCCAAGCCGGCTCCGTTGTCGTCGATCACGACCTGATTCTGCGAGGCGTAGCCCAGATATCCCTGGCTGCTCAGGTCGGCGATCGTGACCGGCACTTGGGCCAGCATGGCGACCTTCGCCGGGTCGAGTCCCGTCGCGGCCCAGCGCGAGATGGCCGCATTCACCAGCGGCTGCAATTCGGCGGGCGTCAGAATGTCGGTGGAACTGGATTGACTGGCGAAAGTCGCGGGCAGCAATGGAGAGCCATCCTTAACTTCGATCGACAGGCTTTCCGTCATCATCATCGCCGGGCTGCCGCTGTCCGTCACCCTCCAGGTCAGGTCACCCTTTCCGGTGACGCCGGCGACCGTCTTGTACTTCAGCCCCTTCAGATCGGTGAGCGTCAGTGTGGCATTGACTGCCACGGCGGACCCCGATGACTTGAACAGTTTGATGTGAGCGGGAATAGCCGTCACGACATATTTAAGCGATTGACGGGCTTCGTCCGCGCCGCCGCCCGGGCCGTACGCCAGAGTGCTCAGGTTCAGCGAAACAGCCGTGGTGTTAGCGCTATCCTTGAGCACGCTCACGGGAGTCTGCGTGCCTGCGGTTCGCACCGGCGCGTCATTGACCGCCGTGACTGCGACCGAGAGGGTTTGGGCGAGCGACAGAGACGGCGAACCGTTGTCCGCCACTTTCCACACGAAGTTTCCGGTGCCGTTGGCGTTCGGCACCGTCTTGTACGTCAGTCCCTGCAACTCCTCGCTGGTCAGGATGCTGCCGACGCCGACCTGCGTCAGGCCGTCCGCTTTGAAGAGCTGAATAAACGCAGGAACCGTCGACAGCGTGTGGGTCAGCGTCTGGCTGGCTTCATCCGTTCCTCCACCCGGACTGAAGAACAGACTGTCAAGTCCCATCGGGGTGGGCGAACTAGCGCTGTCCTCGTTTACGCGGATCGGAGTCAGCACGCCTGTCCGGACCGGCGCGTCATTCACCGCGGTGATGGTCAGCGTCAGGCTTTCGGTGAGCGATTTAACCGGCGATCCGTTATCGGCGACCGTCCAGGTCAGCGTACCGGTGCCTGCCGCATTCGGCACGGTCTTGTATTTCAGGCCCTGCAGTTCGGCAAGCGTCACGCGACCGCCGGCCAGTACCTGCGTCCTTCCGTCTTTTTTGTATACCTGAATGCCGGCCGGGATCGAAGTGACCGTGTAGGTCAACGTCTGGCCGGCCTCGTCCGCGCCGCCGCCCGGTCCGTATTTCAAGGTGCCCAGCCCAAGCGAGGCGGCCGTTGTATTGGCCTTGTCCTCGGCAACGGAGATCGCCTTGAAGGTTCCCGCGGTCCGCACGGGCGGGTCATTTACGGCTGTGATAGTAAACGTCACGCTCTCGGCCAGCGACTTGGCCGGCGACCCGTTGTCGGTGATCGACCAGCTCAGAGTGCCGGTTCCGGTCAGATTCTGTGTGGTCTTGTACTTCAGGCCGGCGAATTCCGCCATCGTCAGCACTGTATTGGCCTTCACCGCCGTAACGCCATCGGCCTTGAATAGCTGCACGAAGGATGGAACCGCGGTCACCAGGCACGACAGTGTCTGGGTCGATTCGTCGGCTGCTCCGCCGGGGCCGTAGACCAGCCCATTCAATCCGACCGATACCGGCGACGGGGCGCTGTTCTCGTCGAACGCCAGCGGGGTGAGCGATCCGGAAACACGCGAGGGTGCATCGTTGACCGCCGTGACCGTAAGGCCGCTGCTGGCCGATGCCGACAACTGACCGCCTGAACCGGTGTGGCCCAGGTCGTTGACAACGGCCGTTACCGTATCGCTGCCGTTGAAGTTCGAGGCGGGAGTGTAGACAAGACCGTTCAGAGCGGCTTTCACGTCCGCCACCAATCCTGTCACCACCACCGAACTCGTGCCTTTGCCTGTGACGTTGGCGGAACTTGCTGCAGTCTGCAGTGTACCGTTGGCAACGCTCACGGTGGCCCGCACTCCTCCCGACGCATCGGCATCAATATCGGCCACCGTAATGACAAGCGAGAGCGGCGTATCTTCCGCAGTGGTCAGAGATGTGCCGGCGATGGCGACCGTCGGGGGATCATTTACCGGCGACATGGTCACGGTCACCGTCGCGGTCCGTGAAATGTGCCCGTCCGAGGCAGTGTAAGTGAACGTATCGGTGCCGACGTAATTGGCCACCGGCGTGTACAAAAGGTAGTCGTCGTTCGTGTCGGCGGGAGTGCCGTTGTCGCTCTTCGTGACCAGGCCGTGTCCACCAAGTGTGTATGCGGTGATCTGCTTCGAGTCTCCCGCGTTCACCGTGTCGTTGGTCAGGACATTGATTCGATTCGCCGTTGAATCTTCGTCGACGGTGGCTGAGTCGCCCGTAACCTTGAGCCCCTGCTTCACGGTAAGCGTGGTATTGACGAAGCCCATTGCGCCAAACGACGACTGCGACGTGCCGGCGGGAGTCACGGGATCGTTCCTGCCATACATCAAAGTCCAACTTCCGGGACTCTGTGCATCATCGCCAATGTCGCGTCCGAACGGGTCCGTAGTTTCGTTCGGATTCTGGGTGGTCGGTTCTCCCGCGAACGTGATTACCCCGGGGGCCTGCGCCACGAATTCCATCGACCAGAGCGTATAGAGTGTGTTCCGCTCGAGGCCGCTCAAGCCCGTGAAACCGCCGGCGTTGTCAATAATCGCCGTCGTGGCCGAGGTGACAGCCGCAGTGCCCGTAGGCAGGTTCGTATATGGAGAGGCGTGCGTGATCGTCTTGGTCGGACTGTCGGCGATCGACGGGTTGTAGCGGACGTCCAGATAGCCAGCCATCACGCCGTATCTGCCCGGCGACGTGGTGCGCACGTCCTGAACTTGGGCGATGAGTCGGAATGTGTCGCCAACGTACACTTCCGTGATCGGATTGTTGTTGGCATCTACGGCCTTAAGCACGTAGTTCATTACAGGGTCCGCCGCCATCAATATTCGCGACTCCAGCGGTTCGCTAAGGAGGCGACGGATCGAAGTTCGATTCGTTTTCGGTTTCCTGGAGGAGCCGAACAGTTTTTCGCGAAACGAACTGCGCCGGTTGGTTTTCATATGCCTTGTCGGGTCCGGTTTAAGTACTGTCGTGAAGGTGGTTTACGCTGATTAGCCGTACGCCGCCGACTCTGAGGCGAGGAGGGGGGCAGCCGGGAACTGCCGGGGTCAACAGAGGAGTTTCGGCACGCTGATACATCCAAACTACCCACTGCTACCACGTGACGCAACTGAATTGTGCGCGGGGCTTAAGTTTTTTGTTCTACACGGTTTAGTAACGCTAATTGATCCACCGGATATGCCGGATAACTGGTTTGCTCCACGTATTCCGAAGCTTCGTGTTCCGTCGAAAACGGAGCCATGATTCCGAAGCTGCGCTGGCGCGCGACACTCCTCTCACGTTCTTTCGACGCGAGTCCCGCCCGATACGTTCCATCATTTTAGGAACGGCCTGGCAGAAAAGTTGGACAGGCTGCGTCCATTCATCAGAATCGGCGGCGATCGACCGCGTTGCCTGGCTCAAAAGAGGGGATTTTTCGGCGGATTTCCACCTTTGTTGCCAGCTGGCTTGCGCAAGAAATAGCAATCTTGCCTGGGGAAAAGCCTTAATCAACCAAGACCGGAACTGCCTTCGCAGATCGCTCAGAGCCGAGACGAGCCCGAGTCGGATCGCCGAAAGGACGGTCGAACTTCGATCGTGATTTTCCAAAACTCTTGCTGGACACTTACACTACTGATCAACGGCCCCCGAGGTCTTTGGCCAAGTCGTAGGATTGGGTGAGAGGAGACCCAGATGCGCAAATTGCAAACGGCGGAGGGTTGGTTGGCATTGCTGCTTCGGCTCATCGGAAGCGTCTGCCTGCTGGCCCTGATCCCGCTGTGGATGCCTCGGAGTTGGATCGAATTGTGTCATCGTTGGCTTGGTTGGGGCGAGTTTCCGGTCGCGCCGATTGCTGAATATCTGGCCCGCTCAGTGTGTGCGCTGACTTCCTTTTACGGAGGTTTACTGGTTTCGCTGTCGTTCGAGGTTCGGCGGTACATCCCGCTGATACGCTACCAGGCCGCCGCCATCATGCTGTTATCCGCCAGCGGAGTCGTGCTCGGGAGTTGGGCGGGCCTGCCCCTCTGGTTCGTCGGCGGGGATGCCGTTTCATGCTGGGGGTACGGCGTTCCCATGCTGGTATTGGCCCGGCGCGTGGAACGCGAACGCGCGGGGTGAAAATGCGATGCCGGATGCCGGTAGTCGGTAGTGGCGGAAAATGTCAGGGATGAAGGCCTCACGTTTTCCAGACTCCGGACTCCAGACTATTGCCTGATCAATCGAATCTGACGGAACTGGCCGACTTCGCGGGCGCCTTGCGATCCGTCTTCCATACCGGCGCCAGCCCGGAATCCGACGGACCCCTCCGACATGCCGTAGTCCGACTGCTTCAGGACGAGGGTTCCATCCACGTAAACCGAGACCGAATCGCCAAGGCAATCCGTGGCCACGACGTGAGATTCGCCGCGCATGACGGGCTTTGGCAAGGCAACCACCTCCTTTAGTTCCAGGCGTGAACCGAGATCGCCCGGATGAACGACATACGACCGCAGGCTGTTCTGCCGAGTGCGTGGGTCACGCTCGGCAGGCAGTGTGCTGTCGGCACATTCGATCTGGAAGAGGACTCCCTCGCATGGGTTCTTCGCTCGGACCACCCAGCCCACCAGTCCGTCACCTTCCGGCGGCAGGCACGCGGTGAACTCGAAGCGATAGTCACGGTAGCCTTCCCCTGCCAGGAGTCCGACCCCGCCGCCGCTCACGACGAGGTCCTGCTCTTGGATCGACCAGCGTCGCGACACTTCCAGGCCGCCCTGAGTAAATCTCCATCCCGCCGGTGCGTTCCAGAATGGAAGGCGTTTCTCGAGGTCTTCGCCAAACGCGCAAAACGCGGTTCGACTCGCGTGGGCGGATAAAGCGGCCTTCACCGCGTCCGACAACGAGGTCTCGGGCACCACCACCCAGTGATTGACGAACAAGGTCGCGTTCGGGGCACCGGACCATGGCGCCAGCGCCACCGGGCGGATGTCGGCACCCGTCGCGAGTTGTTCGACCGTTGTCTCGGAACCAGGCAGTGCAATAGAACGCAGCCCCTGATCCGATACGGCCAGCGGTTTCAATCGCCCCTGGGCGTCGGACAGCAACAGCAGATTTGCGGGGCTCCGCAAACCGGTCGCGAAGAGCACCAGCGGGCCGGCGGTTAACGCAGCGTCTGCGACGCGAGTCACCTGGCCGCATGGCGGATCGATCTTACGTCGTGCTCTGCCCTCCAGCGCCAATCCGGTTTCCAGTTCAAGGTGGACCGGGGAACCCGCGGCAAACGCTCGCTCGATTCGCAGATACCCGCCATCGACGGGGGCCGCAATGGTGTGGCCTTCTGCGTCGGTTGCGTGGTGCGAACGGGCCCAGGCCGGCACACGCACGAGCAACGCGGTCCGGACGGCGGTTGCCGCACCACTTGGCGACAATTCGATATCGAGGTCCGCACGACCGTTCAGATAATTCGGTTTCGCGCGGCACGTTACCGTCCAGTCCACCCCGCGCGACGTCACTTTGGAAGTGAAATCGAGCGGAAAGTTCACGAACACGCCCGAATCCGATCCGGCGGCGAGGTAGCTCTTCAGGTACTCAAGTCCCAGCGGGCCGTGCAGGCTGCAGCACCAGGTCGCATCGCATGCCGCAGCGCCGTCGAGGCCGGTGATCTTCCCTTGGCCGTCAACCAGCACCGGGCGGTGGCCGTGGCCGCCGTTGACTGCCTGGTTGGCGAGATACTGGTTGTGCACGTGCCGTTCGGCCATATCCAGATAGACAGTCTCTCCCGTGCAGTGCCAAAGTTTCAGGTTGAAACGCAGCCAGTCCGAGTCAGCGCAGGCTTCCGTGATCGATCGGCCGCCGACGGCGTTCTTCAAACCGCCTCCGTGCGACCAGCCTTCCCCGGTGCCGCCGATGGGCCAGACAAACCCCTGGCCTGTTACGCGGTCCCATTTCTGAATGGCCTGTTCACCGTACTTTGCCTTGCCGGTGAGTTCATACAATTCGAGAATGCCTCGCCACGTCGACAGGTTTCCATGGCTGTGACCGTTGGGCTCATGATCGAATTGCAGGAAAAACGCCGCCATCCGCTCGGCTGCATCAAGGTAGCGTTGCTCGTGCGTCGCACCGTACAGCAATGCGAGCCCTTCCACGGCGGGAAAGAAGTCGGTAATAAAGCTGAACGAATCCTGCGCTTCGTTCTTCCAGCGTTCGGCGTTCTGCGGCACGCAGAGCGCGTCCACGAGCGGCACGTAGAAATCTCCGATCTTCTTTGCGGGTTCCAGCAGTGCGGGTTGCCGGAGTTCGCGCGCCGCCGTGATCAAGCCCACCAGGAGGCGGGTGTTTCCCCAGAACACCGGTTGCTGCCGGTACTCGAGTTGTTTGGCCGCGTCACCGATCTCGCCGCCGTAGTGGCCGTCGGAATGCTGCAGGGCGGGGACCGCAAGCAGCAGTTCCCGCAGCAGGTCGTGTGTTGCCGGATCGGTCGAACTGGTCAGGCTCATGACCTCGATGTATCGACCGGACACGTCGCCGCTCCACTCCTTGAAGATCCGGTCGACCTGCTGCGACTGATCGAGATCTGCGCGGATCCACGGCAAGCTGTCGTACGGTGTCACCCGCAGCCGCAGCAGCCCCCGCTGCAGTGATTCGCCGAGCGGTCCCCGCAGTTCCACATCGCGAGGCCGAGGCAGCACCTCCGGCAACCAGGTCGTTTTGGGCTGCGACAGGATGGCGGCGGTTGAATCCGGATGCTCGTGCGCCGTAACGCGGCAGGCGATCGCCACGGATAAGACACCGATTGCGACAGAAAGACACTGGTTGACTCGCGGGGTCATAGCTCGTTGATTCCGTGGTTGGCGGGAACATGGCAAGGAACGCTGGCCGACGATATGCCGCACTGGCGGCGCCCGTGCCGGGTAGGTTCTTCGCGTGCCTTGTTCAGGATGTGATTCTGCCGCTGGCACGCGGTGCATGCAAGAGTCGCACGTCCGCGCGCGGATCGCCATCGAGCAACCGTCCGGGCAAGCGGCCGCAGCCGATTTCGGGAGGAGACAGCAGCAGTTCAACAATCGAAGCGACGTGCGGCTCAGTTCCGCGTTCCGTGCCACCCCTGCGCCACGGTCTCGACAAGGTCGTCGATCGCCGATTCCAGCTCTTCTATTTCGGTGCCGACGTGCGCTGACAGCGTGTGGACTGTTCGGGCTTTCTGGCTCGATACCCAGCGATGCAGGTCGCCGAACACTTCGTCGGCGGTCAGGGCTGCATCGTCCGGCAGTGCGCGGCGCAAAGACGGGCCTGCCGGGACGGTCGCGTTCGTTGCTTCGGTTGGAGTCTCCGACTGAGCCGCAATCTCATGAGGCGAGAACTGCAGGAAAGCGTATGCTGAGTGATTTGCGCCGCCCGCAGGTCTTCCATGGAGATCCACGATCGCCGGTTCGCTGCCCGGCAAAACGGATTCGGAGGCAGTTATTGCTGAATAGTGCGGCCCGTCGGCGGTTGACTCGCCTTCGCCCCCGGACGACTCGAGAGAGTTGATATGGTTGATCACCATCAGCACGTCCATCGGCGCGAGGAATCCGTCGTCATTGACGTCGACGAACTGCGGAACCAGGAGCGCTTCGGCCGGCAAGGCCGCAAGGCTGGGGTGCGAATTCAGGTAGTTGATGATGTACAGCGCATCGAACGGGACCACCTGCCCGTCGCCGTTCACGTCGGTGGCGGTCAGATGATTGTGCCAGCGGGCCAGCAGCAATTCCTCGTTGAATCCGTTCAGAAAAGCCAATGTCCTGCCCGGCGTGAACTGGAAGTTCGTGATCGTCTGAGTGGATTTGCTGCCGCCGTCCGCCCCGGTGAAGCCCACATGCGCGGTGGCGCCGAGCGTGCCCGGGAGGTCGATGCCGGTGTATGTGTTAATGTACGTCGCCTCGGTTACGGTGTCGTGGATCAGTTCGGTCATGGTTCGCGTCGGCGAGTCATAGACCAGCACGACGTCCAGCGGATGTCCGCTCGCCACGTTGACTGAACCGGTGGTGTGGTAACTGCCCGTTGCGCCGTTCAGGACAAAGTTCGTACCGGGAATCTGCGCACCGCTGACGTGGGCGAGGTTAATCTGGTACGCGGCGCTGGGCTTGACTGCTCGCATCGGATCTCCCGCGCTTCCGTATCCAAGGCTCCCCGCGACATCTCCAACCGCCTTCAGAGTGCGGGGATCATTCTGCAGGACGAATGCTGCACCGTCGGCCGTTCCGATTCCGGTGTAAGTGAACCCGACCGTAAAGCTCTCGGTCGAAACCGGCACGCAGTACCAGGCGCTGCTTGCTTCCCAGTAGAATCCATCGGTGAGGGTAAGCACGTCATTCTTGATGCTCGCGTACGGCGTGCCGTTCAAGGTCCAGCCATTGCCGTTGCCGCCGAAACTTGTAACTCCGGGATTGGTGTCAACGACGCTGCCTGAAGCGGTCAACTGCACGCTGCCCTCGCTGTGGGTGTAGCCGACGTGCAGGTCTCCCGACTGTTGCGTCAGGTAGATCGCTTCCGGAGCTGCGATGTTGACTTGGCCCGTGATGTTTGCGGGCAGCGGCATCGACGCCAGACCCACGCTTCCGCCGGCATCCAGGTTGAGGTTGCGGGCCGTGATGCTTGCGCCGGCCATGGTGCCTGCCAGTGGATTGACCAGGATGTCGCCCGTGGTCTGGAGGTTGACCAGACCGGAGGTGCTGCTGATGTGGTCAATGAACATTTCGTCGATCAACTGGCTGAACTGAAAGTCCTGGATGGTCTGCTGGTCGGGATTGTCAGCCGTGCTGCCGGTGAACCCGAGCGTCGCGTAGGGCCCCAGGGTCTGCCTGAAATCGATGCCCGTATGAACGCGATTGAATTGTGCGCCCGTTACCGTATCGGTCAGTGTTTCCGTGAGCGTCAGGGACGCGGCGTCGTAGGCCAGCACGATGCGCACCGGACGTCCGCTGTTCAAGCTGACCGAGCCCGTGCTCTGGTATGATCCGGTGGCTCCGTTGGTGGCGACGGCCGTGCCCACCGTTGATCCGGTTGAGCCGCCGAGACTGATTTCGAAGGCGACACTGGGGGTGATTGCCGTCGAGCCGGCACTTCCGTAGCCCAGGTGTGTGCCGGGATCCCCCAAGGCATACGTCCGGTCCGGATCGCTCTGGAGCACAAACGCGGCGCCGCCGCCGCTGCCGCTTGCCGTGTATGTGAAACTGGCCTCAAAACTCCCGGTGCCGACTGTTTCGTTCCACCAGACGCTGCGGGACTCGTAGTGACTGTTGTCGGTGAGACTCAGCACGTAGTTTTCGATCGTCGGACCGGTGGGTTGGGTTCTCGGTTGGTTGTTGAGCGACCATCCGTCACTGTTGTAGCCGAAGCCCGACACCTCCAGGAATGCGGGGACAGCCTCGATATTGATGGCATCTGTGGCGGAGGCCTTCAGGGGATAAGGCGTAGCCACTCTCAGCGGCCGCGAGAGTGTGATCTGGAGTGCCGTGATTCGGTCTTTTATTGTGTCATAGCTGTCGAAGGTGTAGAGTTCGCCGTATCCGGCGTGTTCGCCGACCAGGAACAGGTCTCCCATGGCATACGCTCTGGCGAGCGCCAGGGATTCGGTCGAGGTGGGGTTGTAGCTGCCTGTGCGTAACTCAGCCAACGGCAGGTACGAGGGGCTGCTGACCTCGCCGATGCCGCCGCCGGCGCTCAGCGTCACCCGGATTCCCCGTAGGTTGGCGGGAGCTTCCAGCAATTCCAGCAGGCCTGTCGTCGACCCCGTCAGGGCGCCGTCGTGCACCATATAGCTGAGTTGGTTGGCGTTCCAGACCGAGTTGCTGGTCAAGTCGCTGTTTTGTTTCCCGGTGGCCGTATACTGAAAGTTGGCATCGTAGATCTTGAACGGGCGCAACCGGTCGCCCGCAGCCACAAGTGCTAGCGG
>CAIPEB010000578.1 GCA_903863885.1 uncultured Planctomycetaceae bacterium | reverse complement strand
TGGTGAACGCGACGCTGCCGGCGGGCTTGACCGTGAGCACGGGGAACGATCCGCTGCCGGTGACGTTGACGACGGGGCAGGGATACACGTCGGCGGACTTCGGTGCTCGTGGTGCCGGTTCGCTGGGCGACCGCGTGTTCCACGATGTGAACGGGAACGGGTCGTTCGACCTGGGTGAAGGCTTGAGCGGAGTAGACGTGACGGTGACGGCCGATCTGGACGGGGACGGCACGAACGAGTCGGTCACGATCGCCACGGGGTCGGATGGACTGTGGACCGTGAGCGGCTTGCGGACGACGGCGGCCGGCGTGCTTTACACGGTCACGGTGGACACGACGGACCTGCCCGTGGGCCTGACGGTCAACTCGGTGGACCCGGACGGCGGGAACAACAGCACGTCGAATGTCACGTTGACCGACGCAAACGGCACGAGCTTGGACCAGGACTTCGGGTACGTGGGCACGGGGTCGATCGGCGACCTGGTGTGGATGGACTTGAACAACAACGGGACGCAGGACGGTTACGAACCGGGGATTCCCGGCGTGACCTTGACCCTGACCTGGGCCGGTGCGGACGGGAACCTGCTGACACCCGGAGACAATGAGACGTACACGGCGACAACGGATGCCAACGGGAACTACAACTTCCCGCAACTGCCGGCCGGAAACTTCCAGGTGGATGTGGTGACCGCGACGCTGCCGGCGGGTTTGTCGCTGACGACGGCTAACAATCCATACTTTGCGAATCTGCCCGCGGATACAGTCCTGGATAACGTCGATTTCGGTTTCCGAGGGCCGGGCCGGATCGATGGGGTCGTCTTCCGCGACAGCAATCAAAATGGGCTGCCCGACTCTGGCGAGCGAATTGCGAACGCGGTGGTCAACGTGACGGCGGACATTGACGGAGATGGCACCGCGGAGGTCATCACGCTGACGACGGATAGCCAGGGGAACTATTCGCTGCCGGGTCTGCCCGTGGACAACGGTGCCGGTGGGGGAATCGGCTATTCGATCGTGGTCGATCCGGCCAGCCTGCCGCCGGGCCTGATGGTCGTCGTCGATCCGGATGCGGTGCTGGACGCTGCCACGCAGAGGACTCTGACTAACCTCCAGCCCACGGCGTCGAATGTCGACTTCGGTTTCCTGGGTAGCGCGAGCATTGCCGGCACGGTGTTTGCCGATTACGACCGCAATACCCTGATCGGGGCGAGCGAACCGGGCATCGCAAATGTCAGCATTACGTTGATAGGAACCGATGTGACAGGTGCTTCCGTGTTGCGGAACCTGCGCACGAACACCAGCGGCAACTTCATCTTTGACGATCTGCTGCCGGGCACGTACACGTTGTTAGAAGTCCAGCCCGAGGGATACGGCGACTGGTTCGACCGCGCCGGCACCAATGGCGGCACCGTTCTTAATGATGTGATCCGCGACATCGTCCTGGCATCGGGCGATCACGCTCAAGGCTACACGTTTGGCGAACTGGACCCGCTGCACTATTCCAAACGCGATTTCCTGTCGGCGCCTTACTATTCGAATCCTTCCAATCAGTTTGACGTCAATGCCGACGGTGCAGACACACCGCTGGACGCGCTGGTGCTGATTAATGCTCTCAATGAGATTGCCGCTCCGTCCGAGGATAGCAGCGACGAGTCACAGTACGGGGCCTACTACCTGGATGTCAGCGGCGACAGTCAACTCACGCCGCTGGATGTGCTGTTCGTCATCAACCGCCTGAATCAGATCATTAACTCGGGCAACGGCGAGGGTGAGGGCGAGGGGAACCTGGCGCTGATCGCAAGGGGCACGTCCATGCCGGTTGCCGTTCCCGCGGCGCCCGTCAGACCCGTCGATTATCAGGCGGCAGCCGAGATCTTCCGGAGTCCTGCGGCAGTCGTTGACCACTCGCCGGATGACGCTGAAGCGGAAGTGGAATTCGTCCAGGCACGGGCGGCCAGCCAAGGATCGGACGACCTGTTCGGCGACGCAGAGTCGCTCGAGGAACTGCTCGGATGCGGTCCCGCGGACAGTGCTTTTTGAGAAAGACCGGCCCGTAAAACACGCACGGCGTAACAGGTTTG
>CAIPEB010000577.1 GCA_903863885.1 uncultured Planctomycetaceae bacterium | reverse complement strand
CTGCGGAGACGATCCATCTGGATCGAATGACCGGCATGGCGCCCATCACATTGACCGAAGTCCAGAGGTATCTGTCTCAATGGCAGTCCTCGCCTGGTCCGGTCGATTTCGTGCTCGAGAAGAACACCATGATTGAACGCTTGAGGCAGAACTCAAGCTCGCCCCGAAGCGGAACACCCTGACGGAGTTCAGCTGCGATCGCACGCGCGTTCGATGGACAAATGCACGCGCAGAAAATCGCCGGCCCATTCACTCAACCGGGCGCGGACGAATCTGCACCACGCCTTCGCATTCGTTACCGCCCTCCGCCATCAGATCGACGAGCAACACCGAACTGGTTTCCTTGGTAACCTGGGCAGTACGATTCACATTGAAGCAGTTGGGATCGGTCAGTCGGGCCAGCAGTCCGGGCGTGGCCTCTGCGCCCTCAAAGCAGAGCGTGGCGTTGGTGATGCGGAACGCGTTCTTGCCACCCGTCTGTTCGAACTTCACCTCGAACTGGCCGGGCTTCGGGATGAACGGGCTGAGGTCCAGCGTGAGTCTTGCCTTGCCGTCATGAAAATCCTGTGTTGTCCAGGCGCCGCAGCGCTGCCAGTCTTGTGCACCGGGATAGAGATCGAACTCCCAGATCGTCGGCGGACCGCTGGCTTCGGTGATATCGAGCCTCACGTACCGTCCGGTGACGGCAGGAAAGTCCACCTGCAACCGCGTGCCGACGCGAGTACCTTCAAGCGCTGTCTGCCACGGCGTATTGGGATCGTTGCGGTATTGCAGCGTGAAACGGCGAATGCGGTCGGCAAGTTCGTGGATCGCTGCACGACCGAACTCCGTGGGTGCGCCAAGGTCAACTTCCAGCCAGCAAGCGGTGGTGCCGTCCGGACACCCCCAGCGAGTTTCCAATTCGCCGTCCGTGGCCATGGTCGCTATGTAGGGCGCACTGTGAACCGCGGACGCCGTCGTGGGCCGCCCCGCAGTGAGCGAGCCTGGCGATACACCCTCGACAAGGAAGGCCGCGAGATTCCGGATGATTGGCTCTGCGGCGGCCCGGGTAACACGCAATCGCACGCGACTGGCTTGCACAGGTCTGAACAGGTCAATCTTCTTACGGCCAACGGAAGTGCCCTGTTTCAACTCGCACCATCGCCCATCGCATAAGCCTTCCACCACATACTCGCGAATACGCTCCCCCTCACGGAAATCCTCCATAATGACAACGTGGTTGATCAGCTGAGGAGCGGGCAGCGCAAGTTCCACCACGTCGCCGCGCTGGTCTTGCACCTGGGCGATCGGATGGCCGAAACGGCGTTCGATCTCGCGGCCAAATGCCTCGTAGAGCCTCATGTCTCCGTCGGGTATGAGTCCGTCGGTATTCGGAGTGGAATTGAGCAGCAATACGCCGCCGCGCCCGGCGGATTTGTAATAGACGTCCATCAGTTCGTTCAGGCTCTTGCGTTTCTGCTCATTAGCCGCCGACCAGAACCAGTTGTGGTTGTACAACGTCGTATCGGCTTCAAGCGGCGCCCAGACGTCGCCGTCAGGATTTCCCTGCGCCGCCGTAGCGACTCCGGTCGCGAGGTCTTTGCCCAGGAGCGAATTCCATGCCGGATAAGGCAGCTTGCCGGTTTCGGTGCCGGGCCAGCGGATGGTGGCCTGCGGCCCCTGAAAAATCACGGCGTCGGCCGCGTATTTCTTGAGTACGTCGCTCACGTCAATCACGCAACTGCCGTCGAACCAGACTTCCGTGATCGTGCCGTAGCGAGTGAGCACTTCCGTCAACTGTTGCCTGAAGACCTTGTTGTAGGCATCCTGCTTCGCCGGATCCATCGTGCGTCCGCCACTTCCGATGGGCGCGCCCCAGGTATCGTCGCCGGGAAACACGTAGACGCCGAGCGTAAGGCCCTGCCTGCGGCAGGAAGCGGACAGTTCAGCCAGCACGTCGCCCTGCCCCCCTTTCCACGCCGCGTCCTTGATGCCGTATTTCGTGGTGTCGGTCCGCCACCAGCAGAAACCGCCAGTGTGCTTGGCGACAAAGAGGATTTCCTTCGCGCCCCACAACTTGGCCGCCCGGCACCATTGGTCGGTGTCGAGTCGAGCCGGATTGATGTCGGAAAGCGGTGTGGAATGGTTGTCATATTCGCGGCCCTGCCACGTGCATGGATCGAGACAAACGAACTGAATCCGTTCCTGCTCATGCCAGACGTATTGCCTGCACGTAGGACGGGCCAACGTCACTTCCGCCGCTTGGGCGGCCACCGTCAGGGGCATATGCAACACGCCACACAGCGCCAACAGCAGATGGCAATGAGCGTGCCTGTGTCGTGCGGAGCATGTCTTCATAGCTCTAACGCATGCGTCTCCGACAGATGATCAGATAATATCGACACCGTCGCTGCTCGAGATCTTCGCACGGCGCACTCAATGCGGACGAGTCCCCCAGGCGGAATCAAGGGTCGGCAACGGGCGAAAATCGGGCAGATCTCGATACTGCAGGTGGCGGCGGCCAAAGTAGGACCCGTAATACGGTCCGTTCGCATCGACCCAAGTCACCAGACGCGCCCACTCGGCCTCGGAAAGCTGCACTTCATAGTGACCATTGCGCAGGACCGTGATCAGCCGACTGGCATGCGATCCCAGCGCCCGCGGACCAAGAGGCGCGACATTTCCCTTTTGCGCTTCAGGGTCTTTTCCAATGAATTCCTGCACGAACGCAATCAAATTGCGTCCCATGATCTCTTCATAGGAACGGTTAAAGTACGTCGTCAGTTCTCCGGTCAACACGGGCGGACTTGCGTCCGGCGCAGCGCCGTGACAGCGCACACAGTGCCGGTCAAGGATCGGTTGGACGTCGGTCGGATAGTACAGCGGTCGCGGCACGCTCGATTCTCCGGGCTGAGGTTGCGGATAATCGGGCTCCCTCAAGATGGCGCGAGGCAACCCCGCCCGCGGCGCCTCATTTCGCGGCTGATGACAACCGATGCAACCACGCACCTCTCCGGGCTGCAGATTGACAAACGTCCGCATCCGCTCCACTTCCATGAGACGCTCATCGAGCGCCTGGAAGAATATGCTGCGGCGCGCGGGGACCGTGAAGTGCGCCGAACCATCCTCCTCGACAGGCACAATTCCATGCAGAACCGTGACGAAAATGTGCGACCCCAGGCTGATTGGCGCATTCTGGCCGTACGCGATATCGTCGGGCCAGAATCGCTTCGCCGTCCACGGACGCGGCACCTGTTCGAGGATGCGCAGGTACTTGATCTCGCCGCGACGCACTCCCTCCAGGCCCCGGTACACGTCGGTCATGACGATCGTGGCTCGCTCGCCGCGCTCAACCACTGCCCCCGCCGACTCCGTCGCTTTCACGGCGGCCGACTCGCCCGTCGGTGTGACCACGGGCGGGACCTCGCGGGGACGAACGGGCACAGGTTGCCAACAGGAAATGTCCGGCTCATCCCAAATCCGGATGCGATTGCCAAACACGTCAATGAGCCAGATGCCGTAACCGCGGGAATCGTCAAACGGCTTGTCGGGGTTGCATGCCACGAGGAAGAACTTGTCCGACAAGGGCCAGGGATCGCAGAACAGCGGTCCGGAATTGTCGTGCACAGGCTTTCCGTTGCGAAAGTGCACGAACGACTCACCCACTGGAAACGTCCCCGAACCTTCGTAGGTCACATCGGTTTCCGGCGTCAGGTTGGTCAGCGGCGCATGCGTACGTATGTCGCGCTCGGTATTGATCAACAGGATCGGCCCCACGGCAAACGGATGATGCATCGTGCAAGTCGCCACGAACAAATGGTTGAAACCTGGCACGGCGCGGCCGTGAATCAAGACGGGCGGATACACGTGCTGGTTGCCGTAGATCTCCTGCGAGCCGCTCCCGTCAGGCCGCATTGACCACAGCGATTGCACGGCAATCACCCCTTTGTGGACATACTCCCAGCGGGTGTAGAGAATCCTTCCGTCGTTCATGACGCTCGGCGTCGACTCGCTCAACGCGTTCTCCGACAGGCGCCGCAGGTTCCCGCCGTCTCCGTCCATCCGGTACAACACGTTGACGCTGAGATTATCAGCGGCATCACAGAGCACGCCCCGTTCACAACGAGACGACGCAAATGCGATTCCGCCGTCCGGCAAGTAGCTCGGATGAAAATCATCGGTATGTCCGCGCCACGGCCCCAACTCGTTCTGCCCCGGATTCAAGCCGTAGCTGGCCAGTCGCGCTGCCTCGTCCGGCGGCTCGAACGTCAGCTGCCGCAGTCCCTGACCGTCGATGTGAACCTCGTACAACCGCAGGGCCTGCTCGGCCGACGGCCGGTACCCAAACACAACCCGACGCGCGTCGAACGACAAATCAAAACGGTCGAAAATGCCACCGGATAGCTGCGGACACAATTCCGTCACCCGGCCGGTCGCCAGATCCAACACGCACAGATTCCCGCCTGGAGGCCCCGCCTGCATGAACTCGGCATAGTACCAACCAGTGCGATAAGTGTGCCGCCGTGCGAACAAGAGCTTGCCGGGCCTGAGCAGCGGGTTGCAATCAACGAGCGCTCGCTTCCCAAAAGTCTCCAGCGAACGGGTCACCTCCGCCACTTCCGTCTGTTCCTCGCGCCAGGGTTCATCAGCGATGCGATCCAGCGAAAACTGAATCGCATCGAGTTCCTTCAGAAGTGTCGAACCCGGATAGTCGTCTGGATACGTAGCTCGCAGAAACTCGGTCGCCTGGCGCAGCCTCTTGAGTTGTTCCGAGAGGCCTTGCACTCTGCCTCGCTGCCTACGTTCGCCCAGCCATTGCCTGTCTTCCGAAGTCAGGCGAACACCGACACGCAACTCGGCCAGTTGGAAGTTGAAGTGAACCGGCCCGGATTCGTAGCTTTCGTTGACCTTTAACTCGAGGAATCGTGCGTTGACCGGGGCGAAGTTCAAGTTGTGTATGGCCCCTTTCGAGATTGGCGGCACGGCCATGCCGGAGACAGCACTTTGTGCTTGCGCATCACTGCCGCCACTGTCTTCGGGTGTCGGCGCCCCAGGTACCGTCGCGGACCAACACAACACGTCCACGTTTTTGGGACCGTACGTTCCTTCGCTGTCGCGCGCCACTAGGCGCACCCCCACCACCTGCATCTCCCGCCCCAGGTCGAATACGATGCGTCCCGTGACCGGAGCGCACCCGCCGGGCGGAATCGTCGAACTGCCGGCAATCGGCGCGTGTTCCGTGTCGTCCAGAAGACAGCAGAAGGTAGCCGGATTGTCATCGATCGCTTGGGCGGCGCAGTAAGTCGAATACTGGCCCGCTGCAGCCCCGCCGGCCGCGTCAAATGCCCGACCGGACGCCTGCAGCACCGCCTCGGGCGTCAACCAGACGACATCCTTCGACGCCACTTCTCCGCCGCGCAAATCGCCACCGACGACCCACATCAGCAATATGGACCATGCCAACAGCAGATGACGACCGGTACGTGCGCACATCACTCGCAGGGCTCGCTGCACGTCGCGACTGACCAAAAAACAAACATTCCTATCAGCGGACCTGATCATCCTACTCACCCGTCGCCGGCGGCTTCAAGGCAGCGGGATAAAGCGAATCGAAGATGGCACGTCTTTTGTTGGTCCTTAAATGGTCTTTACGCGGAAACGCTGCGCGGCGATCTATTCGGCGGATGCGCGGACCGATACATGGATCTCGGCGTCTCGGCTCGGATCGGCCAGCAGCACACGGTCGCGGGAAAAGCTCTTCAAGTCGCGCCCGTCCACCGAGACCCCTTCAATAGCTCGTCCGTTGGGAATGCGAGGAGAGAGAACGATTCTGTCCAAGGGCCTCTGCCGTTGATCGCCCTGCGGTGTGACACGGATGACGTAGTCGATCGTCCGGCCGTCGGGCTGCGGCTCGATTGCCAGGTCGAGGATGCCGAAGTGCGTCGGCAGTTTCGAAACGGCGACGTGCTGGCCCTGCTCGTGCCAGCGTCGGAACAGCGCTGGCGAGATCTCCAACGTGCCGCCGTCTTCGAACGCGAATAGACTTCGGAACAAGATCAGCCAGAATACGTCGGCCCAGTTGTGCGGCTGATCGCCCTGTGCGGTCAAGCCAGAGTACCCTTCACCCCAGCTGAGCGTTCCGCCGGCAACATCGGTGTACGCGCAGAAGTAGTCAAACGCTCGATCTCGTTCGCCGCGGACCAGATGGCTCATGGCGCGGTCGACGCCGATGTAGGGCCAGTAGCTCCCTTTGCCGTCGGAGTGGACGCCCCCTCCCCACGTGTTGCTCATCCACTCCATGTGTCGCAGCGTGGCCGTGACCATCGGATCGTGCGGGTCGATGCTGCGACATGGCCACACCAGACAATTGTGGGCCCAGAACCCGTACATGCCCACACCTTCCGGCTCGACGCCGAACCAGAGATGCCCTTGGTACAAAGCGTTGCGTTTGAACGTCTGTTGAAACGACCGATGGAGAGACTCCTTCAGATCGCGGGCCTCGGCGGCAAATAACCGCGCGTCGTCCTCCGCGCCGAGGGCCTTGGCGGCGTCGGCCGCCTCCTTCAGGCCGAGCACGCTGAAGGCGTTGAGATAGTACATATGCACGCCCTTGCCGACCTCGAGCACTTCCATCGCGCCGGGCTCAATCAGGCCAAAGCGAGGGTCTTTGGGGTCTTTCAATTCGTCCATGTGCTTGTGCCGGGAGTTGACAATCCACATGGCCCCGCGACGGACGTAGGGATACGCAGTTTTTTCGAGCCACAATCGGCGGCCGCTTAACTTATAGTGCTGCACGAGCGCCCAGATGTTCTGTCCCTGGGTGTCCCACTGCCCCGGCCGAGTTTCCCATTGGCCGTTTTCCAGCATGCCGAGTTGGATCGGCTTGCCCTCGAACCAGATCGGCCCCTTCGGCACATCTTTCACATCCTTGCAGTAAAGACGCAGCAGCTGCTCGGCATGGTCGGTCATCCCGGCCATGTCCCACGCGAGGTTCGCGTAGCAGCCATCGCGATAGGACTGGTCGAAGTAATTGAATGGGCTGCACGTGTTGTACGAAAGTTCCTTGTCGAGATTCACTTCAAGGACCGCCCGAGTCGCCAAACGCGAAAGGTAGATGTCGTTGAGCACCGGATCAGGTACCGAGTATCTCGCCGCCGGTGCCAGGTAATTCGCCCAGAAATCGGCCACCTGCCGCTCCGCGGCAACGGGATCGATGTCCTGCAGCGCCTTGATCTGTTCCGGTGTCACAGGCGGAACTGCCTCGCCGGGCAGCACGTCGCGGAAGGCGTGGGCGATGTAGCCCATGCTCACCGCCTCGCGCCGATGTACCGGCGGCACCCGCAGCCAATAGGTTTTCGTCTGTCCCGCCGGAATCAATTCCGCGTAATCCATCCGCCATCGGGCGAAGCTCACGTCGTTCTTGTCGTAGTCCTGATTGGCCCAACCGACCTCGGGCGTCGATCCGACATCGATGAGTCGAACACACTTGTTGTTCATCGCACCGCTGAGAACCGATGCCGTGTCGTCGATCTTCGATCCCTCGGGGAACACCCAGATCGCGCCGAGACGCGTGTGCCGGAGGCGAGATGAGGCTGTGACGCCGGAACTGACCTCGATCGAACCGTCGCCGTCGGCGTCTCGGGCATTGTCGAAGCCGACGAACAGCGTTCCTCCCTGGTGCTTGGCGGTCCAATCAAAACAATCGACGGTCCTTGGTTCGCAACCTTCGACGCGATATTCGAATACCAGGTCGCCAACCTGCTTCGGCACAGGCACGTAATGGCCGGCGATATGCGACGGCGAGGCCAAGCCCACGACGTATTTCTTTGCCGCTTCGACCTTGAAACGATAGACCACCGGCAGCCCATCGAGGCCAAGGCGAAAGCTCTGCAGACACGGCCCCGGCGAGTAGCCCTTAGCCCGCTTGTCGCACCAACCGGCTTCGCGAGTTTCAATTCTGCCGGCCGTCGGTGCGTCGGCAATCAAGAAGGCGTTCTCGCCCAGGCCGCGAAGAACGCCGTTGGCCGCATGCATGTCCGGCGAACCGTTGACCGCAACAAACAGCCTGCTCGCGAGCGGCCCGTTCGTCGGATTCTGCACCTCCAGCTTGTAGAGATCGAAGTTCCCGCACTGGGGACTCGGCACGGTCATTGCCGTAACTTTGTAGAGCAACTCGCCGTGAACCCAGCCACCCCAAATGGCCGGCAAGCGATTCTGGACCAACCCCAGGCGGAAACTCTCCAACTGGCCCGGTTCGACAACGCCGTTCTCTTCTTGGATCCGGAATTCAAGTTCGAAGGCGGGATAACGCACCCAAAGTTCCCGGCCCATGGCGTTGAAATCCGTGTTACCGATCGCGCCAAATGCGCTCCACTCGTTGGACGCGCTATTTCGGCCAGGGGCACACTCCTCGAAACTCGTCTCGTACTCCATCACGTGCTGTTCGTCCGGCCGCTTCAACCTCTGCGGAATCCACTGGCCGCGTCCCAGTTCGGAGAGCCTGCGAAGCTCGACCTGCCGGGCAAGTTCGATCGTATTGACCGGCGAAAGCCCGGTGATCGTCGCATCGCGGAACATTCCGGGATTGCCGTCCCAGGGCGAGCAATAGAACGACACGATCTGGGCACCCGGCCAGTTCAGCACCTTCTTCATGTCGTCGTAGAGACGGCGTTCGACGACGGTCCATTGCCGCGGCATCAGGCGATCAACGAACAGTTCGACAGTCGGATCGGGGGACGGCGGTTCGACAAGCGAACCGGCTCCGTAACCGAAGTAGCGGATCTCGCCGGTCTGCGGGTTCCTCAAAGTCACTTGGAAAAGAACAATGTCGCCCTGCTCTTTTTTCCAGGCCCACGAGACCTTGGTCTCGGGCGTGACGTAGACCGTCTCCGCGATTTTCGCACACGACTGTTGTTGACGAACAATGAAACACGGCCTGCCATCCGCCGCATCCTTGGCGAATTCGAAGGTGCCCAGTTCGATGGGCCGCTTGAGGGCCTCGCCCCCCAGCAACGACAATGTGACAGGCGTCCCAATAACCGTCGACTCGGCCCGCTGCGAATCCACCGGATAGATCATCTGCCCCGGCGTTTGCGACGCACCGCAAAGCACTGTGGCAATGACCGCAAGACTGGCGCAAAGACTCGACGTTCGCAGGCGTTGGCTACACAGATGCATCACAGTGCTCCGGCGGCAAGGTACTACCACACAACGGGCGGTAACACGGTCTGGCGGCAAATCGAGGCGGATGTGCCCGCGTGCCGTGACGCTCCCGGCAGTAGGTACCACCTGGCTGAAACGACAGTCAGCCAAGCGGGAGCCGCCTGCAACATGCCACCCGTGTTGATCAGCTATGAAAATACACATCCGCGATGCCGGGGGCGACCGTACATTGTCACAGAACGGTTGCCGTTCACTCTCCGGTTATCGCTCGGTGCACTAGCGAGATCGCTACCGAGTGCGTCGTATTGCTTTTCGTTCAGAGCTGACTCACTGCCCGTGCGTTCCGAGTCTGTGCACGTGCAGGCCGACGCATCGATTCGGCAGGCATCTTAAGAGCCGCGCGGCAACACGGTGGTTTCTCTCCGTTTCCGGAGAACACTCGCAAGCCGTGATAGCCGTCCATGCGTTCGAGGGGCTTGCGAGCGGAGGAAGTGTCCGACAAGATCGCCATCGAGCGAATTCCGAAACGGTTGCAACGGGAATTCGGTCACTGACCTGTGCTGATCGTTCCCCCTTCCGCAATGGTCTCTAAAACCCCCCGTTTGTCGATATCCTGCAGAATAATGGTCCCGTTGCCTTTTGTCATGAGTTTCAGGTTAGCGCACCGCGCATGCTCAATGCGGATTTGACCGCCTGCGTGAGCCGTGATCTGCCCGATGATGACATCGCCCGGCATGAACCGACCCAAGGCCGTGTTACGCATCACGAGTTCGGCGGTCGTCGCAGACGATGCTGGTCGGCCCGGTTCGCTCTGGCTGCTGTTCATCACGGTCCGGAGCCCCACCTCCACCGTGGTGCAGCTGTTCAAAGAGTTGTAGGTACCCGCATCTCCTTCCACAACCAGCTTCCCTTCTGAAAGAAACAGTTCGCAGATCGAGGTGGGCCCCTGGAGCGTCACGTTAGTTGCCGCTCCGCCCAAATAGAGTCCCCAGCACCAGGTGTTGACATCCTGACCGCCGGTTTTGAGCGTCAGATTGCCGATGGTGAGATCCGTCACGGACTTCGGTTGCGCAGGCCACGGTGAGGGCAACGTGAGTTTACCCTGCAAGTTGTGCCCGATGATCGATGGAATCAAACGGGGGCAATGTCCCAGCTCGATCTCCGTGTGCGGACCCCCGGATTGCATGACGTTGAAAAACACCCACCACATCGGGACTTTCGTGTTGATCAGTTCGAGGCGGTACTTGACGCCCGGTACATTGGAACCGTCAAACACTCGATTGATCGGTTCGTTGACAGGCAGATCCAGTCGGCCGTGGCCGCCGCCACCCGCCGAAACAGCCAGGGAGATATTGAATTCGCTGTCCTTGAGGACGACGTCCGCCGATTCGCTGGACATGATGATCGAGTCCGGATCCGGCCCGGCGACCAGGCGCGAAGCATGGAACTTGACCGGGTGGCCCGTCCATCCCATGGTCACTCCCGACGAGTACCGCACCGTCGTGTCATCCGATTCCCACGCTCCGTTCTGTATTTCGAAGTAAGTCTGATAGACGATGCCGTCTTTCTTGGCACCGCCGATCGTGACCTTGTGCGTCAGCAGCGTTCCGCCTTCCCACTGAAACTGGTACTGGCGGGTGTACGTGCACATCAGACTGACCGTGGCATCCTGCACGTCCAACACTCCGCCTTCGTGGAGGATGACATTGCCGATGATCTGGTAGTTCGCGTCGCGCCATTCGACCCGCTCCCGAACATGGACATCGCCGCGGATCACCACCGTGCGTTTGGCCGCTTCCTCGGGCTGGTCATAACACACACGAAACGCCGAAACGCAGCTGGAAATCGTCCCCAGGAAAGCCATCACGAGCAGAATTTGATTCATCACTGCAGCATCCTTCGCTGGAATCGGCAGATTGAGCCATGGTCAATTCGCAAGGACCAACTGGCCCTATCATCTCACAGGATGACTGGCGCAGATACGTCCCTCCGCGATCGCCCGCATGCGGTAGACGGCCGTACCCAAAAGCAGGCCGGAAGCCGTGCGGTCAACGCGCGCGGTCGCGGTCCCGCACACTTCTTCGACTCACTTCGATTCCCAGGCGAGGGTTTCGAATCGATGGGGACAGCGTAACCCGACACGTCGCGAAACCGCCAGACCCTTTTCCGAGGCGGATACTTGCGTCAGACTGGGTCGATTGCTCCGGACACAGTCCGGCGGAACGCTTGACGTTTGAGCGGTTGGCCTATGATTCTGCATGTCGACATGGACGCCTTCTATGCTTCCGTCGAGGAGCGTGACCGGCCGGAGTTGGTCGGAAAGCCCGTCATTGTCGGCGGCACGCCTGAAGGTCGGGGCGTGGTTGCAGCAGCCAACTATGTGGCCCGCCGTTTCGGCGTCCACAGCGCGCTGCCCGCCGTGACGGCCAAACGACTTTGCCCGCACGGCATCTTCCTGCGGCCGCGCATGGAATACTACGCGGAGGTCTCGGACCAGATCCGGGCGATCTTCGAGAGGTACACGCCGCTCGTCGAACCGCTGTCGCTGGATGAGGCCTTTCTCGATGTGACTGGCAGCGAACAACTGTTCGGCTCGGCGGTCCGCATCGGCCAGACGATCAAGCAGGAGATACGCGACCGCCTTCGCCTGGTCGCTTCGGTGGGCGTGGCTCCGAACAAGTTCCTGGCGAAGATCGCCAGCGACTTGCGCAAGCCGGATGGCTTCGTGGTCGTGGAACCGGATCGAGTGCAAGAGTTCCTCGATCCGCTGCCGGTCGGCCGTCTCTGGGGCGTCGGGAAGGTCACGGGACGGGTGTTTGACACGCTGGGCATTCATACGATCGGTCAATTGCGGCGGTTGCCGGTGGATATGCTGCAGCGTCACTTCGGAAATTGCGGGGATCACCTGTGGCAACTCTCGCACGGCACGGATCCGCGTCCCGTCGTTCCCGAACAGGAAGCGAAGTCCATTTCCCACGAGACGACGTTTGCGCGCGACCTCGAGGATGTTGACGCGATGCGCGCGTGGCTGCTGGAACTGAGTGAGCAGGTCGGCTGCCGCATGCGGCGGCATGGACTCAAGGGGCGGACGGTGAATTTGAAAGTCCGATTTGAGGACTTCCACACGATTACTCGCGCCCAATCTCGGCCTGAACCGACGGACGTTACCCACGAAATCTGGCAGGCAGCGGCGCAGATGTTCGCCGAGCGATTGCCGTCGCGGCGTTTGCGCGTGCGCCTGCTGGGTGTCGGCATGAGCGGCTTTGGCCAGACGGGTTTGCGGCAGCGAAGCCTGTTTCCCGAAGTGGAAGAGCAACGGCACAGCCGCCTGGACGAAGTTGCTGACCAGATCAAGGAGAAATTCGGCCAATTGTCGCTGCAGCGGGCGTTGGGAATGCTGCACAATGTGGAGCACCGAAGCGGACCACCCGGCGCCGATGAGAACCAGTACGGTCGATGAGACCTCCGGCTAACCGGCTGAAACAGGAAAGCGGCAATTCGTTTCTGAGAAGGTGTTTTGAAATTCATTCGCCCCTTGGGGAGAGTCGGCCCGTTTGGGCCGGAGAGCGGGGGAATGCCCCTCGCCGGACGCTTTAGCCTCCGCCCCCCCGCATTGCAGGAGGGTGAATTGGATTTTTCAAACACGTTCTGAGGCGAGCGACAACCGTGGGGAGACTCGCTTCCAAAACGTTTGATCCTGTGAAAGGAACTGTCATGAAGCAACGCTTCCTCGCGATCATCCATTGCGCTGCGATAGCCGTCGGCTTGGTCACGTTCGCCCCGGCTACCGCGCGGAGTGCAGAGGCAATTCGTCCGACCTCGTTCCTCGACGTGAAGTTCGCGGACTCCCTGTGGGCCGTGCGGCAAGAGACCAATCGATGCACGACAATTCCCTTTGTGCTTGGCGAGTTGAAGCAGCGAGGATCGCTCAGCGGGTTCGCCGTTCTGGCGGGGCAGACCGCTGAGACCTACTGCGGATACATGTGGGCCGATTCGGACGTGTACAAGACCTTGGAGGGAATTGCCTACAGCCTCCGCACGCATCCCGACCCTTCGCTTCAGAAGGAGGCGGAGCAGATCTTGGCCCTTATCGTCCGAGCCCAGGCTGCGGATGGCTACCTGATGCCGCACCTTCAGATTAAGGAGCCGAACTATGCGCATTATGCAGAGGAAACCACCCGGACCTGCGAATCGTACAGCCAGGGGCATCTAATCGAATCGATGTTGGCATGGTACGAAGCGACCGGCCGGCGCGACTACCTCGCGACTGCCGTCAAGACGGCCGACCTGCTCGCCCGAGTCCACACTGAAGGACAGTTCGAGCAAGTCTCCGGCCACCCGGAGATCGAAATCGCGCTGGTGAAGTTGGCGCACGCTGCTGGCGACAAGAAGTACCTGGAGTTGGCAAACTCCTACGTGGCCAAGGCACGATCGTTCGGAAGCATCTGGTCGGCTGGCCAGCCGTTCTTGGCTAACGACGAGTTGGCAGGCCATGCTGTTGCGGCATGCTATCTGTACGCCGGAGCCACCGACGTGGCCGCTCTCACCGGAGACGCCCCCCTTCTGAAATTGCTGACGACTAAATGGGAGAACTTGGCGGGCAGGAAAATGTATGTCACCGGCGGGACGGGGCACCCCTCGTATCAGGAAGGCTTCGCCCCCGACTACGATCTCCCCAATGAGAAAGCCTACTGCGAAACCTGCGCTTCGCTGTCGTTGGTCTTCTGGAGCCATCGTCTGTTCCTGGCCACCGGCGATGCGCGATACATCGATGTGGCAGAGCGGGCCCTCTACAACGGGTTCCTCGCGGGAGTGAGCCTGAGCGGGGACAGGTTCTTCTATGTCAACCCGCTCGCCTCGCGCGGCAATCATCACCGGCAGCCCTGGTTCGGTTGCACGTGCTGCCCGACCAACGTCGTGCGTTTCCTTCCCGCGCTGGGACAGTACGTGTATGCCTCGACCGACGATACGGTCTACGTCAACCTGTATGCCGCCGGCAGCGGCAATGTGAAGCTGGGAACTCGCACCGTAAGTCTATCGCAGGAGACCTCGTATCCGTGGAACGGTAAGGTGAAACTTTCGGTCAGTCCGACTGCCCCTTGTGACTTCACCGTGGCGGTTCGCATCCCCGGTTGGTGCCGTGAGGATACGACGCCGGGCGGACTGTATCGGACAAGCGGACCGGCCGCTAGACCGACGTTGACATTGAACGGTGCGGCGTTCGACGCGGGCGCGCTGGAAGCCGGTTTCGCCCGCATCCGGCGTCAGTGGAAGCCGGGGGACGTTGTTGAAATTGAATTCCCCATGCCTGTTCGGCGACTGCATGCCAATGCGCGAGTGAGAGCCAACAGCGGACGCGTTGCGCTCCAGCGCGGCCCCATCGTCTATTGCGTCGAAGGAGTTGACCACAGCGGAAAGGTCGCCGACTTGGTCCTGCCGCCCGACACAACGCTCTCTGCAGAATCACGGCCCGATCTGCTGGGCGGCGTAACGGTCATCACCGGCAAAGCGCATCGCGTGCGCGAAGAAGCTTCCGCTGAACCGGTAGCGATGACGGCGATCCCGTATTACGCCTGGGACCATCGCGCCCCGGGCGAGATGGCTGTCTGGCTGATGGAACAGCCATCGATATGCGGGCCGACACAGACGGCAAAGTGGGTCGGCTCGAACTACACGCCGGCCTACTGCGTCAACCAGGTACAGATGTGGCACGACTTCCGCCCCGAAGTGGTCGAACGCGAACTGGCCGCTGCGCAGAAATATTTCGGTATCAACTCGCTCCGTGTCTATCTGCACAACATCAACCACGAAGCAGAAAAAGAACGCTTTCTGGCCAACCTGGACAAGTTCCTCGAGATTTGCCAACGGCACGGCATCCGCCCCGGGCTGACGTTTTTCGACGATTGCCATCGTCATGACGGAATCGAATTGGACAAACCAACCGAACCGGTCAAGGGCTACCACAACGGCCGCTGGGCCGCCTGCCCGCAGGACCGCGACCGCAAGCCCGAGAACCTGCCGAAACTGCAGGCCTATGTCCAGGACGTGATCCGCGCCCACGCTCGCGACCCGCGAGTATTGTGGTGGGAGGTGTTCAACGAGCCGAACATGAAATCCGAATTCTCGGTGCAATTGCGCCGCTTGGGTTACGCCTGGGCAAAGCAGGTCGAGCCGACGCAGCCGCTGATCTGTTGCTGGGACGACAGCCCGGAGACGGACATCGTCAACGCGCACAACTACAGTGCCGACTTCACCGCATGGGACCGGCAGGCCGACCTGAATCTCGACAAAGGCGCGGTCTTCACCGAGGCCGGTGCACGGTGGTATGCAGGGCAGCCCAGCAGCGGCGAACCGTGCGAGGTGATTCATTGGCTTCAGCGGCGCAGTGCGGAAAAGTCCTACGTGCCGGGAGTCTATCTGTGCTGGGAACTGATGGCCGGAAATTCGAATTGCCGCTGGTATTGGGGCACGCCCGAGGGTACTCGGGAACCGACTATCCCGTGGTGTGGCCTGATGTGGCCCGACGCCACGCCTGTTTCGCTGGCCGAGTCCGAAGCCATCCGGCGGTGGACAACCGGACAGAGCCGCGCTTTGTTCTTCGACGATTTCCAGGACAGCCCGCAGTCGGTCCGCGCGGGTTGGACCTTGCATGGCGGCGAGGCCTCCGGCAGCCGCGTGATGCGTTTGGAGCCGGGGCAGAAGATGATTGCGGGCGAAACGGGCTGGAAAGATTATGTGCTCGAGGCGGTCGTTATGCTTCACGGCCAGGAGGGAAACGCGGGCGTCGTGCTGCGGGCAAACGACCCGGGACCGGGACCGGACCAGTTGCGAGGCTACTACGTGGGTTTCGACACGCGTCTGCTCTACGTGGGCAAGATCAACAACGGCTGGCAGCCACTTGGCACGTTCGATTTGACGAAGCTCGACTGCGCAGTGGTGCCCGGAGCATGGAACCAGATCCGCGTTGCCGCCGAGGGCCCGAAGTTGCGAGTCTGGTTTAACCGGATGCACCCGTCGGCGGACAAGGATGCGGGACTGCGGCTGGAAGTGACTGACCCGTCCGCGCCGGTCCTTTCGGGGCCCGTCGGGCTGCGAACGTTCAACACGGCCGCCTCGTTTGACAACGTCATCGTCCTGCCGCTCGACGCGCTGCCGTCGGCCGAATCGAGGTAGTACTGGCAATGCGAAGCAACAAATCCCAAGAACAACGTGCAATAATTGGCGGATACGATCGGCCATCCATGGCAGTTGGCTGATGACCAATTCCTCAGTCGCCTCGAGAAACTGGAGGCAAAGCTCCGACTCCATTTGGCAACCGCACACCCAATTGGAGATGTCGAGCGTTTTCAAGAGCGCATGCGGCGGCGCACAAATCCTGGATCGCGACACCGACCGACTTGAATATGGTGATGTCGCCCGGATTCTCACGGCCTGGCGAGCGTCCAAGCAGCACGTCCCCCAGTTCGGCCCAGAACTGCGATCCCGCGAGCAGTCCTTGCCGCAACGGCCCGAGCAGATCGCCGGCTTCTTCCAACGCCGAGTCGCGATGGTCAACAACGATCCTCGATCGACAGACCGTCGCGGGAGGAATTTCACTCACTTGCGGCCGGTACGAACCGATCGCATTAATGTGAGTTCCATGCTTGAGTCCGGCATCATCGAAAACGGGCACGGGGGAGGTGGTGGCGGTGCAGACCACATCGGCATGTTCGAGGGCTTGTGCAGGACTGGCCACGCACTCGATCGGTCGATTGAGTAGTGTGGACATTTCGGAGGCCATTCGTTCCGCGGCGGCGAGATCGGGATCGTACACGTACCCGCGTCGTATAGGGCGTACGGTGCAGATCGCCTCCAGTTGCGTGCGGGCCTGTACGCCGGCGCCAAACACGGCAACTTCGGCCGCATCCGGGCGGGCCAGCAGATCCGTCGCTAACCCTGACGCAGCTCCCGTGCGAATGGACGTCAACACTGCGCCATCCATCACGACCAATGGCTCGCCGGTAGCACCGTCGGCCAACATCACGATCGACTGAATCAACGGCAGTCCCTTGCTCCGATTGTCTCCAAACAGCGTGATGAACTTCAACGAAAACAACTGGTGCGCGGTCGAATGGCAGGTCATCACGAGCGCCCTGCCGTTATTTCCGGGGGACTCGATGTGTTGTCGCGGCGGGAGACTCACATGGCCATCGGCCAGTTGTCGAAATGCAAGACGCATGGCGGCGATGGCGGCAGACATCGGCAAGGCCCGCCGCACGTCCTCGGCGGAAAGAAACAACAGCGGCAATCTCACTGGCATGTTCGGCATCCTGTGTTAAGGCAGCCCGGTTTGATGATCTGTGCGGAAGGCGCCACGGCCAAGCCGCCTCGGGAAGTGCAGCGCAGTTCGGCCGGCATCGCCAGCCCCACCGCGTAAACGGCATCGATCGTCTCGTCCAACGGAATCAGGTTCTGATACCCGCCCAGGATCAGATCGGCGTTGACCAGCGCGCCGGCCGCGGCCGCGGCATTCCGGGTGTGACACGGAATCTCCACCATGCCGTGCAGCAGATCGCAAACCGAGCCCATCGTATTCTGAAATGAAATCGCGGCAGCATCACAGGCCTGGCGTGCCGTGCCACCAACTGCATCAATCACTGCAGCGGCAGCCATTGCCCCGGACGCGCCGATCTCCACCTGGCAGCCGGCCACCTCGGCGGCAAAGGTCGCCCGCTCGGCCAGAATCAGGCCGATCGCACCCGCAGCCAACAGGGCCAGCGCGATCTGCTCCCGCGTCAAAGACCGTTCCTCGGCCAGAGTGATTAGCGTTCCCGGAATGACTCCCGCCGAGCCTCCCGTTGGCGCGGCGCAGACAACTCCCATGGCGGCGTCGACGTGCATCACCGCCAGAGCTCGGGCTGCGGCACGCGTGTGAAGACCGCCAGTCGCCAATCGGCCTTCGGCTTCCGCCCGAAATACGGATCCGGCGCATGCGGGGAGCAACTGCAGGCCGCTGAAGTTCGGGGCCAGCCCGTCGGTGGCCGACGTCGCCATGATGTCGTAGCGCCGTAGCATCTCCGCCACAACTTCGCTCTCGTCGAGCCCAAGCAACTCAGCCTCGAAAGCCAGCGCCAATCGGCCCAGTGTTACGTCCCGACGCTCGGCGATGTCCACGATCTCGGCCGCGCTGCGAAAGAGCGGTTGGCCCTGCTGCACGAAATATACCGGCGCGGACTGCCAGACTCGCGCGGACGAATCAAGCGTGCCAAGTGCATCCATGACCGTCGCTGGCAGTGCAGTCTTGCGGCGGGCCGTCAATCGCCATCGGTCCGTTTCACGCGAAGCGACCGGCTGCTCGAGGAATCCGCCAGCGCCGGAAAGCAACTCGTGAGCCGACCCGGCGTGATCGGCCGGGACTTCCACCAGCAATTCGTAAGCCGATCCGTTGAACAGGACCGGCCGACCGTCCACGCTGGTAATCTCGACTTCACCGCCGCCTACGGACCGGGCCAGGAGTTTCAAGTCCACTCCATCAACCGAAGTCAGATCGAGTTCCACGGTATTCGGATGGTCCGCGCCGGCAAGAGGCCTGACTTCGTATCTCAACTCCATTCCCTCGCGCGGCGCATCCTGCAGCGCGGTGAAGAAAGACGCGTGCGTCAACGCCTTGTTCATCAACCCCATCGCGAAACCGCGATCTGCCCCCTGGGGTTGGTAGGTCGCTGCGAACGAACCGTCTGGATCAAAGGCCAAGACCGCTCTGCGCGGGGTACCGCCGAGTATCGAACGAGCCATGCAACCAATATGAAACGAGCCCGCTGTGTGGGAACTGGATGGCCCACGCATCACCGGGCCAAGAACATGGTTGAAGATGCTGACGGTTTTCATGGCAGGTCCGTTTCGGTCTTCTCGTGCGAAGAAGTCTGAAGTCCGGAGATTACAGGGGAAGAAGCCACGGATTGGCACGGAGGAAACACGGACTGATTCGCCCTCACTGCGGCATGCCGGGATTCTACGGTTGGCAAGGCAACAGCGGCAACACCGAGCGGAACACAAGGAGAGCCGCACTTCAACGGATGCCGGATGCCGGATGCCGGATGCCGGATGCCGGATGCCGGAGAAAGAAATGCCCAGTGCCTATTCCCGTCAAGGTAATTCATGCCTTTACGAGAGCTCCTGGCATTTGCACTGGGAGCCGGTAAAATCGCGCGGGATGCACAGGGTCTTGACGCGCGACTCTCTGCTCACGGGAACGAACCATTGCGGGAGGATACCTCGATGTTCCGAAAGCACCGCGGCCAGCCATTTGCCGCAACTCTGGCCGTCTGGTTCATCGGAACTTGGTGCGAATTGGGGATTCCGGCCGCAACAGCCCAGGACAGTCGCGGGTTGTACTCGATTCCATTGCCGGCGGCGGGTTCACTCGACATGGCGACGCATGTTGATCTAAAGAGATCCCTTGAACTGGCGGGTGCAAACCTGGTGGCCAATCTCGACCCAGAGCGGCACTATCTGCCCAACTGGGATGTCAGGCCGGCGAAGGACGGCACCGTTGCGGTCAATACGTGGTGGCCGGGCCACAACCTGGGTCGGTGGTGGGATGCGATGTCACGACTGCAGGAAGCAATCGGATACGCTGCACCGGTTCAGGCAAAGGACGCGATGGAGCAGAACTTGCTTCGCTTCTATGACAATCCGGATAGTCTCTGTCTTGCCCCGTTTGATCTGGAGGGCGTGAAACCTCAATTCGACTTGCACTCGCTGCGTGAAGGTCTCCTGGGTTTGAACGCATTGATTCAGCACCGTCAGAACAGCCAAGCCGCGGTGCGAGGGCACGCAATGAGTGAGTCGTTGATGCGTCTGACGACGGAGGAAAGTACGTGGGTGCTGGAGAATTGTGATTATGCCCGGCGCACAGGGTTGGACATCGCGAAAACGGATTGGGGACTGGTCGTCGGCTATCCGGCGAACCACGGACGATTGATTGAAGCCCTGGTGTGGAACTACGAAGCCACGGGCGATTCGGCGGCACTGCGGGCGGCAGAACGATTCGCGCGCTTTCATTTTGCTAATACGGTCCGGCCTGACGGATCGCTTGGCAAGCAACCTGGAAACCATACGCATTCTTACTTGGGCACGCTGCGGGGGTTGCTGCTCTTCGGAGAACTGACCGGTCAACGTGAATACATCGATGCGGTGGCGAACACCTATCGAGTCACGGTGCGAACTCGGTTGAAGAAATCAGGCTTCATTTCGCACGACATGGACAAAGATTCGATGGGTGAGCCGACTTCACCCGGTGATGCAGCGCAATTGGCACTCTGGCTGGCCACTCGGCACAGTTACACGGAATACTTCGACGACGTTGAACGGATCGTCCGCGCCAGGTTGATTCCCTGCCAGATCACGGCCGCTCCTTCTCTGAAACAGGAGAAGTTTGCACCACTGCTGATCGGGGCCTATGGCGGAATGTACACAGCGTCGCATGCCGGGAAAATCGCTACCACCGACATCACGGCCGCTGTGACGCACACGCTGGTGGACGTCTACCGACATATTGCCGAGCGGGATGACAACACGCTGAAGATCAATCTCCACTTCGATTTTGAAGACGCCGATGTGTGCATCGTATCGAAAAGAGCGACGAGTGCCGCTGTCTCGATCATCCCGAAGCGAGCGACGAATATCCTGATTCGCATTCCGCGTTGGACGCCCCGCCAGTCGGTGAGCCTGAAGGCCGCAGGACAACCGATTGACCTGCTGATGCTGGGCGACTACGCCTTGGTGCCCAAGGAACAGGGAACCCGCACGATCGAATTGACTTACTCACTGCCGGTTACCACTGAAACGGAGCGGACGGACAACGTCGATTACGCCATCACCTGGCGCGGCGACGAGATTATCGGCATTTCGCCCAACAGCGATTTCTATCCGTTCTATCCCGACGCTCCGAACACCGAGAAACGGTAGTCGCTCGGCCTAATTCGCACAGATAGCAGTTGAACGTGACGATGGCGGTCGCCGCACCGGTGTGTCGAACTGCGGAGGATCTGTGTATTATCAAGTTGCCCTCCTTTTCACGCACACCTCCATAACGGAGAACGCAAAGTAGTTCAATTCGACTTCCCCAGAGGCCGCAGAGGCGTCGGCGTCGCTGTGGCCGCCCTCGGCATAATCGGGCTGGTTTCCCTCATTGCGATGCCGAAGGTTCTCCAATTCAGGTCGGACAAGAGGTTTGTCGGCTGCGATGGCAATATGCGCGAGACTTCCGGCTCAGGTCTTGAACGCCAGGCAGGCGCCGGCCAGCAGAATTCGGTCATTGCCCATCGTTGCGATGAACGACAGAGCAGCAACCTCCCGCTTGTTTCGGCCCTGACATTGACCGCTCCCTTCCGCCAGATGGATCCGGGGGGAGCGTTGCGGTTCTATCGCGACTCATCGCGGCGGTTAACGCTGCCGCAGGTTGCGGCGATACCACCGGGCGATTGGTTTGCGTTCCAAGGCGAGCCGACTTCCTTCGGTTTTACCAGCGACATTTTCTGGCTGCGGTTGCCGCTCAAGTCCGCCCTCGCGCAAAGTGGCGACGTTGTAGTGGAATTAGCGAACTCGCGCATGGAAAAAGTGGACTGGTATGCCTTGCGCCACGGCGAGGTGAAAGACAAGGAATTCAACGGAAACCAGCGCCCGTCATACGGACCGCTTCCGCGGGCAAGGGAGCCGAGTTTCCGGGTTAGGCTGGCTGCGGGAGAACAAGTGGAGATTCTCGCGCGGGTGGAATCCCGCACTTCCATGTTTCTGCCTGTGCTGGTTCACGGCAGTCCCGAAAGCCAAGCCAACGAAGCGGCGAAGCGAGACTGGCTGGCGTTGGCGGTAACGGGCTACTTCGGCAGCGTCTTTTGTTTGAGCGTGGTTTTGGGCTTCATCCTGCGCAGCCGGTTGCTGCAGATCAATGCTTTGATCTCCTTGTTGCTCTGCGCCTATTTCCTGCTTGTTGATGGTTCCTGGGCCAGACTGGGACTGCCTTTCGCGGCGGAACTGGCGATGAAACCGACGATGCACTTGGTTGCGGGGATGGATTTGCTCGTCGTGCTGTTCATGTTGGAGTTCATCCCTCCGCCATTCAAGAGCCGCCTCCCTGGCCGGGTGCTTGGCGCAATGCTAATGGCGTTGGCAGTTGAAATCCTGTTGATTCCCTTTTTGTCTTACCGTAACGACTTTCGTCTGGTGGCATTAATGGCGCTTGCCGTCATGGGCACATGCACGCTTGCGGCCTGGTGGCTGCAGCGCATCCAGCCCGGCAGCGGCACGCGTCTGCTGCTTGCGGCCTGGCTGACGAACCTCGCCGTTGTAGTGGGGGTCGTTCTGGAATTAACTGGAGTTATTCCCAACTGGCTTCCGCTGTCGCTGGCGCCAGCGATCTACGGTGTGACGATTTCCGGAATGTTCCTTGCCGCCAGTACACAGCGAGCCCAGGAGTTCATGCGGGAACAACTGCATGCCTCGCAACTCGAAAGATCCCTGGCGGAGGCCCGCCTGCTCGCTTTGCGTTATCAGGTGAATCCGCATTTTCTCTTCAACTCGCTCTACAGCGCCATCGCCCTCTCTCAGTACGAGCCTGCCCGCGTGACGCCTTTTCTATACCGTCTGGCGCATTTCCTGCGAGGCACCTTGCGCACGGAACGCATCTTGACTGTGCCGCTCGCCGAGGAAGCGGAGAAACTCAGCGCCTACCTTGATGTCGAAAAAGTCCGCTTCGAGGAGCAATTGGAGGTAGTGCTGGATTTCCCGCCCGAGTTAGGGCAATGGCACGTGCCGGATTTGATACTCCAGCCACTTGTGGAGAACGCCATCAAACATGGCATGGTCCAGACGGGTACAATCCACCGAATCCGTATTCGAGCCTGGTGCGAGGGCAATCGACTCCAGATCGAAGTCGCCAACACCGGACAATTGGGCGCCGCTACTGCACTGGAACAAGACAACGAAGGTATCGGCCTCAACAACCTCCGCGAGCGTCTGCGATTGCTTTATCAGGAGCGAGGCAATTTGACGCTCACCCAAGCCGATGGGTGGGTCATTGCCCGCCTGTCACTGCCGGTGAACGAGTTGTAACCCGGCGATTGCAACCTCGCCACGTCCATGGATCAAGATAACAAGAGACAAGATAACCCGTCCCGCTGACTGCACTCTGTGCGGTTCACATGACATGTGCAGTTCACTCGCCGTACGCTGTCGACGTTCCTGGCAGGCTGTAAAATGAGCAAGATCAAAGCGGCCCATTACCTGCCGGACTCTCTGAAAAGGTGTCTTGGATTTCACTCTCCATGAATCCCCTCCGCTGCCTGATTGTGGACGATGAACGTCTGGCCCGGCAGGTCCTGCGTGGCATGCTCGCCGCCCACCCCGACATTGAAATTGTGGCCGAAGCCCCCAACATTACCGAAGCTGCCAATGCCATTCGCCAACATAAGCCGGATGTGCTGTTTCTGGATATCCAGATGGCCGGCGGCAATGGTTTCATGCTGCTCGACGCGATTGCGCCCGAATTGCCCTTCGTTGTGTTCATCACCGCCTACGACAGCCACGCCTTGCGGGCGTTCGACGTCAACGCGGTGGACTATCTGCTGAAGCCCGTGGAGCCGGAGCGTCTGGCCGAGGCAATCCAGCGACTGCGACAGCGTGCGGGCGCAGCAAACTCGCTCGAACCAATACCTGCGGCATTGCCCCGGCTCCTCGATGACGACAGCGTGCTCCTGCCGCTGGGAAACTCCGGCTGTTTTGCGCCCGTGCGGGACATCCTGCATATCACGGCGCGAGGTAAACACTCGGTCGTCCAGCTCCGCGATGGCCGGAAGGTGATCGTCCGCCAAACCCTATCCAGTTGGATAGCCCGCCTGCCGGCCCATCGGTTTACCCCACTGGACCGCGGCTGTCTCGTGCACTGGACGCAGATTCAACACGCGGACTTCACCTCCCAAGGTGGGCGAATTGCCTTCGGAACAACGGGGAGCGACCTGACGTTGGGCCGCGCTGCCGCCCAGCGTCTGCGCACACTCCTTGCCGAAAAGCCTCACTCACGCGGATAAGCGAAGGGCGTCG
>CAIPEB010000576.1 GCA_903863885.1 uncultured Planctomycetaceae bacterium | reverse complement strand
CTTCATCCACGCAGCGTCGGGATTCGGCGTGCAGCCGGCGATGTGAACGCGGCGCGACTTCAGCTCCATGACGAACAACAGATAAAAGGTCACCAGGCCGCCTTTCGTCCAGACTTCGATCGTGGTGAAGTCGACGGACGCCAGGACGTCCCAATGGGCCTTGATGAACGTCGCCCAGGTGGTCTGGCGCTTTCGATCACGAGTGGGTTCGATGCCGTGGTCTTTCAGAATGTTGCCGACGGTCTGATCGGAAATCTCGTGGCCGACATTGGCCAGCGCGCCTTGAATGCGGTCGTAACCCCAGGACGGATTCTCGCGCGCCATGCGGAGCACCAGCTCGACGACTTCCTCGGATACCGGTGGACGGCCGACGGGCTTGCGTTTGTCGCTGTGGTCCCATTTCTGAGCGAAGAGCGTCCGATGCCAGCGGAGAATCGTGTCCGGGGTGAAGAGCGTGCCGACTTCCTCCAGCCGCTTGCGTCCCAGCACTTTCCCTTTGACCGCCAATCGTCGCCGCTGGTCGTCGTTGAGCAGAATGCGTGTCGGACCGTGCAGTTCCTTGAGAACGGCGTTTTCGGTGCGTAGGTAATCGATCGACTCCTGCTGTTGCTGATTCACCCAGCCGGCCAGGATGGCGAAGAAGAACTGCCAGGGTTCGAGGAGGAAATCCATGGACGAGCCATCATAGGGAAGTGCGTGGCAACGGCCTTCACCATCCGGTGTTTGATTTGGTGATTCAATGGGCTGGGCTTGTCGCGAAGCCAGAAACGCGTCCCCGGCGTGCAGGCTGGGAGTCTTGAACTGGATGTTCCGCATGCCAATCTGATCCCGTTCGGCCGAAATTCCAACAGTGCGAAATGCGGTGAACGCTGTAATTCACGGGGTTTTCGCGTCAGTTGAGTTCTTTGACCCCACGGGCACTAGCGCGCGCCCCGTCCAATTCCGCGTCAAGTTCTCAGCCAACTCCGCGTTAAATTGACGCGGATGACACAAGCGGTATCATGAGCGCGTTCACGGGATCGCAGGGAGTGCGCGGACGAGAGGGTTCGTCACGCGGCGTGGGAACGGGCCTTGTAAGTCATTTCCTCTTTTTGAAGGTAAGGTGCGGCAATGCGAGTTCCAGGTGGCATTCGGACATTCGGCGCGGTGTTGGCGGGGTGGATGGTGGCCGTGAGTTGCTGGGCGGCCGAGGGCCCGGGCCAGGAGGGTGCCGGAAAGACGGATCGGCCGTTGGAGAGGACCCGCAAGACGGTGCGGATGCTGGACGACGTCTACAAGACGGCGGTGGTCTTGATCACGGACAAGTACGTCCAAGACGAGAACGACTTCCCCGCGGGTTCAGCGGCGATCGCACTGTTCAAAGCCATCAAAGAGAAGAACTGGCACGAAGTCAAATTGCTGGACGTCTCGGGCGAGCCCTACAACGACGAGAACGTCGCCAAGGACGAGTTCGAGAAGGCGGCGCTTCAGAAGTTGAAGTCCGGAGAGACTTATTTCGACCGCGTCGAAAATCGCAATGACGGCCGCTATCTGCGGGCCGCGACCGCCATTCCCGTGGTGCTCGAGAAATGCACTCTCTGCCACGAGCACTACAAGCAGGCCAAGCCTGGCCAGGCAATCGGCATGCTGTCCTATACGCTTAAAATCGAGTAAGGACCTGGTGTCCCGAAAGTCGAGCGAGCGAACCCGTGGGGCAGTTCACGGGATCCGGCGGAGCGGCATGGTGATGACCACTCCCGCGGCCCGGTCCTCGGTGCTGGTTCGGCTTGGGACGTGGCACTTCAAGCACTGCGAAGCCAGGCGAATCGAACCGGCAAACCGATAGACATTCCCCGCGACGGCCTCAAATTCCGGCTTCCCGGATGCAAGGGCTTTGACCGCGTCTTTCTCGAAATCATCGCGAGGCTTGTTGTCGATGTTCATGGCCTCGGCGTTCACAACCAGCCAGTGCACCTGAACCTGCCAGCTTCGAGCCAGCTCCTTGAAAACGTCCTCGAGCGATCGCGAGGGGATCGACATGTGGTCGTCCGGGCGAAAGAAGTCACGGTGGACGACCTGCAGGACGCCGTGAATCGTCTCGTGAAGAATCCTCGCCCGTCCCCGAGCTTCCACGACGGTCGTCGGCAAATCCTCGCCGGTTCCCGTCGTCGCAACCGGATCGCTGGGCGGCGCGCCGGCGCTGACCACCGCCAGTTCAACACGGGATGTGACGAGCACCAATACACACAACGTCAACGCTTTTCGGGCCATGATTCGCTGTCCGTAGTCATTCTTCAGATTCTCGAAAACACGCGAGCGAGCGGGCCGATCTTTGACGAGATCGCCAACGGTTGTCTATTGACGGGTCATCAGCGGTAAATATATTTATTGTTCATCTAGAGGTCAACAATGTTGAGAACTACCAGTCAGTACGCACTGTGAACGCTCGTCCATCTGGCGCGCCAGCCGGAGGGAAGTTCGATCCTGGGCCGCGATCTGGCGGAGCAGGCGGACGTCCCGAGTAATTTTCTGGCGAAGATCCTCCTGACCCTGCGGAATGCCGGGCTGGTCGAGGCCACGCGCGGCCAGATCCGGCTGATTCAGGTCGTGGATCTGTTCGAGGGCGTTTCGCAGCGGCGGTCACCGCGCTGCGCACGAGCGAGTGCCAGTTCCTGGGGAGTCGCAGCGATTCGGCGTCTTCTTCATGGTTTTCGGCGGGAATGGGGCAATCCGAAATCACCCAGCATAGCGAGCGGTCGCTGGCCAAGAGCGTCGTCGTTGGCGTGCGCGACGAAGTCGAGCAGTTCAAGTTCCGGCACACGATCGAATGCGCCGACGATACCCCTAATCGAAAGGGGAGTACACGCCGGCCTGCGTGCTGGTGAAAGGCGTTGGGCCTATTCACCGGACACGCAAATCACGGAATCCTCGGCGCCGTCTTGCGCTCAGGTCACCGATTGTACGCGATCCCCACGGAATCGGCTCGGACGTTGACCGTGCCGTGCCAATAGACACGGAACTCCAATGGCTGCGCCGCATCGGTCGAAAACAAGATCGCAAAGTCCTGATAGGTTGACGGGCTGGCGAAGTCACTGCGACGAAGGATCCGTTGCGCCAGCACCGTTTTCGTCTTCGGGTTGTAGACGGAGACCGTGGCCACCGCGTTGTCGTCAAGGGTGTTGTTGTCCACAAGCAGACGAAAGACGGCCGCGTGCGTCCCGCCGGGCAGGGTGTTCATCGCCGGCCCTTGGATCAGATAGTTCTTCCGGTCTCGTCCGACGACGGTGGACCAGCCGTCCGCATCCAGTCGACCCGTCTTGTGCTTCAACTGTGTTTCGGCCTGATATTGAACGGCCAAGTTCGTCGGCACCCCCACGAGACGCTCGTGGATGTCCACCTGGACGGCATCCTGACGCACGTAGGACTTCCCGTGCCAATACACACGGAACTCCAACGGCTGACCGGCGTTTGTGGAAAACTCGACGGAGAAGCCCTGCTGCGTGTTGGCGAGCGCGAAATCTCGGCGATAGATCGTGCGTTCCGCGAGGATTTGTTTGGTGGCGGCGTTGAACACGGACATCGTCGCCACTTTGACGTTGTCACCGGTCGTGGCGTCGACCGCCATGCGGAAAGTCGCCGTGTGCGTACCGGCCGGAAGCCGCGAGATAGGCGGCCCTTGCGTCAGGAAATTCGCCCGGTCGCGGCGAGGCATCGCCGACCAACCGTCGCCCTCCGCCCGCCCCGTCTTATGTGTCAGGTCTCGTTCGGCCTGGAGTTCGAGCATCCGAGTATGCCCGGCAATCGTCAACGAGTAGAAATTCGTGGCACCGCCGTACCCGTAGACTTTGAGGAAATAGGTACCGACGCCCAGGTCAAGACTCGCCTGTTCGCGGTCGTTCGTCGAGTTCAGCGCGCGCACGAGGTCCAGACTGCCGCTGCCGGACAGCACGTACAGGGCGGCGTCCACATCGCCGTCACTGTTCTTGAATCCGAGCAAGATGTCGACGTGGGCGACCCCGGTGGCCACGTCGAAGCGAAACCAATCCTGGTCCGTCGAGGAGTGGATGGACAGCACTTCGGTCGGCATGGCCAACGGCGTGTTCAAGTCGATCGTGCCCAACGGATCAGCCGTGCTCTGCGAGTCGTTTCCAGACCCTCCCTCGTACAAGTCGGCCACCAGCGTCGCGGCGCCAGCGTCGACTAACCCGAACCCACTGGAGACGAGAATCTCGATCCAGACGTTGTTGTCCTGGATATACACGCTCTGCCTACCCAGAACACGAAGGTTCTGCGACGTCACGGTCACTTCGTAACGGCCGTTGGAAATCTGATAGGCCGAGATCACCCCGTGGTTATTGCGCGACGTCCAGTCCTCCGTACATATCTGTGGCCCGCAAATCTCCCAAGCTACCGGAACGCCCTCGCTGACATCGTAGTAGCCGTTGCCGTTGCGATCCTCATAAGCCAAGCCGGCGATGTAACCCCCGCCGCCCTCGTAGCGTTTAGCGCTGGACAGCGTATGCGTCGACAACGACGTGGTATTGCTGGTGTTCAGATTGCCGGAAAACAGCTCGAAGTCGATTCCGATGACGTTTTTCCGGCCGATTTCCTTGTTCTCGGCGTCGGCCAGCCCATACGCTGACGTCCCCATTTGGTCTCGGCTGAGCAGATTCCGAAGATGGCCGAGGCTGCTGGAATTAACCTCAATCATGAAGCCGAGGGTGTCCGCGTATGCCAGCCTCTGGTAATACGCATCGCTATTGCTCCCGAAACGATTCGTCGTGGCAGGCAGCGAATTCCCGGCATCGTAGCTGATGTTCTCACCCCACGCTCCGCTGCTCCAGGCGCCCAAGACGCTCGGATTCACAATGTCGTAGTCGCCTTGGATTCCGGGCTGGTTGAGACCTGGCAGCTTCGTGCAGTCGGTGCCGGGGGTTTGGCCCTCGTAGTGACTGTGCGCATAGCAGTGGGTCTCCATCCAATCGTTGTGTCCTTGCGAAATCAGCTCCAGGTCGTCGCTCCATGCCAAGGGGCCCAGTCGCGGTTGCGTCCGCATCAGCGCAAGGGCCTCCTGGAAGTGCTTGGGGTATTTGCTGCGATTGATCATATCGCGAAGGTCCGTCCACACCGGATCGCTGGCGGAAACGCCGTGAGCCTGACTGAGCGTGTTTCGATAAAGCCCATCCACTTCGTTGGCGAACTTCGGCGGGTCGGCGCGCATCTCGTTGATGATCGCCCATGCGTAGACTTCCATGGCGGATGCACTCAACGCAATCCGCGGTTCGAGCCGTTCAATGCCGCCAAGACCGTGACGTCGGCGTCGCGGCGAAGGTTTTTCGATGATGCCTGCAAGAACGGTGCGCAACCGGGATAGGATCGCCATTTCACTGAACTCCTTGCGGCCGCTTGTCAGCCATGATGTGCCACCAAAACAACTTCAGGACGTGATCGTCGAGCGTGTCGCGTTGGACACCGCACGTCCGCTCGACGTTCTGTGCTTGTTCCAGCGACGGCTGAGCCAGGGCCGAGAAATCAACCGGCTGTCCACTTAGGCCGCCGCGCCGGGCGAGTTCACCGGCCTGTCGGTCGCCACCGGACACGCCCGATGGAAAAAGAAAGAGATCGTTCCGCCGTCGCTCTGTCCTTCTGACCTGCCTCTCAATTCCCAACTCGTCCGCTGCGATTTATAAGTGGACACGAGAATCCACTTAACGGAAATGGTATGGCCGTTCGGGGAGTGTGTCAAGTAGCAAATCCCGCGCAGCCCACAGACTGGACCATTGAATCCACATTGCCGCTACCTACAATGTCTGCGGTGAACGACCGGCACCTATCATGAAGACGACGACTCCCCGATGCTCACTCAACGCGCGGAATACGCTCTGCGAGCGATGGTGGCAATGGCCCGCACCGCGCCGGCGGCAACGACCAACGAACGAATCGCTCAGGAGATGCAGATGCCCGCCGAGTACCTGTTCAAGGTCCTGCGGGCGTTGAGCCTGAAGGGCTTGGTGCGGACGCAGCGTGGCAAAGGGGGCGGTGTGACACTCGCCCGGCCCGCGGATCAGATCACGATCCTGGACGTGATCGAAGCCATCGATCCGATCGACCGGATTCTGTCCTGCCCGCTAGGATTGGCCGAGCACGAGAGTCTCTGCCCCTTGCATCGGCGGCTGGACGGGGCGATCGCCGGGATCGAGCAGGCGTTCCGCGAAACGACCCTGGACGAAATCGTCGCTGAGGCCGCCATCGAGTCCGGCGCGTGCATCCTCTCGCCGCCGGCGAGTTGTGCGACCCCGACCCGCCGCCGACAGCCGTCGCCGCGGCGCAAGCGGTGCGAGTGAGCGGTGCGTCGGCGCAACTCGCGGAGACGCGGCCGTCGGTCTCGGACGGACCATTCATCCGCAGCGAGTCGCCAAACTGCGGTCGTTCACGCCGTGCGGCGGACTCGAATCACAGGCAGGTGGCGACGGTTCTAGCGGCAGTCAATGGCGACGATGAGTGAGTCGCGCGTCGCCAGGCTCACGCCCAATACCATCGTGTGGCTGTCAGAGGATGGTGCGACGATTGCCTTGGGTAACGGGCGTCTGGCTGGCGTCCATCGCTCACAGGCGTGGCCAACCGCTCCGCCGTCTGAACATCATGGCGACGGCAGTGTCGACATCACCACTGACACGCACCGCTCCGCGTTTTCCCCGAAAGAGGTTTCCCGTGATAAAACTTCTGGCTGGAGCAGCGAACAGCTCCGTCGTGACCGCGGCGAGGAGATCGCCAGGGACGGGGGATCGTCTGCGACGAGCGGGGTTAGTATCTGCAGGACTGGATCATCGTGGTGCGGGAGACGGTTGGAGCGGATCTCGGCGAGTAGCCCGCAGTGCTACCGGCACCCGTGTCCTCCCAGCACACCACACTCGATCACCCTGTCTTCGATACGGTCGTAACGTGCTTTGTGATTGACCTTTACGGCACTTGGACTAAGCGGCTTCGCCGCGGAAGGGGGTGCGGCGTCAGCGATTGGAGCAGGGGCTTGCGGTTTCGATGAGGCGGAAACAGGGTGGAACTGTGCCCGGCCGCCGGGGTCGGGTTCAAGTTTCCATCCGCTCTTCTGGAGGTGCTGCAATGAACGACCTTCGCCGCCGCATGATCCGCGACATGAATCTCGCGGGATTCACCGCCGGTACGCAACGGAGTTACATCCATGGCGTCCGGCAGCTTGCCAAGCACTACATGCTCCCGCCTGACCAACTCACCGAGAAGCAGGTCGAAGATTACGTCTTCTACCTCCGCGAGGAGAAGAAGGTCGCCAAGGGCACGTTTCAGGAGTATTTCTACGCCATCCGGTTTCTCTACGTGAACACGCTCAACTACGACTGGGCTTTGTTCACGAAAAAAAAGTACGCCAACCCCGTCAGAAGCGTTTGCCGGATGCCCGCAGCAGTGCCGACTGCCGCGCTCTGATCGCCGCCATCCGCCATCCTGTCTACCGTGCCTGCTTCGCCACGATGTATGCCTGCGGGCTGCGGATGAGCGAAGCCATCAGCTTGCCCGTTTCGGCCGTCGACTCCAAGCAGATGCTGCTGCACATCATCGGCAAGGGGAACAAGGAACGGGTTGTTCCGCTGACCGAACCGGTGCTCCAGTTGCTCCGTGAAGTGTGGAAGACGCATCGCCATCCGAAGTGGCTGTTTCCGCGGCGCAAGGGGAAGTCGCAGCACGTCGCCTATTCGACGATGCGAAAGGTCTTCAACAACGCCCGGCACGAGTGCCTTTTCGACGAGGCTTTCAAGACGCATACGCTGCGTCACAGTTTCGCGACCCACTTGCTCGAACTGGGTGTCGATATCCGCGTCGTCCAGATCCTACTGGGGCATGCCAGCCTGAGGTCGACGGAGATCTACACGCACCTGACCGAACCGCTGCGTCAAAACCTGCGGCGTTTGCTGGGCGAGTTCTTCAAGGACCTCTTTTAGACGGGAGGTCTGCCATGAAGAACGCCAAGCTGGAACTGGCGGATGTTGTCCGCCGGTTCCGCGATGCCCATGCTGCGCAGTTCGGGCACCTGATGCTGCCTTCCCAGAAGAAGGCGCTGGATGACATCGCCGGCTGCATGACGCCGGCGATGGGCGGGCATCTCTACCACTGCCAGGAGTGCGACGACGATTTCTGGATCTGCCACGGCTGCCGCAATCGGTCGTGTCCGAAATGTCACGGCCGCCAGATGCGAGAGTGGCTCGCCCGCCGCGAGGCCGAACTGCTGCCCTGCGGCTATTACCATCTGGTCGCTACGGTGCCCGAACAGTTGCGGCATGCCTTTCTGTCGGACCAGAAGTTCATGTACTCGCTGTTGATGTCAACGGTCGCCGGCGCGGTGATCGATTTGGCCAGGAGTAAGGGACGGGTCGGCGCTACGCCCGGCATTCTGATGATCTTGCACACCTGGACGGGGCAGATGACGTATCATCCGCACGTCCATCTGCTGGTCACCGCCGGCGGCGTCAGCGACGACGGCCGGCACTGGCTGGCGGCGCCGAGCAAGTTCCTGCTCTCGGTTCGGGCGCTCTCGAAGATCGTTCGCGCGCGATTCCGCGATGCCTTGGAGCGTCAGAAGCCCGACGTCTTCCACTCGTTGCCACGAAAGACCTGGAAGCGAGCGTGGTGCTGCTACTGCAAGCCCTACGGCCACGGCAAGCAGGCCGTCCTGCAATACCTCGCCCGTTATGCCTTCCGCATTGCGCTTACCAACGCCCGGATCGTCGCCATGGACGACACCCATGTCACCTTCCGCTACAAGGATCGCGATGCCAACCAGTGGCGGACCTGCCGGTTGACCGGCGTGGAGTTCTTGCGTCGCCTGCTCATGCACGTCCTGCCGAAGGGGTTTCACAAGGCCCGGTATTACGGCCTCTGGCATCACTCGAAGCGACCGCTGCAACAACGGGCCCGGCTGCTGTTGGCGCTGGAAGCTCCCCCGCAAACCGCTGTGCCCATGACCGTCGCCGAGATTGGCGAGGACGCCCGGCGAGCCGCCGACAATCGTTCCCCTGGGTCTGAAGGCTCGGACGCCGGCTTTCGTCCTCGCTGTCCCCACTGCGGCAGCGACCGGGTGATCCACCTGGCGGAATTGACTCGAGGCCCCAGCCCGTAGGATCTCGCCGCCGACCACTCCCTTTCGACCAGGGATTGCCCTATTCGGTCGCGTTTGTCGCTGAACTCGAACGCGATCCCGGCAGCACTGCGCGCGACGCCTCCGCAGAATCCCCTCCCAACCGTCCGCCCCACCCCCAACTCCCGCTCGCAACGCTCCGACTTCACCTCAGCCCTCGCCGCACGCCCCTTCCGCGGCGAAGCGCTCAGTCCAATAAGGCTTTTTGAGTCGGCTCCGCGACGCAAAAAGCCCTATCTATTTTTCTGCTCGCGGCCTCCTCATCGTAGCAAGCCGTTCTCGCCGTCAAGGTCGCTCGCGGGGCGACCGCGCAAGAGGTTTGCGGCGCCGCGTTCTTCTTTCAATTCAATGGAAAGCGGCTTGCGAACCTGCGGGATCGCCGGCCGCTCGCTTCCCTGTGACGGCTGCGCTGCGGCTAGCTGAGCCCTTCCACAGGCCGCGAGTTTCTGCCTCGTGGCTCTTTCCTATTTCCTACCCTCTTCATCCATGATCAACGTGAATCGCGTCACGCTCCTGGGGCAGGCCACCCACCAGCCCGAAACGCACGCCACCAAGGACGGCAACGAACTGCCCGCCATCGGGCTCGCCACCAACCGCGTCTGGAAGGATGCCACGGGCGAGAGCCGCCGGGAGAAAGAGTTCCACCGACTCGTCTGCACGGGGCCGTTGGCCACCTTCGCCGCCAGGCGTGTCGAAAAAGGCACCCCGCTCTACGTCGAGGGACGGCTCCACACAAACCACTGGGAAGACCGGGAGGGCATCGACCATCGCCGCACGGAAATCTCGGTGGATCGGCTCGTTCTCCTCACCACCAAGAAAACCGGCGGTGCCGACAACGTACCGACCGATGCATGAGCCCGGACGCTTGGCCTCTCCGGAGGCCTTGCGCGTGGGCTTCACCCGCGTTTCTTACTTCCTACCCCCATGACCGTATGGCGATTCCACGTCGAATACAGCACTGGCTTCGGTTACGAAAGGAATACGAGGGGCGATTGACGATAGACCCCGACCGCCCGATGCCGCGCCCATCCCCACATCATCGGCTTCCCGTATTTCCTACACCGTCAGCCATGCCGAGAGCTCCGCCAAAAAGGGCCCGCGGTTGCACCCGCACGCCCCTTTATCCGCTATTTCTCCCCCACACTATGGGCCAGTACTTCAAAGCCGTCAATTTGGACAAGAAGGAATATATCTGTCCGTGGTGCCTCGGCGG
>CAIPEB010000575.1 GCA_903863885.1 uncultured Planctomycetaceae bacterium | reverse complement strand
TGGCACTGGCTGTGCCAGTGGAAACACGCCTTGCAAATGACCTGAAGTACCCGGTGAAACAGTAAGCCGGCAACGATAATCACACTCTGAAGACCGGTCAGGCATAATGCCCGATTTCACTGGCAGAGCCAGTGGCACACAGAAGAGACAGAATTTTGCTGACTCAGAGGCACGACATTTCAAGAATGAAGCACGCAGGTCAGGTCCATTTGCAGAATCGTAAGAAACACACCGGACTCAACGAAACGTTCGTCAATTACTCGGTGCATCCCAATGTGTGGCACTGGCTGTGCCAGTGGAAACACGCCTTGCCAACGACCTGAAGCACCCGGTGCAACAGTAAGCCGGCAACGATGATCACACTCTGAACACCGGTCAGGCATGCTGCCCGATTGCACTGGCAGAGCCAGTGGCACGCAAGAGAACGGCTTGCCACACCGAATGCCGCATTGAGAACGAAGACGCCACGGATTAACACGGACAAGTGCGCATACGGCCTCGAGAACCGGCGCGGATTCCTATTTCTCCTTCGAGGCCAGATCGTAGCTCAACATGGGCGGCGCGTAGTACCCCATGAAGGCGACGGCCACGTCGATTCTATATATAGGATCTTGCATCAGCGTCACATACCGGCGATTTGACTCTATAGTGCTCATATAGATCTTTAATTGCCCGGGCGTGCTGGTGATGATCTCCTCGCGCCAGTCTCCGATTACGTCGGCGATCGCGACAACGCGGCCCTCGATCTTTCCGGACCGCACCTCGCCCGACATCTCGGTGATTTTCGAACCGCGAATCAGCTCGCGTTGCGTATCGTCGTCCCAATGCACGGGACTGGCCAGATTGCGGGGCGGAGCATCGGTGATCAACTGTCCTTGCGCGCTGAAGGTCCAGGATTTCGAGAACTTTCGGTCCGCGTCAATATCCGCGGCATGGCATTCTGAACCGGGGTATCGGGCGTCGATATCCGCGCACATGCCGTCGGTACCCACGTGATTGGTCGCTTCCTGGAGGCCCCAGATCACCTTGCCTGTTGCGGCATCGACAAGGCACAACGCGTGTTCGGCACGGGCAGGCTCGATCCCGTAAAAGATCTCCAGCCCGCGCCGCTGGGGGTCGATCTCGCCGACGAAGCAGTAATCCGGATGGCCGTATCCCGTCGTCCACAGTCCGTTGCCATTGTCGTCGATGACTGACGATCCGATGATCACTTCGTCGCGTCCGTCGCCATCAACATCGGCCGCCTTCATTATGTGCGCGCCCTGACTGCGGTACTTCCCGCGCCCCGTCTCTTCGCGACTGTCCCACGTCCAGAGTCGGTGCAGCTTTCCGTCGTGAAACTGATAGGCAACGAGCCGGATCGTGGTGTATGTGCCTCGCTCGACAATCAGGCACGGCGTCTTGCCGTCCAGGTAGGCGACGCAGATCTGATTCCGGCTCGCATAGTTGTAGTTGTAGGGCTCGCCCGGCGTCTGTCGGGACGGCCATTCGTCGCGAGCCAGAGGTTTTCCCGTCAGACCGTCGAAAACCGTCACCCACTCCGCGCCCGACTCCACGCGGCCGTCCGCGCCGCGTGGATCGCCCTCGCCGGTCTTGGCGGCCAGTTCCGCCCGACCGTCGCCGTTCAGGTCAAAGACGATCATCGGCGAATACCAGATGCCGCGCTCGATGCTCCAACCGAGATCGTGACGCCACAGACGCCTGCCATCGTGCGAAAAGGCATCGAGTCGATACGTGTCCGGACTGGGCTTCCAATAATTCCCGGCCGGATCGATGTTGTCCTCCGGCGTCTTCAGCACGAAATCAAAGCGGCCGTCACCATCCAGATCGCCGACACCGACCTTCTGCACCGTTGCCTTGTCATCCAGTTCAAACACGATAGCCGGCGCGTCGGGAGTCGCAGCAGCACTGATCTTCGCGACACCTTCCGGCTTATCGGCCTCAGGTCGGCCGACAACTCGCAGAACATACTCGCAGGCGGCGCTTCGCGGAGCATCCCGATCCGTCAGGCAGGTCGAGTCGCGCAGTGGCTCTGAGTTGACTCGCTCGGGCTTCCCGCCGTCCACTCTTCGATAGACGTCAAAGGCAATCTCCGGCGGATCGGCGGCGAGCAAACGCCAACTGAGAAACGCGGCGTTTTCCCCGGTGCGAATCGCCGTCAGCGCGCGGTCCAGAGTCTCTCGAACTCGCGTCTGCGCGAAGCCGGCAACAAGCGGTTTATCGATGCGTTCGGGCACCGGGGTGAACTGAACGAAGTCGAAGTATCCGGCTCCCGGATTTGCCGCGTGGGCGTAGCGGTCGTCGACCCAAAGATCGAACGTGCCGTCTTTGATCTGAAACACGCCGAGCGTGCGATCGCCATCGGATTTCTTCTGCCACGTCTTTCCATCCAGCGATACCGCCAGGGTTCGACCGATGCGAACGTCCACTTCGTAACGTCCCGCCGGAATTCCCGTAATGCGGGTGTGCAGCGGCGGAGCCCCATTTTCGGGCGTGTCGCGGTCGGCTTTTACCACGGGCGATTGCAGCACGACGCCCCCCGACCACTTCTGCCGGGCATCCGTATCGGTGCTCCAGAGATTCCAGCGGTTTTCCGTGACTTTATTGCGGTTCCACGCATCCTGCGGTCCGCTGAACTCCTCGGCCTCGAAAACCAACGGTTTGAAATCCTTGGGAAGTTGAGCATATCCCGCGACTGCGAGAACGCTCACCATCGCCGCGGCAATACCGGCTTGTCTCGCGAACATGTCTGCTCCTCTCAACGAGACTCGTATCCGAGTCGGGGCGATTCGAGCAGACCGGCCGGCCAGAGTTGATAACTATCGGTCCAAGCGCCGCCCTCGGTCACCCAGTGCCCGGGCCCATATGCGTCGGAGCGCATCGGCACGAGGTGCAGCGGTCCGAACGTGTTGCGCCGCGTCAGCACGACCTTCAGCGGCAACACGCCTCCCTGCTTGACGAGATCCGTAACGTCCGCTTCCATCGGCGGCCACGCAATCATGTGCTCGGCGCTGAAATCTCCGGCGATCACACAAGCCGCCTCGAACGCGGGCAGGGACAACCGCACCTTCTGGCCGGCCGCGGGCGCTTTTGGCACGGGCAATCGATACGTAATCTCACCCCCGTAAAACGGCAGCCCCTGGTTGGCGACCGTTCCGATATCCAATCGATCGGGCAACTTCTCCAATCGCCGCTTGGTCCCATCGATCTTTACGCCGAACGCCCCCAGCAGGTACATCGCTTCAAGATCGACTGCCTCGTGGAACTGACCGCTCACCTCAATCGAGTTGTCGCCGGTTCGCAGCATCGCGAGCGGCAGTTTCACACGCACGAAGCAGGGATCGACCCACCATCCGTTTGTCTGCTGCTTGTCGAGCGCGGTGCCGTTGACCTTGACGTCGAACAACTCCGGCGTCTCCAGCGCCAATTCGATGTCGTTTTTCGGCATCGTCCCAATCTGGAAATCGTAGTCGAGTGTCACTCGCGCCTTCGGCGTCGGCTTCTGCTGTGCCACAAACCAGGGCTGCAGCATCTCGCCTCCGCGCCGCGGCAGTTTCAGCAGATCACGGATTGCCTGGTCCGCCTTCAGGATCTCCCTGTCGGACTGCCATGCCACATCGTCCACGCGGAATCGAACTCGGTCGAGCACGCAGACGTTCGGTTCGGCAAGTTCGAACTCGAGTGGTCCCTTGATCGATTCGTCCACATACTTTGCAGCGGGACGCGCTGCCGTTTCGCTGCCGCTTGCCTTAGCCGTAACCAATGCGAGTTCACCGCCGGCGGGAAAGTCATACTTGACTTCGAGTATTCCCGGCTTGCTTTGGCTGCTCGGGATCCGCTCGCGCGCCCCGGACACGCAACTCCATTTTTCGACGGCCCCGGCTCCTGCAAACCGAATCGTTGCCCCGGGGCGAGGTCTCGCCCGATTGCTGTTCAGTGCGACGACGATGGTCTTGTCCCCCTGCTGCCAGACGCGGGCCAGGACATCCTCCACCGGGCGGTTGTCTGCATCAACGACTTCGATCACGGCCGGAACTGCGGCACTCACGGCCTTCAACAAAGCGGCCGCCTCGAAGGGCACCAACTTCGCGCCGGCCATTTTCGAGGCCCGCTCGTTTCGCTTGGCATCGACATACTGAGGAGGCGACTGCGTCACGATGACGGAACCGCCGGCCGCGAGAAACTGTTCGAGCTTTTCCAGCGTCGTCGATCGAATCGTATCCATCTGCGGCACGATGACCGTGCGGTATTTCGCCTGGCCGATCTGCAACCGCGGCTTGCCGTCGTTCGCCTTCGCAACCTGGCCGTGCCTGGCGATGTGGTCCTCGTCACCGTAATCGAAGTCGATCTGGTGTCCCGTCAGCCACTGGAACAGCTGCTGGTAGGCCTTTTCGAGCTGCTGCAGTCGCGGGTCGGCCGAAGACAGACCGTTGCACCACCCCGGCCGGATCTGCGCCCACAAGGACTCGACAGGATTGACGACGAGCACGTCCGTCGCCGGCTCGCCTGCCTGCATCAGCAATCCCAGACGCGCGAAATACGTTTCGACAAAGTTGTAATACGGCCACCACGCCGATTGGTGCAGAATGCTGGCCGGGTAATCTCGCTTTGCTTCTCCTTTCATCGTGTACCACGACAAATGCGGGCAGCGCAAGTTGATGCCGAACAGCGCCTGCCAGTCGCCCACGTTCTTGTGCGACTCGAAATTGAACTGCCAGCCCGTGACTCCGTACAGTTCGCTCATGCGCCATTTGCGCCCGAACTGATGGGCGGCCGAGTCGAGTTGTTTCGCAACCCAGTAATTCCGGTTGCCTTCGGTCAGCAGGTCGATGCCCGGATAACCCATGTATTCATAGTTGCGCATCATCGAACCATTCGGCACCACCTGGCATGCCAGGGTATCCTCGTGCAACACGTGCCCCGTGAGGATGACGTGGTGCTGCTCGCACCAGTCGTTGATCGGCCGCACAAAATTATCGAGAAACATCTGCTGGGCCGTCTCGACATACTGCCACTTCACCGGACTGACCGCCTCGCCGTCCTTGCGCAGAAACAGTTCGGGAAGTTGATCGATCAGATCGGCACCGAACCGCTTCTGATAGGTCGCGGGAAGCCCGTCGCTCCAGGGAACAAGCCATTCGGGATTGTCCCCCGCGGCACCGAACGTACTCATGATCATTCCGCGATGCGGCTCATCGGTGAAGATGCCCTTGATCGACTTCCCCAGCCTCGCCCCGCAGCGCTGCGCGTATTGATCGTGCGTGACCTCGATGAATCTGGCGGTTGCCTTGGGATTCATGGTATCCAGGTAAGTGGCACCGTTGTAAAAGCTGTTCGGCTGCATCAACTGCACCGTGAATTTCAGCACCGAGCGATCCGCAAACTGCTTCGGGTCGGTCTCCTTAACGATGCGGACCGCATCGTGGAAGTTGATTCCATCGACGCTGGCTGCGAACGCCGCCAGAATGTCGTCCGACCACGTGAATTGCCCGCCCGGAACAACGGTCAATCGCAGATACCGCGTTCGATACTGCGGATCCCTGGTGACCTTGCCGCCAGCGGAACCGCTCGGCCAGCGGTCTTCGTCGTACAACCATGCTTCAAGGCCGAGTTTTTCCGCCTCGTCCGCGCACACATTGACGAGGTTGAACCACTCATCACCAAGGTATTCGGTGGCAAGCCCCGTGCGGCTGTGCATGAAGAAGCCGCCGAACCCCATCTGCTGAATAACCCGCATCTGCCGCAGCAACTCTTCCTTATCCAGCTTGCCGTTCCACGACCAGAACGGTTTTCCCCGATAGGCATTCGCAGGCGATTGAAACGATTGGAAAAGCGGGTCGGATTCAGACGCGTTCGACGATTGCAGTACCGCCAATGACGCAGTGAAGATCACGGCGGCGAGCACTACGCGCGCGGATTTCATCTCGTGTGTCTCCGTATCGGAACCAAGGGGTGATTTTCAGACCGTGTGTTACCACGCCGCGACCGCCGTCGCAACCAGTCGATGCGCATGACGCAGCGGGTGATTTCAGGCATGTTTTTCTTTGATTCGCCGAACTGGTAGGATGGCGGCCTGTGCATCGGCGTTCGAAAAGACACTGCCAACTTCGACGCTGACGGCCTGCTGGAGTTTGACCTGTGGTGCAGCCTCAAAAATCGATCCGGATTCTCTTCGTTTTCATCGCGATTCTTGCTTGCAGTACGGGCCCTTCGGCGCGGAGCAGCGAGTCACTTGCGACACTGAACATTCCACCGCGTCATCCTTACCTTGCAATTACGCCGGGCGATATCGCGAAAGCCCGGCAGAAAGCTGCGAACCATGCCTGGGCGAAGAAGACACTGGACAAACTGACCGGCGATGCAGCCCGCGAGGCGAGCAAGCCTCTCGGCGCTCTCCCGGCAAAGGGCGACGAAAAGCACTGGTCGGTGGCATCCAGGCTCCGTGACGTTGGACTGGGCCACGCGTTCAGCGGTTCAGCGGAGCAGGCCGCCTGGGTCCGAGACGGCCTGCTGGCCTACGCGGATCTCTATCCCACTTTGGAGTGGACCAACAACAGATGCCGCGTCTTCACGCAGTCTCCGTTGTACGAAGCCATCTGGGCTCAGTCGATTGTCGAAGCCTACGACCTGGTTGTCGACAGCGGCGTATTCTCGGCCGAACAGCGGAAGCACGTTGAGCAGGATCTGCTTCGCCGACTGGTCGAGTGCTTTCTAATCACCGACTATGAGCACGACTCCCGCATCCGCGATCTGCATTACCGCTGCTACAACTTCCAGGCGTGGCATCTGGGAACCGTCGGACTGGTCGGGCTCGCGCTGCGGGATCAGCAGTTCGTCGATTACGCCGTCAACAGCCGGTACGGTTTCAAGCATCTGGTCGCTCACGACATCCGCGATGATGGACTTTTCTGGGAGCGGTCGGTGGGTTACCACCATTTTGTCATCGGTGCGCTGCTGCCGTTCACCGAAGCCATGCTGCACTGCGGAGTCGATCTCTACGGATTACAGGTCCCCAACGATCGCTTGAAGGACGAGGACTGCCATTACGTCACCGACACGAGCGACGCCCCCAAGTCGTTCCGCATGATGTTTGAAACGCCGTTCTACATGGCTTTTCCCGACTTCAGCTACATCGCGTTGGGCGACAGCGATCGAGGTCCGCTGCATCCAAACTCGTCTTACCTGATCGCGTGGAACCGCTATCACGACCCGTGCGTCGGACGGCTGCTGAGGCGTGACACCGGATACGGCGATCGCGTCGGCTTCCTGCACTACTACCGCTACCAATTCGAATACGATGCGGTCCGATTGAACGGGCAACCCGTACGCTGGTCTGACCTCGATGCTTCCTTCGAGAATTCGGCTGAGAAGTTGACTGCATCGGACTCTGGAGAGCGGCAACCGGACCGCTTTGCTCTGGCAGCCGAACCCGGCGGCCAATACACGCTGGAATGGCGCATGACACGCTTGCAGGATTCAGGCAAGGACGAGAGAGCCTGGCTCGTATGGCGCGTCAATCCTCATAATCGAGCATTTCGCAGGTCGTATTACCTGAACGATCAACTCGCGGAAGTCGGACGGACGTACCAGTTCCGGTTGGTCGTCGACGGAGACAAGTCACAGTTGTTCCGTGATGGAACGCCCGTCACTCGTGAGCCGCAGGATTATAAGGACGACGATGCCCGCGACTGGCATTGGCTCGTGTACGACACTCCGGAAGAAGCCGCCCCGCAAGTTTCGGCCGAAGCGGATTCGGAGTGGCGCGATCGCGTGGTCGGAAACACGGGCATCTTCCGTAACGGCAGCACATTGCTTCCCTCGAGCGGACTGGCCGTCCTGCGGCAGACGGCCGGCGATTTCACCTCCGAACCGCAGGCACTGGCGGTCGCGCTATCGTATGGACCCTATGGCGGCGGCCACGGCCATCCCGACAAGTTGAGCGTCGCCGTGTACGCGCAAGGCCGTCAGTGGATCCCGCATTACGGAAGCATGCCATACGAATCCAGCTGGAAAAAGGAATGGACTTCACACACGATCAGCCACAACACAGTGATCATCGACGGGAAATCACAGCAACCGGCCGGTAAACGGGATTCGATGTGGCCCGCGGACCGCGCCGATCAGCGGGTCATCGGCAAGTTGCTGGCGTTTGACGCAGATAAGAGACTGGCATCGGCCGAGTGCCGCGCGGCGTATCCGGGCTGGGTACTGCGGCGCGAAATTCGACTTGCGCCCCGCGCACTCGTGGATCATTTCGAGATCAGCCCCGACGCGGACGAACCCGGACCGAAGGACCCGGACTCGACCGAGCACCAGTTCGATTATGTCTTGCACATCGACGGCCAGAACACGGCCAGCGAACCGAAACTCGCGCAACAGAGCGGCGAGCTCGGCCAGCGGTGCGGGTATCAGCACGTGAAATTGAAAGCCTCGGCGCGCGTTGAGCAGCCGGCCCACCTGGACTTCGAATCGTTGCGGCGCAGACTCCGCGTATGGATTGTGCCGCAAAACGGCTCAATTGAGATTCTCATGGCAGAGGGTCCGACCAATTCGCCAACCGACCTCAAGCCGATGCTCATCGCGCGTATCCGCGGACAGCGGGCGAGTTTTCGCACGCTGATCGAACCCCTGGGCGAACAAACGCCGCTGACGCCAGTCGAAATCCAGACGTTGATCAATGAAAGGTGAAGCCATGGTTGCCAATGTTCTGCCGCTGATGAACATGGATCGCACGGAAACCGAGTGCTGTCCGCGGTTTGATGCCTCCCTCTGGGACGGCATCGAGATCGAGTTCAAAGATTGCCCGTTTGTGCGTGCCACGACAGTCAACTTCATGCACATACCGCTGAACATGGGCGGGGTCCTCACGCGCACTTGGAAGAAGGTCCTGGCGGCCGCGGCAGACTGCCCCGATCGCTATTTGATTCTCTCCACCGATCCAAGTCCGTGGCGCGGAGAGCATTTCTTTCTGGTCGCCAAGGACGTTCCCGATGCCGAGATGGTGCGAATCTCCGGCAACTTCGTCGCCAAGGTCTTTGAGGGCCCGTATCGCGACGCGGGAAAATGGGCCAAGGAGATGTGCAATTGGGTTTCTTCCCAGGGGCGCACGATGCGGAAGCTGTACTTTTTCTACACGACGTGCCCCAAGTGCGCGAAACACTTCGGCAAGAACTACGTCGTCGCATTCGCAGAGTTGTGAAGGTGCGGAAATAACCACTTTTGAGGATGAAGCATGCAACGCGTTCCCCATTTGGGCATCTGCGTGATAGGCGGCGGTCGCGCTGGGATGATTCATGCCCGCAATTTTTCTTCCGGCCGCATCGCGCGCGCCGAACTGGTATCCGTCGTGGAGCCACACGCTGAGACCCGCACGCGAATCGCTGCCGAACTGCCCGATGCGGAGTTCCACGCCGAGTACCGCGAAGCGATCGCCGACCCTCGCGTCGGCGCTGTGGTCGTGGCGACGCCGAGCGAACTGCATTGTGCGATCGTCGTGGCCGCTGCCGCCGCGGGAAAACACATTCTCTGCGAAAAGCCGATGGCGATGAACGCTCCCGAATGCGACGAGATGATCGCCGCGGTCGAGCGGGGCGGAGTCAAACTGCAGATTGGCTTCATGCGGCGATTCGACGCGAGCTTTGCAGCGGCCAAGGCGCGGGTGGAATCCGGGGAAATTGGCCGTGTCGTGCTCGTCAAGTCTCTGACGCACGGACCGACGACTCCCAAGCCCTGGATGTACGACATCCGCCAGAGCAACGGCCCGCTGTCCGAGGTCAACAGTCACGACATCGATACGCTGCGATGGTTCAGCGGCAGCGAGTTCGAGGAGGTCTACGCGATCGGCGGCAACTTCCGATCGCCGGACGCGAAGAGCACCTTTCCCGATTTCTACGACAACGTGGTGCTTTGCGCAAGGTTGCGAAACGGCATGCAGGGTACAATCTGCGGTGCTCAGGGCGTCCAGTATGGATACGATGCCCGTTGCGAAGTACTGGGGGAAAAGGGCCTGATTACGGTCGGGCACCTGCACTCGGATTCCGTCACGAGTTTCACCGCGTCGGGAAGTGCATCGAAGGTGGTTCGCAGTTGGAGCGACCTGTTCGCCGATGCTTACCGCGCCGAGGACGAAGACTTCGTAAACTGTGTTCTTGATAACCGGACGCCTCGTGCCACGGGAGTGGACGGCAAGGCGGCCGTGATGGTGGTGAACGCGGGCAACCTGTCGATTGCCCAGCGTCGCCCCGTTCGAATGGACGAGCCGGGAGTTACAGGCCGATGAGTTTCACTGCCTCAATGCTTGCCGCGAGCTACACCCAAGGCGGCGCGCTTTCGATTACGGAGATCCCGGTACCGCGGATCCGCGACGATGAAATGCTCCTGCGAGTCGGAGCGACATCGATCTGTGCAACGGACGTAAAGATCGTACGGGCCGGACACAGAAAGCTCCGAGACGGTCAGCAGATTGTGCTGGGACACGAATTCGCGGGCACGATCGCGGAAGTTGGATCCCAAGTCACCGGGTTCACCGTCGGGCAGCGAGTCGGAGTTGTTCCCAATGCGGGCTGCGGACGGTGTGACGCCTGCAGTCGCGGTCGGGCCAACTATTGTCCGACCTACACGGCCTTTGGCATTGATCGCGACGGTTCCCACTCGCCATTCGTGCGAATTCCCGGCGTCTTTATTCGCCAGGGAAATGTCGTTCCGCTGCCCCCCGAAATCTCGGACGATCAGGCTTCACTGCTTGAGCCGTTTTCTTGCGTGGTCAACAGCGTGCGGGAATCGCGGGTTGTTCTTGGGGATCGCGTGGTGATCTTCGGCGCAGGACCGATGGGTCTGTTGCACGCGAAGTTGTTCAACATTTCCGGGGCCGGGAAGGTCGTAATGGTCGATCCGGCCGACGATAGGCTTGAACAGGCCCGGCGTCTCGGTTGCGACGTGACGATCAACCCGCAGCACGAGCATCTCCGTGAGCGCGTGCTGAGTGCCACGGACGGTCAAGGCGCGGACGTCATCGTCACGGCCTGTCCGATCGCAGCGGTGCAAAGCGAAGCGATCCAACTTCTGGCTCCGTTCGGCCGATTGTGCCTGTTCGGCGGATTGCCGAAGAACTCCGGCCCTGTCCCCTGCGACACGAACGCCATACATTACGGCAACTTTCAGGTCACCGGCACGACCGGCGGATCGTTGCAGGACTACCGAATCGCCCTTCGGCTCGTGGCAGGCAAACGTATTGACCTCGGCTTTGTGGTTGCCGCGACGCTCGGACTCAGCCAACTGCGCGAAGCGTATGACCTCGCATTGGCAGGCGCCGCAGGAAAGGTGGTCTTAACAGCCGATTGAAAATCGAAACACGGGAACTCTCCATGCAACCCGCATATCTGCTGGGAATCGACGTAGGAACGCAGGGCACCAAAGCCGTCCTTTTCCGTCATGACGGAAAGAACGTTGCGTCGGCGTTTCGCAAGTCGCATCTGCATCAACCCGCAGTCGGAGTGGTCGAGGAAGATCCCGAACTGCAGTTCGCCGCCGTGTGTCACTGTGCGAGGTCCTGTTTGAAGGACTCCGGCATTGACGCAAGTCAGGTGGCGGCGATCGGCATCGACGGCCAGATGGCGGGCATCATCGGGATCGGACGCGACGGCACCAACCTCACGCCTTACGATTCATGGCTCGACACGCGATGCGCTCCCTATATTCGTGTCATGCGGGAGCGCGCACTCGAGGGCATCATTCGCAAGACGGGAGGCCCACCGAGTTTCAACCACGGTCCGAAGGTGTTGTGGTGGAAACACGAGAGGCCCGGCGTTTATCGGCGCATTGCGTCCTTTGTGCAACCGGGCGGCTACGCGGCCATGAGGCTCTGTGGTCTCGACGCGTCGCACGCTTTCATCGACAAGACGTACCTCCATTTCACCGGCTTCGCCGACAATGTCCGCGGCCGCTGGGATGAAGAACTGTGCCGGTGTTTCGAGGTCTCACCCGCGATATTGCCGAGGATTGTGGAACCGCGTGAAATAGTCGGCCGCGTCTCGCCCGCTGCCGCGCGGCGATCGGGCCTGCGATCCGGCACTCCCGTGGTTGCCGGATGCGGCGACACGGCCGCTTCATTTCTGGCCTGCGGCGCAACTCGCGAGGGAGTATGCGTCGATGTCGCGGGAACTGCCTCGGTTTTTGCCGGCACAACCAGTGGCTTTCGGGCAGACACTCGATTCGGCGTCCTGGGATGGGGGCAGTCGGCCACGCCCGGCCTGTGGCACCCCTATGCGTACATCAACGGCGGCGGCATGAACGTTGAGTGGTTTGCCCGCGAGCTGGCGATGCTCGGCGGCGAACGGACGGCGGAAACCCTCGAACAGTTGAACCGGCGAGCCGCGCGTCTGACGCCGGTGATGGACGACCCGGTATTCGTTCCGCATCTCGGAGGACGCGTGAGTCCGAGCCAGCCGCTGCTTCGCGGCAGTTGGGCCGGAGTCACATGGTCGCACACGGCCGCGCACCTTTATCGGGCCGTACTCGAAGGAGTGGCCCTCGAGTACGCGCTGTACCGCAATGTACTGCGGGCGTTAAATCCCGAACTGGCAATCAGCGAGATTCGGATCACGGGAGGCGGTGAAAGAAGCCGGCTCTGGAACCAGATCAAAGCCGACGCGATGGAGTCAGCCGTTGTCCAGATCCAGCACAGCGACGGCGCGCCGCTCGGTTCGGCCATGCTGGCCGGCTACGGCGTCGGCCTGTTTGACGACCTCGACAAGACGGCGTCGCAGTGGGTTCGCACCGGCAAACGCATCCACTCAAACCCGCGCATGGCGCAGCACTACCGTCATCGACTTGACCGATACGAGAGATTGCTTGAGGTGTTGCAGCAATGGGCTGAAACAGACCCGCCCGCCAACAACTCCGATCGTTGAGTCTCGGACCGCAGACCGCAACAACACACAGGAATATCGATGAAGGAAATCACAATACGCCCGCCGCTCACTCCGGAAAGCCCTTACCCGCCGGCCGACAAGCCGACGATGTATTTCATCGGCGTGACGACGCACCAATCCTCAATCATGCGGGTCTTTCCCCGCTGGGCCGAGTACCTCGGATTGGGCGACGTCGTCATGCAAGGCATGAATTTCCGCTGGCACGACGAACCGGAGCACTACCGGCGGGCGGTGGATTTCATCAAGAACGATCCGCTGTCGCTGGGCGCTCTGGTGACGACTCATAAAATCGACCTGCTCGCCGCCTGCCGCGATCAGTTCGATCGGCTGGACGAATACGCAACGCTCATGGGCGAAGTCAGCAGCATTTCGAAGGACGCCGGGAAACTGGCTGGACATGCCAAGGATCCAATCACCAGCGGCTTGGCGCTCGAGGCATTTCTTCCGCCGAATTATTGGAGAGATACTCGCGCCGAGGCGCTGGTCATGGGCGCCGGCGGCTCGGCGATTGCCGTCACCTGGCACATGCTGAAGAAGCAGCATGGAGACAACCGCCCGTCACGGTTGATCGTGACGAACCGGAGCACGCCGCGACTGAACGAAATCCGCGAGTTCCACCACCGGATCGGAGCCGATCTGCCAGTCGAGTATCATCATACGCCCGAACCGGAGCAGGCCGACGCTATTCTCGGCCAGATGAAACCCGGGTCTCTCGTGATCAACGCAACGGGGTTGGGGAAAGACGCACCCGGCTCGCCATTGACGGACGCGGCGCAGTGGCCCATAAAGGGCATCGTCTGGGATTTCAATTACCGGGGCGACCTGCGATTCCTCGACCAGGCCCGAGCCCAGCAGCAGCAACGCCAGTTGCAGATCGAAGACGGCTGGGTCTATTTCCTGCATGGATGGACGCGAGTGATCGCGGAAGTATTCCACATTGAAATCCCGACAAGCGGCCCTGTGTTCGAGGAGATCTCGCGCATCGCCGCAAGTTCTCGATGAGCCCCGCGGGTGTGCAATCGACTTAAGGAAACGCGAATGCAACTGAGCCGAATCACGTCGATGATCGAACCCTTCGCCCTTCAACTGGATCTGGCCGCCGGCACGATGGCCGGCGCCGAGTCGTGCATTGCGAGGCGCGCCTCGGACATGCGAGGCTATTATGCCGATGAATCCGCGCTGGAGCGGCTGATCCGCGAACAACAGGATCCGGTGCATTATGAAACGTTCGAGTCGCCCGTTCCCGAGGAATACGGCCAGGTCAAGTTCTGCATCTCGAAGCTCTATCCGGGTCTGGTGGGCGATGAATACTTCATGACCAAGGGTCATTACCACCAGACCGCGGAAACCGGCGAAATCTATCTGTGCCTCCGCGGCCAGGGACTGATGATGATGAAGACGGCCCAAGGCGTCTGCAACTGGCAGGAATTCGCGCCGGGGCGACTCGTCTACGCTCCGCCCTTCTGGGCTCACCGCTCGATCAATACAGGCTGCGAACCGCTGATCTCGCTCTGCATGTATCCGGGCGATGCGGGACACAACTACGGCGACATCAGGACCGAAGGCTTTCCCAAACGGGCATTTCAGCGCGACGGAAAAGTCGCCATCGTGTGATGCAGCGTATTCCTATCGAGGGCATCGACGTTTCGGCGAAAACGTCCAGGAAGAAGGATAAACCATGAAGGCCCGACTTGTACCTCTCTATTTTGATCCGGGCAGGGACGGCGACTTTGATCGCCAGCTGGATGCGATTCGCTCGTTGCTCGGAGAATTTGTCGACCTGCTCGCTCCGGTCGCGCTCGGCAGTCCCCTGCCCGAATGCGAAGCGGTTGTCTTCCCGCAATTGCTGGGAGTCGCGTACCGCCAACTCGCCGCATTCCAGTCCATCCGCGTTCCGATCCTGCTTATCACGTCGGAGTTCGGAACCCTGTCGATGTGGGACTGGGAGATTGCAGAGTACCTTCGGTCCAACGGGGTTGAGACGATCGGGCCGTATGCGATCGAACAGAGCCGCACGGTGTGCCGCGCCCTGGGAGTGAAGCGGGAGTTGCGCGACACGAAGTTCCTGGTTTATCAAGATGATCCCGGGGAAGGGTTTCAGGCGCCGATTTTCAAGCGATTCTACTGGTGGGAAGACGAATGCACCGCTCGGCTCCATGAGAAGTTCGGTCTGACCGTCGTCAAGAAGAGCTACCGCGAGCTTGGCGCGATGGCGGACGAGATAACCGATGCGGACGCACATCATGAACTCGCGCGGCTGCACTTCCGGACGGAGGGTCTGTCGCCGCGGGCAATTCACAGCGCTGTCAAACTCTATCTCGCGGTGCGCCGCGATCTGGATGCGGATCCATCAATTCGCGCGGCGGGGATCAATTGCCTCAACGAATCGCATTTTTCCGATACGACGCCCTGCCTTGCCTGGAATCTCCTGTATCAGGAGCGTGGGCTCATCTGGGGATGCGAAGCAGACACGCTGTCGATGGCAACGAAGTTCATCCTGCATCGCTCGCTCAACGCGCCGATCATGATGACCAACATGTATCCGTTTCTCCTGGGCGGCGCGGCCTTGAAGCACGAGAGGATTCACGCGTTTCCGCAGGTGGAATCGCAACCGGAGAACCACGTACTGGTCGCGCACTGCGGATACATGGGTGTCATTCCCCAGCCCTTTGCCACCGAATGGACGTTGCGCAAGAAAGTACTCGCCATTGTCGATGAACACGCCAGCGCCATCGACGCGAGACTGCCGCTGGGGAATTGCACGCTGGCGAAACTCGATTCGACCATGAACGGCCTGACCGTCGCGGAGGGCAGTCTGACGGGTTACGCGCACTTCGCAAATTCGGACTGTCTGAACGGCGGAGTGATCCGCGTTCGGGACGGCCGCCGCTTAATGGACCGCCTGACCTCTCACCATTATCTGCTGCTGGTCGGCCACCACAGTTCGGACATTCGATTCCTGGGCCAAGTTTTCGGACTTTCCGTCGAGGATATCTAACCATGAAAGTCGGCATCGACAGCTATTGTTACCACCGTTACTTCGGTGAAATCTACCCGGACCAGTCGGACCCCGGCTTTCGCTGGACGTTCCTCGACTTCGTCCGCCGCGCGGTGGAACTCGAAGTTGACGGCGTCTCGCTGGAATCGTGCTTCTTTGAGAGCCTTGAGCCGGGCTATCTGAGCGAGATCCGCGGCGTGCTCGACGACCGCAAGCTCGAACGCGTGCTGGCCTGGGGACACCCGGACGGACTCGAAGCAGGCCGCAACGAGGCCGCGTGGCGAGAGATGAATTCCCTGATTCCCAAAGCCGAGTGCATGGGCGCCGGCATCATGCGGATCGTCGCCTCGTCGCTGATGTTCCGCAACGAGCCGCACGGGCCGCAGATCGAAGCCATCGTGCGCATGCTCAAGGAGAGCGTGAAGATTGCGGAGAACCACGGCGTCATCCTCGCTCTGGAAAACCACATCGACTACACGTCGGCGGAGATTCTGGAGATTCTGGAGCGGGTCGATTCGCCGAACCTCAAGGTGAACTTCGACACGGGCAACACGATGCGGATGATGGAGGATCCGGTGGCTGCCGCGCGGCGACTGGGACCGTACACGGTGGCGACGCACACCAAGGACGTGGACGCGTGCCGCCACGTGCGTCCCGAGGAATGGTACTTTTTCTCCTCCGTGCCCGTGGGCACCGGGCTGATCGACATGCCGGGCGTTGTCCAAGCGCTGCGGGAATGCGGATATGAAGGCGTCCTGGCAGTCGAGTCCGACCATCACAAGGATAACCAGGATGAAGACCGGCTCGTCGCCGAAAGCATCGGTTACTTGAAGCGACTGTTGTCCCAACTGAAAGCGTGACCGGCAGGAGTTGACAACGTGAAAAAGCTGAACGTCGCATTGATCGGTTACAAGTTCATGGGCAAAGCGCACAGCTATGCGCTCATGTCCACTCCCTTCTTCTTCAAAACGGGGATTGAACCGGTTCGCAAGGTCATCGTAGGACGCCATGAAGGGCCGCTGAAACAGGCCGCTGAAGATTTCGGCTGGGAGGAATACTCCACTGATTGGCGCGAGGTGATTCGCCGCCCGGATATCGATGTCGTGGATATCGCCACGCCGCCTAATACGCACGCAGAGATCGCCATCGCGGCGGCCGAGGCCGGCAAGCACATCTTCTGCGAGAAGCCTTTCACCGTCACAGTGGCCGAAGCGGAACAGACGCTGGAGGCCGTCGAGCGGGCCGGCGTGAAGCACATGCTGGGTTTCAACTATCGGCGGGTTCCCGCCATAGCACTTGCCAAGCAGTTGATCGACAGCGGGCGTCTGGGGCGGATTTATCATTTTCGAGCGGTGTACCTGCAGGACTGGATCATGGACCCGCAGTTCCCCCGCATATGGAAGCTGAACCGCGCTATCGCCGGTTCGGGTGCGCACCATGAACTGAACAGCCACCTGATCGACATTGCGTTGTATCTGGTCGGAAAGGTCCGCAGCGTCGTCGGCATGGAAGAGACTTTCGTGCGGGAACGTCCCGCCGAGGCCGCCTCAGAGACTTTGTCCACCATGCTGACGGCTCAGGCCGGATCGTCGCGGATGGAACGCGTCGACGTGGACGATACGACGGCCTTCCTCGCGAGATTCGAGGGAGGAGCGACCGGCACCGTGGAGTCCACGCGTTTTGCCAAGGGGCGAAGAAACCATAATCGCATCGAAGTGAACGGCTCCGAGGGTTCCGTCTATTTCGACCTCGAGAACATGAATCGACTCGAATACTATGATGCCAACGACCCGGCGGACGTGCCGGGATTTCGGTCGATCCAGGTGAATGAGGGCTGCCATCCCTACATCAGCCACTGGTGGCCGCCCGGACACGCCATCGGCTATCAGAACACGTTCGTGAACCAGTTCGCGGACTTTTTCGAGGCGATCGCCAGCGACCGCAAGCCCGAACCCGGATTTGAGGTCGGTTTGGAAAACCAGCGAGTGCTGGGCGCAGTTTCGCGGTCCCTTCTCGAAGGCCGATGGATCGATATCTATTGAACGAAGGTTGGACCAGGCCAAACTGCGGGCTGATGCAAAGCGACCTGTTCCAACAGGAAACTCCTGCGGTTATCCTTCCCAGTCTCCGGTTCCGCGAGAAGCCTCTCGCCGGGATTCGGCAACTTCATCGACCGAGCACGCCGAGGACACTTTCATGGGCGAACGATTCCAAGTCGTAGTAACCGATCTGCTTGATGACGATCTCCTGCCCGAGCGGGAGATCCTGTCCGATATCGCGGACGTCACAGCGCTGCAGGCCGTGGGCGAAGCCGAGATTGCGGGCCGAGTCGAACACGCCGACGCCATCATCCTGTATCACTTGATCACGATCACCCGTCCTACGATCGAGAAACTGCAGCGATGCCGCCTGATCGTGCGCGGTGGAGTCGGATATGACAACGTGGACTGGGCCTTTGCCCGCACGCGGGGAATCCCGGTCGCGAATGTGCCCGACTACGGCTCGGAGGAAGTCGCCGACTCAGCGATGGGTATGATGTTGTCTCTCGCGCGCGGAATCCACGTGGCCAACTCGCGCTTGCGGGACACCGAAGGCGAGTGGACGTTCTCCGTTTCTGCGCCGCTGTACAGGCTGCGAGGCCGGGTTCTTGGAATCGTGGGTCTCGGCCGGATCGGGACGGCCATGGCGATGCGAGGCAAATCACTCGGCATGGACGTGCGTTTCTACGACCCGTACAAGCCCGACGGATACGACAAGGCTCTGGGCATCCGCCGCGTGGAGTCGCTTGAAGAACTGCTCTCGCAGTCCCTCGCAGTAAGCCTGCACTGCCCGCGCACATCCGAAACGCACCATTTGATGAATGCGGAGACTATCGCCCTGATGCCGCGAGGCTCCTTCCTCGTGAACACGGCCCGAGGCGGAGTTGTTGACGCGAACGCGCTGCTTGGAGCGCTGGCCAATGGTCATCTGGCGGGCGCGGGAGTCGATGTGCTGGAAGATGAACCGCCTTTGCCGGACAACCAGCTCGTCCAATGCTGGCGCAATCCGGAACATCCCGCCTATCACCGCCTGATCCTCAATCCGCATTTGGCCTGGTACTGCGAAGACGGCAAACTCGACATGCGCCGAAAAAGCTCCGAGAACGTTCGTCGCGCGCTGCTCGGCAAACCGCTCCGCAATGTGGTGAACTAGTCCGAGGCCGACAGACATCGTTCCGAGCAGACGAATCGTTCGCCAAGGCGCACAGGCAGAACGAGAGAATAAGTTGATACATTTCGTGTGCCACTGGCAGTGCCAGTGTTGAAGCGCAGCAGTCAGAACCTAACTTGTTCGACTGGATATGCGACAAGCCGAGTTATTATCCGGTAAATGCCTAAACCACAGGCAGAGTCAGTAGCACACCGGCGCCCCGAGAGAATGGGATCCAGCTTCGCCCGTGGCTCACTCTTTCTTTGCGCCTTTGCGTGAGCCTTTCGAATTCGTCGATCGAACTTTCTCTCGTCGCAGGGGGACGGGCTCGGGTCAGCCTCACGGCACTTTTGCCTGAGCTGCCTTCACAACCATCGCGTCCCAGATCTCGCGCTGTTCGATCAGGGCCTGCACTCGATCGGGTACTTCGTGTGACACCTCGAGCAGTGCCCAGCCGTCCCAACCGATTTGCCAGAGCAAGTCGGTCTGCAACTGGTACGGGAAATCCGTCTCCTTGAGATTATGCAGATGCAGCGTGTGTCCGAGACGGTCTTTCAGGAGGCTGAACCACTTGCGAAACTCGGCTGTATCCCGAGCGTCGCTGTTCAGCTTGACGCGAACACTCGGCTGCTCGACCCCCTGCATGATTTCGTAAATGGTGCCGAGTTCCCCTGCAGCGCCGTGCGACTCGAATCGAACTTCTTGTCCGCACTGTGCCGCGAACGCACCGATTTCGTTTAACGCGCCGGCAATCTGCGCGATCGTCTTCTCGCGGGGCACGTTCGTGTGGAACTGATTGGGAAACACGCGAACGCCGCTTCCGCCGACTTCCTGGCTGAGTTTCAGGTAGCCCTTGGAATTCTCGATTGCCTCGCGAAGCTGCCCAGGTTCCGGCCAGTCGAGGCGTTCACCGCTGGCAATTCCGACCATGGTGATCGGGCTGTCCGCGAACTGCTTCTTCACTTCGCCTCGTTGTGCTGCACTCAGACTCAACTCAACGCCGTGCGAGTAGTTCGAACTCGTTCGCAGTTCCACGCCATAGATCTTCGCAACGGAGAGGTTTTTGATCAGCGTCGCGATGTCCCAATCGTGCCCCCACTGGTACGTCGTGAAACCGAATCGGAGGCGGGCCTCTTTCGGCACCGCCGGAGTCACTTCGCTGCAGCGGCCGATTCGAATGAACGGGAGAGCACCGACTGCGGCAGCGGCCTTTGTCACACTCGACAGAAACTCGCGGCGCGAAATGCCCGATGCAGGACAGCGGGTACTCATCATGACAGGAGATCCCTTCGGAAAGCGAACATCGGTCGAAGCCGGGAAGTGTCTCGACACGCGAGCTTCACGGCATTATGAGCGAATCCGGCCGACAGCACCACGATGATTGAAAATGGGGAGGCCGCGGATTCGCACGGATTTGAACGCGCCATTACAGGGAGGTCGGTCCACATTCTCCGGACTGGCCGAGTCGACGATCCCCATGAGGGGAGTGAGTTTTGAAACACCTTTTAGGCAGACGAAACTCCAACGGGGCTCGCTCCCTTGCCCAATCCCCGCCAGCCTTTCCTGCTACAATATTTCGCGCCCAGTGGAAGAGGCATCCGTGGAAACAGCATCTTGCACCGGAACTCGCGTCAATCTTGCGCGAACGATCGCTGCCGCGATGTTCCAGCCTCTTCATGCACTCGAACGCTGCCGCAGCCTACGCAAACAACCCGCATTCGTCAGGGGGGACGATCGTGATGACGACAGCCAAACGGAAAGACAGCAAGCTCACCTTTCAGGACCGGCTTTCACGGCTGAATTACGTGCAGGCGTGCAAACTGCTGGGGGAGCAAGGCAAGAAGATCATCGCGGCGGGCGGAGGATATGACTCCATCGACTTTGATCGCGACGTCTACTTCCGCGGCGATCTGCTGCGTCTCACTCTGCGAAACGCGGCCCCGGATCGAAGCGATGTGCGGGTCACACTGACGTCAATGGCCGATCGCCCGTCGAAGCTGAATTGGAACTGCGATTGCTGCGAGACGCTGTGCGAACACGTGGGCGCCATCTTTTCGCTCGTGCTCGAGGACAAATACGCCCTCGGGCTTGCCGACATTCCCAAGGAGGGAGTTCCGCTCGAGTTGTTGAGCGAACGGGACCTGGTCGAGCGGGCATTTGCCGAGCGAGCGAAGCGGGCGAGGGACGAGAAGTTCCGGCTTCAGTCGGCCAACAGCTACGAGCCCTGGACCGACTACGTAGTGACCAGCGCAAGCTCGGGCAAGTGCTATCGCGTTGCCCTGAGGGGCGAAGGGCCCGGAGTCTCGCACTGCAGTTGCCCGGATTTCCGCGTTAACACGCTTGGTACGTGCAAACACATCCTCCACGTTCTCGATCGAGTGCGCAGGAAATTCCCGCCTGCCATCCGAGCGAAGCCTTATCGCACGAAGGACTTCACGGTTCACTTGAAGTATGGCGACTCGATCAGCCTCTGCCTCGATGCGCCGGAACGCCCGAACGCTGAGGCGGCGAAGATCCTGCGGCCATACTTGAACCGGCCGATCGACGATGTTCACGGACTGTTGCGAGCGATCCTGCAACTGGAAAAACGCAACTGCCGAGTCGTTGTGTACCCCGACGCCGAGGAATGGATCCAGCAGCGGCTGTTTCGCGACCGAGTGGCGGGGTTGGTCGCCGAAATCCGCAAGAATCCGGCGAACCATCCGCTCCGCAACACGCTGCTGAAAACACCCCTGCTGCCGTACCAGATGGACGGAATCGCGTTCGCCGTGGGTGCAGGGCGCGCCGTCTTGGCCGACGACATGGGCCTCGGCAAGACGATTCAGGGCATCGGTGTCGCGGAACTCATGGCTCGTGAAGCCGAAGTGCGGCGAGTGCTGATCGTTTGCCCGGCATCGCTGAAGTCCCAATGGCGGAGCGAAATACACCGTTTCTGCGATCGCGAGTGTCAGCTGGTTATCGGATCGGCCAACGAACGGCACGCCCAATACCACGAAGACTGTTTCTTCACGATCTGCAATTACGAGCAAGTGGTCCGCGATCTGCAGTCGATCGAACGCGTGAAATGGGACTTGATCATCCTGGACGAGGGACAGCGGATCAAGAATTGGGAATCGAAAACCAGCTCCGTAATCAAGGCGTTGCGGTCGAGGTTCGCGCTAGTGCTCTCGGGCACCCCACTCGAGAACCGTCTGGACGAGCTTTACTCGGTCGTCCAGTTTATTGACGACCGGCGACTTGCTCCGGCATTCCGTTTCTTTCATCGGCACCGCAAGGTCGATGAGCGAGGAAAGGTGCTCGGATACCGCAATCTGGACGAATTGCGGGAAAACCTGCGTCCGATCATGCTACGACGCACTCGCGACTCGGTGCTGGAGCAATTGCCCGATCGTACCACGGAGATTGTCCGGATTCCTCCCACCCAAGAGCAAAAGCGAATCAACGATGCCAACGTGAGTATCGCGGCTCAGATCGCGGCGAAGAAGTTCATCACAGAAATGGATCTGCTGCGGATTCAAAAAGCGATGCTCATGGCCCGCATGTCCGCGGACAGCACGTTCCTGGTCAACAAGGAGGAACCTGCCTATTCGACCAAACTGGAGTATCTCGACGGGCTCATCGAACAGCTATTCAGCGACGACAGCCGCAAAGCGGTGCTTTTCTCCGAATGGACGACGATGCTCGACTTGATCGAGAAGTTGCTCGACAAGCATCAATTGGACTACGTGCGTCTGGACGGCGGAGTGCCGCAGAAGAAGCGGCAGCAGCTAGTCCACCGTTTCCAGAATGATCCGGAATGCCGGCTGTTTCTGACGACAAACGCCGGCTCGACCGGATTGAATCTGCAGGCGGCCAACACGGTTATCAACGTCGACTTGCCGTGGAATCCCGCAGTGCTGGAACAGCGTATCGCACGCGCACATCGAATGGGACAGCGACGGCCGGTCGATGTGTATCTGCTGGTTACCGAAGCGACGATCGAAGAGAAACTTCTCGGAACCCTGGCAGACAAGCGGAACCTGGCACTCGCCGTGCTCGATGCTGATTCCGAGGTATCGGCCGTCGATTTCCAAAGCAGCATGGAAGAATTGCGACGGCGTCTCGAGGTCTTGATTGGTGCCAAAGCTCCCGCGCCGGTTCAGCAGGCCAGCGAGGAAACGGCGAAGGCACCCGCTCAGCCGATCGTCGAGCATCGCGAGCGAGTATCCAAGGCGGGGGGCGAATTGCTCGGCGCCGTCTTCAACTTCCTCGGCGAGTTGGTCTCGGACAACAAGATTCCCGAACCGCCGCGCGAAGTCGTCTCGAATTTGCGCACGCGACTCGACGAGTGCGTCGCGGAAGACGAACGCGGACAGCAGCGTCTGACGCTGACTCTGCCGAATCGCCAGGCGCTCGACAGTCTGGCCCAGACGCTCGCCCGCCTGCTCGTCGCCGGCAGCGCCGAGTAAGGCGAACCGAGCGACTCTATTCCAGCCACTTCCATAAGTCCAACTCGCTCGCTTTCGCGACAACTGGTTGCCTGAGAAATCAGAAAGCTCCGAGAAACCTCCTGGTCGTTTCTCGGAGCTTTGGCTGCTTGTCAAGAATTCAGTGTCACATCACGTATTACAGGTCGCTGAGCAGACCGGATCCGAAGATCGCGTCGTACTCGTCCTGCGAATCGTGATGCTTCACGACGTCACCCGTAATGTCATCGAGAACATCGTCGATGACCAGACTGCCGCCTCGACTGTACGCGTCGACGTCGCTCTGCAGGATTGCGTCGGAGTGGCCCGAACCGTCCTCGCTCGCACTGACGTACATCCAGTGATCAACGACGACCACGGGCGAATCAGCCAGTGCGTTGGTGAACAACGCTCCCACGTTCTGAGTTGAAAGCGAAGCTGTCGAACCCTCTCCCTCGGCGCCCGCACCAGACTCTCCTTCGCCGCCGCTTACCAGCGAGTTCAGGTAGTTGATGATGAGCAGGGCATCGCGAGGCGATAGATTCTCGTCGCCGTCAACGTCCAGGTACGGCGGCGGCACCTGCGGGGGCAGCGGAGGATTGGGCAACTCGACCGATCCTCTCCGGTTCAACTCGTTCACCACCAGGAGCACGTCGATCGGGGCAATTGTCCCGTCATTATTGACGTCAAATGCATTACTCGGATTCTGCCACGGATGCGGAGTGTTGACTTGTATAGTCACGCTGGCCGTATTGGAAAAGAACCCCGAGTTGTCCGCCACCTTATAGCTCAGGCTGTCACCGCCCAGATATCCGGTTGCCGGCGTGTAGGTGATCGTTCCGCTGGCGTTGACGACTGCCGTTCCGTGACTCGGCGGCGTGACAATCGTAACGGTCGCCGCGTCAAGTGCGCCATCGGGGTCATTATCGTTGGCCAATACGCTGATGACCTTCGGCGTGTCCATAACGGCCGAGACGCTGTCGTTCCTGGCGACTGGCGGATAACCGATGTTCAGGGTGACCGTCGCGGTGGCGGAGTCGACACTTCCGTCATTCAGCTTGTATCGGAAGGTATCCGAGCCGGTGTAGTTTGTCTGCGGTGTGTAAGTAAACGACCCGTCCGCCCTGAGCGTCAGCGTGCCATTGGACGTGCCGGAGACCAGAATCACGGTTAGAGTGTCGCCGTCGGCGTCCGAGTCGTTCGCTTTCACGCCCGGAACCGCCACCGTCCGCGTGGTGTTGCGCTGTACCGCAAATGTATCGTCGACCGCGACTGGAGCGTCATTCACTCCATGCACAGTGATTCGACCGGTTGCCACGTTGCTGTCCAGTCCGTGCGAGTCCGTTGCTTTGTACTGGAACGTGACAATGCGGGTCTCGCCCGGGCCCAGATCCTGGAATGCACTTCCTGGGTCGAACTGGAAGGACCCGTCGTTGTTGTTGACGAGCGTTCCTTCGTTGACCGTCGATACGATCGAATAGACAAGCGAAGCAGGGTCGTCATCCTTGTCCACGTCGTCGGCGATCAAATTCACTTTGACCGATGGACCGTCCTCCGAGGCAACCGCCGAAACGTCCTGCGCGACCGGTGCATCGTTGACGGCCACCACGGTAATCGGAATCGTGACGGTAGCGGTCTTCGCGATCGCAGGGCTGTGCCCAAGGTCGTCAACCACGAAGACGAGTGCCTCGGGACCATCTGTCGTTTGGTCGTAGCCTGTGTTCGGCGTGTACGTAAGCGAGTTCAATTTGTTGTTGATCGCGGCAAGAGTTCCGGTGAACTCGATGAGAGAGTCGGCCGGCACGTTCGCCATGCTTAGCGTGCCGTGCGAAACCATCAGTGAGATCTTGGCAGTGTTGTCCGGCGTCGCTTCATCGACGTCCACGTCGGCGACACTGAGCAACGCATCGTGCGCCGCGTCAAAATTGAACGCGACGTTGTCCAGCGTCGATACTACCGGCGGAGGCGCCGTGACGAGAACCGTCGTGAGCCCGTTATGGTCCGTCAGCAGGATCTCCGGCGCGTCGTTTTCCGCAGCGACGTTGACGGTCAAGATATCACTGACGGAAATGCCTGCCGAGTCTGTCGCCGTAACCGTAACCGCCGCAGAACCGTTCTTGTCCGGCAGGAAGGTCAGATACAACTTGGAGCCTACGATCGACGCTGAAACCACTGCCGTATTGCTGTTGTCGCTGACGGTGTAGATCAGGGAATCGCCGTTGCCGTTATGCAGGTCGGCGTCGTCGAAGATATTCGGATTGGTCAGATCGATCTCGACTGTGGCCGCGTCTTCAAGAACATCGAGAGTTCCCAGCGGGGTGGCCACCGTCGGAGCTGAATTACTGACGATCGTGATCGCGTAATCTTCCACTTCACCGCCGATTCCGAGGCCCGTCGGGGACAGTCCGCCGTCCGGACTCAACCGGAAACGAGCGTACGTCAGTCCTTCGAGAATTGGAACTGTGATAGGCGGATTCACGCCGGTGTTGTCGACAGTAATGGTGAAGCGATTGGTAACCGTCGTCGGATCGGAATCGAGGTCGAGTTTCGCATCAATCGCATTGGTCGATTTTCCATTGAGCTTCAGCTTCAGCTTTTCGGCTGTCTCGAAAAGACCGTTGCGGTTGAAATCGATCCATCCGTCCACCAACGCGGGAACCAGCAGTTTTGTCGAATCAGTCGGATCGAGCGGCACGGTCGCTGTGACCGTAATCTGAACGTCGTTCGTGCTCGCCGTGTTCGGCAGGAAGACCCTTCCGATCGACACCCCGTCCTCGTCGTCCGAGTTCGAGTTGTCGTCGCCCAAAGCTGTGACACCGGGGTTACCGTCCGTCTCGGTGTCGACGCCGGTACCGAAATAAACCGGAGCATTGGCGATCTGTACGTGCCTTGCACCGTTGCTAGCCAGATCGGTCCCGTAGCTCACGTTCGGAGCGTCGCCGTAATCGAACTCAGCGTCGCCCAGGATGATCGTGAACTTGGTAGTGCCGTCGGGCTGATTCAGACGCAGCGGATTCCCCGCCAGGTCGGTGATCTGGGTGTTATCCAGCGTAACGACATAAACCTGGTTCGGCTGCCACAGCGACGACAAGGGGGTCAACAGAAGCAGGTTGCTCGCCGCGTTGTAGCCGAGCGTATAGTCCTTGCCGGCGACCAATAACTGCCGGTCCTGACGAATCGACACTGAACTGGCGTTGACGGTCGTCGGATCCACGCCGGTGCCCTGGAACGGTGCATTCGGCCCGGCCCCGTCGCTCAACAGGATCGTGAACTGGCCGAGGAACTTGTCGAGCCGATAGACAACGGTGCTGTTCGGATCGAGATCCTCGCCGGACGCGTCATTGTCGAGCGGAACAAGCAACTCGGCGTAGGGGAGTTCGCTGTCAGCTTTGTCCACCGCGCCGCGGTCTTTGTAAACCACGGAACCGGCCCCGAGGGGATCGGCGGTGGGATCATCGACACGCAACTGTCCGTACACGTCGCGTTCGGGCGCGAGGATTGGTGAGGGCAACATCCCGATTACGTTCTTGAACGACACGAATGTTGCGCGGTCCTGCAGGAGATTCAACGAACTGTCTATGGCCTGCGATCCGGCCTGCAGGTAGAAATTGCGGGCCGCGGCATTCACAAACAGCGGTGCTGATGCATTCGATTCCTGAATCGACTCCGAACCGACGTTGCCGTTGCTCGAGTTGTCCTGGAAGAAATTGGATCTCGTCACGGCGCCGCTCGAAGTACCGCCGGAAATCCCGACGGCAAGTCCCGCGAGGAGGTTGTTCAGCGTCGTCGGGCTGGCCGTGTTGCTGATGCTGATCCCCGTCCCGACGTGCGACCCGCCGTAAATCGTGTTGTTCAGAATTCGTCCGAAAGGAAACGCCACATCGGGCGCACCGCTGCTGTCGCCGGCAAAACTGATGCCGGTCTGTCCGGACCAGGCGATGACGTTGTTCTGGATCACAACGCCCGGCGCGAGCCTGTTCTGGTTTTGCGGTACAAACCGAATCAGCGATCCCGGATGCGGATCGTTGCCGTTTGCGTCAGGATCGCCGGCCTGGACGTTGATTCCGGTTGTTGCGGAATTGGTGATGAAGTTCGAATCGAGGATCAACTGGCCCTGGGCCCGCGCCTTGTTCTGGTCACCGGTCAGACCGGTGCCGCCGATCAGGATCGAAACGTCGTCGATAAAAACCTGAGGACTGCTTTGATCGATGTTCGCGGCCGCCCATGTGAAGACATGCGTGCCGCTGCTGACGCTGAACGTGGCAACGAAGTAGGGGATATCGCCGGTCGCCAGGAACGGATTTGTGGTCTGCGTGCTCGGTTCGCCCGCCATGCCGGCCAGTTTCTGGGGCACGCCGTCGATCAAAAAGTACAGGCCGTCATTTTCGGACGTGGCGTTGACTCGATAGGCGAATTGAATTGCGCCGGCCTGAGCGTAGGTCTTGGTGAGTTCAAGACCCGCGACCCGGTCGCCCAGCATACCGCCACCCCACGCGTTCGTCGTTGCCGCATATGTCCCGTGAAGCGGCGTTGTGGTATCGGTCTTCCACTTAAGGTCCTGAACCGGGGCTGACCAGTCAATGGTCGTTGTGCCCACGGTAATCGGCACGGTTGGCGGGCTGACGAAATTCATGTCGCCGTTCAAGGTACCCTGTTCAAAACCGGAGAACCCGTTCGGGGCAACCGTCAGCGGCGTGATAATGTGCGCGTCGTTCGTATCGTACGTCATCCCGACGCTGATCGATCCGTCCTTGTTCAGTCCGGCGTATTCGCCTGAACGACGGACTTCAACCTGATAGTCGCCGACGTAGTTGTCCGGGTTCGCGTTGGGATCGTTCTCACGGCTCGTGCGTCCGCTCTGAAGATCGCTGAACGTGGTCGGGTCACCGAGACGAGTCGCCTGTGGTCCGCCGGTGACCATTTCGCCACGTTCCGCAAAGCCGACGATGATGTCGTCGACGTAGAAGCCTTCGTACTGGTTGTTGAGGCTCCGGATCGAACGCGTCGAACTGCAGAATTCACCGAATACCGCCTTGTCACCCGTCGTGGTGCAAGTCCCATCCAGCGTTGAAGCCGTTCCGGCAATCGTCAGCGAACTATCGTTCATCGAACCGGCCGTGCTGAAATCAAAGCGCAGTCGCAGGTTGGCCTGTCCTGCGTACGTCGACAGGTCGACGCGGGCCTGGCGCCACTCGCCGGTGCTGTCGAAAAGCTCCTGGACCTGCTGCCGCTTCTCCGGACGGGCCCCATCGCTGTTGAGTGCCGCGTCATTGTTGTGTGACAGAAAACTCGGAAGCTCAGCTTGCCCCGAAGCGTTGCCAACGTCACCGGCGCTGAGTTGCGAGTTATTCGAGGCCACCAGTTCCCAGGTCGTACCACCATTGGTCGAAATGAAAACTCGGGCGCTGTCGCGGAACGGATTAGTGCCGTCACTCCCGACGTTCGAACCGCCCGTTGTGCCGCCATAGGCTTCCGTGTTCAGGAAGTAATTGAAGTAAAGCGTCGGCTTGTCTTTGCTGTCGTATCCCGACAGGCTGAAGTCACTCGAAAGCAATTTGCCGTATCCGCCCGCCGGCAAGTTGTAGGTATTGGCAATGGCGGCATTGCTGCTCAGGTCGCTCTGCACTTCCTGGTTCAGAATGCCCAGTTGGGAATTCTCGCCGGGAGTGTAGGTCAAGTAAACATTGTCCGACGTTTCCAGGGTCGGTTCACTTCTTTCCAAGCCGAAATAGAAGCTCGCTCCGCCCTCGCCCTGATTCGAATCCCGCTCAACCCCCTCCGGATCGACGACCGGTGAATCGATCAGAGTCGGAGCGCGGCTGTTGTCAGGAGCTACGTTGATTCCGTGCCCGCTGTCGCTTGCCCGCTTGGTAGTCGGGTGCCACATGTTGAAATCAAGCGGCGAAAACGCCAACCCCACCGCCTTGCTGGGGAGGCCAGCTATCGTGGTGAAGCTGGCACCACCGCTGAACACATTCTCCAGAATAGAAGTCGGGGTGAGTACATTCGGTGCAGCTTCCGCAGCATCCGTGTCAATCGCGTAGATTCGACCGTTACCCGAGATGGCGAACACCAGGTTCTTATAGATGCCACCTTCGACATTTTGCGGCCCGAGCGTCAGTCCCTGGAAACTGAAGTCCGGTGAATTGCCAAAATCAAACCGCTTCAAGACGTCCCCGGTGTTCGGATCAAGCTTAACGAACTCCCCCGCACTCGTAACTGCCCAGAAGCGATCGACGGCAGTGTTCGAGAAATTGTCGAATGCCATTCCGGTGACATAACCTTGCAGGGGTCGGTCCAGTCCCAGAATCGCGGAGCCAAAGCCGTCGCTGCCCGTCGCAGTGTAAGTTCCGCCGGGACCGTTCGTGCTGTCCCCCGACGCAGAACCCGACACGATGTCGGCCACAAAGTACTTGCGGGCTTCCGTGTTGTTATTGATCAGATTGACCATATCCTGCGGGGTCGCCAGCGGATTGGTATCGAGATTCAGCGTGAGCGCACCGGCACCCCCGGTAGCAATCGAGTTACCGTTGAAGTCGCCGCGATTGATGGTCAGCGTAAAGCTACCCTGGGCACCTGGGACTTTTGATTCGACGCGAACCGTGGCCGTGATCGTCTGCGGATTCCCGTTATCCACGAAAGACGCCGTGGTCGACGCAAAAGTAACACCCGCCGGTTGAATATCTCCGAGTTCGCCGTAGTAGTCGTTCGCGCCCGACTTGGGACCGCGAGCCGCCGAACCGCTCGACGCATCCGCGCGGTACAGTTTGGAGTTCACTTGAGGAGATACGCCCGTGTCGGTTTCGCGCACAGCGTAATAGAGGTCGTAATTCGGAGCGCTGCCAAGATCGGTCCCTCTGCCCAAACGTACGTAGGTCAGCGCGTCCACGTAGTCGGTTGTCGCCAAGTCCCTGAAAAGAGTCTGCGTGGGATTCGTTGACCCAGTGGGATAATTCGGTACCGGACTGCGGTCCGGGATATTGTCGCTTCCGGCATCGGAAGCAACGCCCGTGTCCTGATTGATGATCACTCGTTGACCGACCGTCGACGAGCTGTTGTCCATTCGACGATAGCCGTACAACACGCCGTCCGATCGCATCACGATGTCCTGAACGTCGTTATTGCCGCCCGATACTTCTCCGCTGCTTACGCGGGTAACGTTAAGTCCCTGCGAGACGCTGCCGCCCGCATAGGGGTTGACGGTGTACAGAACGTCGTCATTCGACGAGCCGGAAGACGAGCTATCCGTGATCACATACAGCGCGACGTCAGCCAGGGTGAACGGGATGACTTGGGCGTCGAGCGCCGTCTTCGTGGTAATGTCAAAGATTCCGTCGGTTGTCGTGGGTGCGATATCCGACCCGTTCGACGAGTAGCCCTGGAAGCCGACATGGTCTTCCACAACCCGTTTCACCGAGTTGACAGGCTCGAGTCGCGTGAGCATGGCGGTCGTGTATTCAGGATCATTGGCGAAAAATACGGGGTCAGGATCTGCGCTGAAATAGGCATTCAGGAAAGGCGTCTGCATGCGATCCGAAGAGATCGCGACGTAGTAAGTCAGCTTTCCGCCGGCGGGTGTCCCGACCGGGATGTGCACCGGACCTATGAAGGCGTCGCGGGCACCAAGGGAGCCGCGAAGCAGGTCATCCGTATCCGGTGACTGGTTCGAAGCCGGCTGATCGTTGGCGATATTGGACTCCCGCCCCACGAAGATCAGTTCGCCATTGCTGTCGAACACCGAGATGCTCGCATCGGGCCGGACAGCGCCGTCGGCGTAATCCAAGTCGAATACGAGCGAGACCGTCTTGCCCATCGAATTGATGCCGGCGATGGACTGAATCTGGGTCTGATTGAGATCAAACACATACCAATCCACATCCGTGCCGCTGGAACCGGTGTTCACCGAACCGCCCCACCCCAGCGCGCCGATGTCGGTCGTCATCAGATTGCCAAGAGTCTGTGAACTGCTGCGGACGTCGTTGGCAACGGCGACTTCGCCGCTTTCCGCCAACAGCGGCGAATGGGCGGGCAGTCCGCGCACATCGATACCCGTCGTTGCGTAGCGGATGTCGGCATAACGGACCACCGATCCGGGCTTCTCGTCGCGCTGCTGCATGCGAATCTGAAGCTGGTATTCTCCGGTCGTCAGACCGCCGTCGATATCGTTGATATTGCCCGCGGACGGGGTGCTGCGGACTCTGACGAAATAGGTCCCCTTCGTGTTGTACATCCCCGGCAGCGTAAGACGCATTCCGGCGTCCAACCGATTCGTGCTGTAATAGTCGCCGCCAAGCAGAGGCTCTTCGGCCAGCGGCTGCGGATTGGCCGACCCCGTGGGATTAGCGGTCGTTCCAAGCGCCTCGGGCATATCGGTCGAACGTGCAAGCAGGGTTCCCGACGCGTTAATCAGTTCGACGATCACGTCGAGCGACGGGTCCGTGCGATCGATATCGATCCAGATCTCCGTCCCGGCCGTGCCGGTGAAGCTGTAGACGTCCGCGTCCGTCGGGTCATCCGTGCTGATGAAGCCATTTACCTGGAAACCCAGCCGGCTGTTCTCGTCGCCGAATTTCTGGCTGGTGTTTTCGGTCGAATCGGACTCGTCGCGCTTGTCGGGAGACAAAACTCCCAGATACTGCGCGGTGTTCGGCGCCGAGTTGACGTCGTTGCGGTTGGTGAACACGCTTTCCAGTTCGCGAACCACTTCGACGTTTCGGTCGTTGCTGTAACGATCCAGCAGAATGCTGCGCCAGCTCCCCGCGAAAGGCGAGGTGGCGGCACCGTTGCCGTTCGTATCGAGGACCGGTCTTCCCTGCGGAGTGAAACCGGCGCCGACGGTGTCGTCGGCCAACGACGTCAGAATCACGGGATGTCCCACAGTGCCCAGTATCTGAACCGTGCCGCCGATGCGGTCGTCGATGTCCAGCAGCTCGCCGTTGGCGGTGAAGCCCGCGTTGGCGCCGCTCAACTTGACGATCAAGCTTTCCGAACTGCTGCTCTGCAGCCGAACGCCGCTGTAGGTGTGATGGTTGTTGACGAGGATTTCGCCTCGCAGCACGTGCGTGATGTCGGTGTCATCCCAAACCGATTCAACCGTCAGCTCCTCGGCCCGCACCTCCATGCCGTTGATGCCGTTATTGCTGAGTTTGTTCAACCGGACGAGCGGCCCATGGTTGTCGGCGAAATCGCTGAAGTCATCAATGAGCCCCGTGGCGCGGCCCGGATCCCGATTCGTATCGACCTTCAAGGAATTCGCGTTGATCGAGACCGCGACCGACGCATTGTTCTGGATAATGTTATTCACCAGCACGGGCTGACTCCCGATGGCGTAGATCGTTGCCGCCGGAACCTGTCCGCGTCCGTTGCGGTCCGTATTGGATCCACCCGATCCCGAGTTCTCGATGACGCTGGTGGTCAGGCGGAGATTCGCCTGATGGACTTCGATCACGTCGTAGTAGTCCGCCGCGCCTTCCGTCGGCGCATCGCCGCCGCCGAACGCGATCCGCGCCTGGTCGATGCTGGCGTGCGAGAAATGATTCAGCAAGATGCCCGCCCAATCACCGGCAGCACCCGTACTCGCGCCGTTTCCAGTGGCATCGAATGAACCGCTGCCGCCGAAGCGATCGTCACGCACGGACGTGAATATGATCGGCCGGTCCTTCGTCCCCTCGGCGATCAGGTTCGACTGGCCCCTTTCCAATTCAATGCGGGAATCGTTGATTTTGACAACGACGCCGGGGTCGATCATCAGACGTCCGCCAGGACGAGCAGTGCCATCCAAACGTCCGCCCGGGTTGCCGGCGATTTCCAGAGATTCCGTCAGGACGTGCGTGATGTCGGTGTCATTCCACCGACCGTTCACGGTCAACTCGTCAAGCGTTGACCCCAGTTCGGTTTCGATGCGGATGAACAGCCCGTTCATGGTGTTGCCGGTCAGGTAATTCCCGTGAACGTCGGGCCCGATGCGTCCGTGGCTGTCGTCGAAACTGTCCGGGTTGGCCGACACCGCCGCACCGGCGCTCTGTCCAATCACGTTGAATTGAACGGTAGGCCGCGCCTCGACCATATGGATCGGTTCATATACGGACTCGACCGAATCCACCGATACCTTGCCGCCGCCGTGCTTGATGTTGGTCTGGCCGACGTAATTCAAGTAGACACAATTCTCGACGAGAACTGGGTCTTCCATGTCGGAATCGGAACGATACACGATCCCGCCGAAATCGCCCGCCCCGGCGGCCGGACCGATGCCGTCGCTATCACCGCCGACTGTGTCGTCCCGCAGCGAACGGAGGTACACCGAGTTGCTCGGAGTGCCCAGCATCTGGATCGCACCGGCGTTGCGATTGATCCCGGTGGCCGTGGTGCCCGCATCCAGATTCGCCCCGCGCATCTTGAACAGCGCTCCGCCGTCAATCATCACGGTTGTGCCCTGCGGCACCAGAAACTCGCTGCCGTCGGGCAGCGCCTGCCGGGAGTTGTCGAACCCGACGAGATACGGACGGTTGTCGCTGAGCGTGGAGAGACTGCCGTCCAGCCCGCCGTTGCCGACAATGCGCACGATGTTCGGCGTGTTCAGCAGGCTCGGAGTGTGGGTAACGTCCAGCGAGACGATGTTCGAACTCAGTTTCACCACGCGCGTCGAACTGATCGTGGCGGACCCTATTCCGAAAGCCTTATCAATCGAATCCTTGAGACTTGCGGCCACAACCGAAGCGGAATCGGTGGCGTTGAAGTAGGCGATGGCTGCGGTGTTGACGCCGGCGCCGAGTTTGAAAGTAATCTGCTTGGTCGCGGTGATTCCGTCGGACAACAGGATGTAGTCGTTGTTGCTTATCCCCGCGCCGCCGGTCTGAGGCACAACCACGCGTCGTGCGGCGTCACTTAGAGCAGCGCTGATCGTGTCGTACGGATCGGCCAGCGTTCCGGTGCCGTCCACCTGATTGGCATGAGAATCGGCCAACTTGTCAACGAAAATTGTCCGGTCGCTGCTCTCGAACCAGAAATTGTAGGTTCCGCCCGGCGTGCCGTTCGCATCCCCGTCGATCGCAGTTCCACGCACGTCGGTCAACGCCGAGCCGTTCTCGGACGGCGTGAATCCCAGCGTCAATTTATAAGCGCCGTCCGTCCGGCCGCCGGACCCGGTGTCGGCGATCGTCGGATCGTACTCGGTGTTGCCAACACTGGTGACGCCGATGTAGTAAGTGCCCGCTGAAAGCGGCACATTCATGAACGAATCATTGCCGTAGTAGTCATCGTTTCGAGCAATTACATTATGGTTCGCATCAAAGAGAGTCAGCACCGAATTGAGGTTGCTGTTCTGACGCTCGGCTGTGGTCTCCGCCGTGAACGTACCGTCGTTTTCCAGCGTGAATTGATACAGGTCGATATCTGTGGCATCCGGACGCCAAACGCGTTGGAGATGTACGACGTCGTAGTCTCCAGGATACACGCCATTGGTGATCCCGCCGCCCATCATGGAGAGTTGGTCGTAAGAGTGCCCGAGCCCTACGGCATGCCCCAGCTCGTGTATCATTACGCCAAAGAAATCGCCGCCCCACACGTCACTCGTCCAGCCCTCCAATGCGTCAAGCACAACGCCGCCGCCACCGCCGAGACCGGCGACACCACCGGGACCATTGGTCGCCCCGGGATCCAAGGCTCGCAAGTCCCCCTTGGCCACCATCATGCCGCCGGCGGACATTTCCCCGAAGACCAATCCGCAGTAGGACGAGATCACGTCGAAGATTTCGCGAACCAGTTCTTTCTCTCGTTCCGTAATCAGGTTGCGGTAGGGATTGCCGGCCCCGTCGCTGCCAATTAACGTCGGAAAACTGTAGCCGATGACGCCGATCGAACCCGGAGTTGTCGGGCCGATACCGTAATCCCCGCTGACATGAGCCTCCGTCTGCGTATCTCGATGCCCCGGTTCGTCGATGCTGCCGGGATACTGCGGAAGGAGAATGCTCTGCGGCTGAATCTGCGCGGAAACCGCCACAGAATTCGCTCCCAGCACGCCGAGATTTGAGTTCGTCGCGGCCTGGGCGAAACTCGAGTTAACGTCGCTCGTGGGAACCGCCGAACCACCACTGATCGTCAGCAGATACGACCCAACAGAATCGACGCCGCCGCTGCCTTTAACTTCCAGGAAATAGTCACCGCCGCCGCCTACCGGCACCGTATACGTCAGAGTATCATTCGCGCCCGCGCCACCATCCGTGAACACCGCCGCGCCGACATTCGCCCCGTTCGAATCGAGCAACCGCAATTTGGTGTCGAGAGTCGCTTCGCGCGGCGCAACGGTCACCGACACACTCGTCCCGGCGCGCAGATTCACCTTGTACATGTCGACGTCGGAAGCGTCTTTGTTCGTACCGCTGCCATCACCCAGATAGCTCAGGTAGCTGAACGGAGATCCGGCCGTCAACGTCCCGACGCTGATAGCGCCCGCCAGCGAATTGTTCGGCTCATCCGAATGGCCGATTTCCACACGATACGTGCCCTCGGCCAGATCCGAAGCAAAGGTCAACGTCGCAGAATTCGTTGCCGAATCATAAGCGACCGATTCCGGAAGGAGGATCTTGTCTTTCGTGCCACCCGACTCGTTCGAAGTCAGAGCCAAATCCACGACGCGATAGTAACTGGGGTCCGTCGCCTCAGTGGCGTTCAGGTTCTGGTCGTCGAAATAGACAACAATCTGATTGCGAGCCTGCTGCAAAACCGAGCCTGAGCGCGTGATGGGCTGGGGCACCACGGCAATCACCTGCGCACCCAGATCCAGCGTGAAGGTCATCGAAAACGCCCGGCCGCTATTGAACGCGTTTCCCGACGTATCCTGAAGCGCAGGAAGAATTTCGATCCGGTAGTCGTCATCCGGAAACATCATCGAATTCGAAACCGTATTGTCCTGCGCCGATGAAGCCGGCCGCATGACGATCTGCACGGGATTCGTCGCGTCACTGAGCCCGAGGAAGCCAAGCGACACCGTCACATCATTGCCGTTGCCGAACCCGTCATGGTTCGCGCGCACCAGCCGAACGCCGCTGGAAATCGTCGTGGGATCGATACTTGCGCCGCCTTTGAAAAGCAGGTTGAACTCCCGCGGCGCAATCTTCAGAACGTCACCGGCCGCCAGCAATGCACCCTGGTCGGGGCGGATCGCGATCAACTCAGGGCCGGCCATGACACGCCGATCTTCCAGTGACTCGAGGTTCAGCACCCGCCGCTCGCGGTCTCGCTGCTTAAGTCGCTTGCTTTTGACCAGCTTGCCCAGCCGATTCGACCGCTGAGATGAACTACGCATGGACTTATTTCCCCATTCGACCAGAGCGAGTTGCTATTCGGGCCCGCGCGCTCAAAAAAACAATGACGCGTAATCCCAGTCTGAAAAACGTTAAGGAAAATGTCAAGAATTTGCCAGTAAATTCATCGGGTTTGATGTTCGCGGCACAATTGCTACGCCCAGAACCGCCCGCAGTCTGGGGTTAGGGAGACTTCATTCGCCGTTAGTTAGACTCCGGCTCCCCCACACCCCCCACTTTAAAGCGGTATGTACCCTGAATCACCAGCCGTGCTTGAGTTTCGAAATCGAGTTAATGTGACACTATAATTTTCCCAAGCCGTTAAACCCACGTTCCCCGATACCTAGCGAGTGACTAAAGCACTATAGAGAAAGCGGTTGCGCTGCACGCCACTCGACTTCTGCAATCCGATCCTGGCCGCGCGTCGATTCCGGCCTAGTCGATCGACGCCATTCAAACAAAAAAGTTCCACGGTATCTTGATAGCACGCCCAGGAACTCAGGGG
>CAIPEB010000574.1 GCA_903863885.1 uncultured Planctomycetaceae bacterium | reverse complement strand
GCCCATTTGGCAACTCCGATCGCCTTGGTGAACAAACCGACGGACGTTGCCCCGGTCGCCGCCGAGGCTGCCATCTGCGGAATCACCGTCTTGACCGTGCTGGTGGACTGGACGAGTTCCGCCATAACGACGTTGGCATCGGATCCTGCTTGGACAAGCTCGGCAAGGATCGGCGACTCGCCAGTGTCGGCTAAATTCTGGGTCGGCATGTCCTGCTCAAGGCCCTGTTTGGCGGCGCCACCGATCAGCGGGATCTTCGCCAGTAACCCACGTCCGATGTCGCTTTTGATCAGGCCCGTTCCGATCTGCTTTCCAATGGACCCGATCACATCCTGGGGAATCGCCTCAAACCCCTCGCCAATCTGGGATTTCATGTCGGACAAAGCGAACCCGAACCGCTCCTCCTGGCCCGGACCGGCAATCCCAGGCGGCCCGCCTGCGGACAGCGTGATTCCTTCGCTTTGCATGTCGCTCAGGCCGAGATACGCGTCCATCACTTCGTTTAGAACATCCAGCAGTTCCTCGGTCGCCTCGGTCAAATACAGCGTGTCTTGGTAGAGCGTTTCCAGCGACCGGTCCGCGATGCTTTCCAGTTCGCCGTAGGCGTCAGCCGTGGTTGTGATCCCGGTGTCCGACGTGCCGCCCTGCTGTTCCATGTCGTTGGTGATCGACAGGAACATTTCGCGGTCTTCCAGCAGCCGCTGGCGGAACGCATAGTCGCGGACGTACATTTCCACGAATGCCCGGCCGGCTCGAATGTCAGCGCTGCTCGCCATTGGATTTCGCCTCGTCTACGGCAGTCGGTTGACCGGTCCACTCCTCGTAGCGTTTGAGAACCGAGTCGATGTTGAAGTACCCGTCTTGGTTGATCTGGGCCGCCAGCACTCGCACTAAATGGTCGCTAGGCGACTCGTCCGATTCGTATTGCCGATCCGCTTGCTCCGCTCCGTCCGTTCTCGCCGCCCAGCAAAACGCCTCTGGATTGAGCGGCTTGGCTTTCTCGCTCCACATCAGCCCCAGGCCGTTCATCATGGCCGCGGACTCGTGAAGCATTCGCAGGCGAGCCCCGTAGACCCGCCGCAACAAACTCCGTAGCGTTACTCCGTGGGGACTGATGTTGAGGTAGCCGGCGTACCGCTCGCATAGGACGGGGATACTTTCATCCGGGTCACGACCTGCTCCAGCGTGTCCGCCATCCTCGCCTTCATCGCATCCACGATTTGATCCTGCGTCGCCTGGTCGCTGACCTTCTCGACCAGCGCCGCCACGGTTTCGGCGGTCACGCGATCCTGGGAGGTCAAAACGGCCGTAAGCGCGCCTCTCCGCGACGGTCGGGTAAAATCCGTCAGGGCCTGCCGCAGCGCCTTCTCGGCCCCCTCGATCGCTTCCCCGCACGCCATTGCCCGGCCAAAGTCTTCCGCAGACACGCCAGTCTTGGCCGCCTGCTGCTGACACAAAATCCAGCAGATCCGAACGATCGTCGGCCCCTTCTGGCAGGCTTGAATCAGACCGCTCCCGTCTTCATTAGAAATGTCGAACCCGGTCGCCTGCTCCACCTGTTCCAGCAGCGGGCCGTCGAATTCGATCACCCACTCCTTGCCATTCCTGTCTTTGAACGTCGCCATCAAATCACCTCGGCAGTTGAATTGTTCGGCAGTTCTCGGTTCAATATGTAGCGCCGGGGGGTTGGGCAGACGACTGCCGGACATCCGCCGCCCCCCGGCGCCTGCGAAATGGCTACGCCCTGTTATCTCCGATCACGGTTTCCAGCGGGTCGCTGAAGTTCGCGTCCCAATGCTTCTGGCATGCCGTGTCAACGACTTCTTGCCCCCACGGGTACGAGTTCGGGTAGCCCGTCATGCCGAAGTGCTTCAAGTGGACCTTGCGCGTGATGCACGTTTTGGCACCCTCCTGCCACAGTCGGCGGCTGATGTTCCAGTCCTCGCTTTCGCCGTCGAGTCGCACGTCTCCGGTTTCCGAATCAATCCACATCCGCTTGCGGAACTCAAACCAGATCGCCAACTCTCCGTCCGTCTTGGTGCGGAAGAAGATTGGCTTCCGCAGGTCGGCCACGATCAAGCCGCTGTTGTGGTTCAGCGGCCATCCAGCGTACCCAATGTCCTCGGCTGTGAACGTCTCCGGAAACGTGTAGATTTCCTGCATCGTGAACCGCCGATGCGGGCTCCACGGGTTCTGTTTGTCGGCGATCCCGCTGGACGTGAGCCCGCGGCCGTCCTTGATCGGAACCACGGCGGAAATGAAGTCCGCGTCGAACTTGTCCATTTCCTCCAGCATGATTCCGAGCCAGTCCTGTTCAAGCGACGGCGCGATGTCGGCGTGGATCATGGCGAAGTGCGTCACGCCATCGTTGCGGACGGCGTTCAACGCGTTGGCCCAGAGTAGGTTCATGTTGTCCCAGGATGCGTTGTCGGCACCCAGGACGACGACCTTGTGGCCCTTGCCGGCACAGAAAAAGCAACTCTGTGCGGTTGCGAAACGAATGTTGGGGCCTGGCATGCCCAACAGGATGTGATACTTCTCCATCTCTTCCTCGGCAGTTAGGGGAAACGGACAAAACTACTCGGAATCCTCGTCGTCAGTCACCGTGTCGGTGTCGTCGAGTTCTTCAATTTCGACGGCGACCGACTCCAGTGGAATCAGTTCGTCAACTACGTCTCCGAAAATCGCAACAGGGATCGGTTGCACCTGCTGAACAACGCCCCCCCTGGCGGCACGGCCTTTCGCTGTCAGTCTTCCTGAGTCCAGGTCAATCAGCCCGTTCAACGCCCAGTTCTTCAGCACGATGTTGCACCGGTCCTCGCTGATCCCGGGCAGCATGACGAACTCGCCAGCGGCCTGAGCGGCGCCGAGCAGACGCCGCTCATCGTCTTTCATTCTCATGGGTCACCTTACGGCGTGGAATCTTCCAGGGACGCGATATACAGCGTGGCCGTCAGCGCCGTGTCGTTCATCGCCGCTTCGGCATGCGTGATCGGGTTCCCGGTGAACGCGTTCGCCGCGCCGCCGGCAATGTCCCAGACCCGCGGCGTGTTCTCGACCAGATCGATTTCGGCGATCGTGTTGTTGCCGCTGTCCATAAACTTGACGTGCCCGACCTTCGTGGTGGTCGTGTTTTGGCTCTTGAGTTCGATGGCGATCAGTTCGATCTCGTCGCCGTCGATGGCGGTGTTGATCGCGGTCACCTTCGACACCTGGCACGTCGCGTTGTTCGCCGGGAAGTCATCTCCAGCACCGCCGGAAAGCGTCATCGTGTTGGACGTGATTGCCCCAGTCAGGCCGTACCGTACACCACCAGTGAAAAAGCAGTCGTAGGTGCCGTTGGTCAACCCGTGGCCACCAGACAGGGTAACGTCGGTCAAGACGTTGTTGGTGCGGTTAGTAACCGTCCCCGTGCTCGCGACAGCCAGCGAGATTTCGTAGGGGTTTGGATGGTCGCCTTGCCGTGTGATCGTCTCGCTGATCTGGATCCCGCCGATCGTGGCGTTCACCGAATAGCTACCGTAAGCCATTTTTCAGTCTCCTTGTGTTCGATGTCAGCCGTTGCCTGAGCGACGGTTATCTATTACGCAAACGCCACGGTACGGTTGTAGTCGCGGCTCGGGGTCGCCTCGAAGTCATACTCCTTGGACCCGCCGAGCGGCGATTTCTGCGTGTACTTGATGTTGAAGTCGCCGTCGAGGATCGTCACCTCGGAGCCGGCCGAGTTGCGTTCCTTGACGATCAGCGAAACCACGGGGGTCGCCGAGATGGCCGCCGCACGCAATGCCGCCAGGGCGGTGTCGTTCGGCTCCTCTTGCATCGTCCAGGTCACCGTGGGCCGGCGACTGACGATCTTCTCGGTCTGGATCGGCACGGTGGAGCCGTCGCCACGGATCGTCGTGTCTCCGTAGCTGTGCTCGATCGGGAAGTTCAAATCCTTGCAGTTGGTGACTCGGGTTGCAGCCGTCGAACCAGCCGTTCCGTAGAAAAGCTGGGTGGTGTAACCCATGTTCGTGTATGGGGCTGGCATGTGCTTGCTCCTTACTGTGAAGAACCGAATGTGCCCGCAACGGCGGACGCGAATTTGTCAAGTGCTGCTTGCTGTGTCGGACGAATAAACGGATGCGGAAGCAACTTTCGTTTGCGCGGTTTCCCTTTCTGGCCGGGCTCCAGCGGGCGGCCACCGAACTCCAGCCACGCCCCACGCTCTCCGACGACCGAGGACATGGTGCCGAATACAATCCCCCCCTTGCCGTCCACTCCCCAGGTGAGTGAACTCCGCAGCGTCCCGGTATGCGAGTGCGGCGGCTTGTTTTTCGGCGCCGATCCTTCCTTAAACGGCATCGAGTCCTCGGCGTAGCCGATCATCCACTTGCCGATGACGGCCAAACCCTTGGCGGCTTGGTCGTCCATGCGCGACAGTACCTTGTTAAAGGTGTCGTCGGCGTCGGTCGTGGTTACGATCTCTACCATCAGTTCATTCCCGATGCTTTCAGCAGGAACGACGTTCGGAAAATCCCGCAGTATTGCTTCGCTGTTTCCAGCAGGTCACGGTCGTATAACTGAACAATTTCTACCTTCTCGGCCAGCGTCCCGTACTGAGCATCACCGGTCATCCGTCGCCCCATCGGGTTGTCTTCGCTGGGCATGATGTACTCGATCAGTTCGTAGAACAGGTTTAACAGCGGGGCCATTTCCGACAGATCAAACGTCCCGCCCGTCCGCATTCCTCCACTCAGCCGTCGCCGCAGTCCGATAACGACCGGAACGAGGTAGTCGTACTGATACCGGCCAGACAGATCGACCGAACAGTCCGGCTGGACCACGATGTCAACCAGCGGCGTGGCCGGTGCATCGTCCTGTAACTTGTAGTGGAAGTCGCCGAGGCTGACGCGGCAATCAAATCGGATACTGAACGCCGATGCGTCCCGCGCCGTCTCCAATGCGGTTTTCAATCCGTTGCCGATCAGTACCGGTGCGCAGTCAGTCACATCACTCTTTCCACAACTTCGTATGCACCAACCAGAACTCAGTCCCGCAATGCGGCTCGCATTCCGGCTTGCTCGATGACAATTTCATGGGCTCAAACGTCGCTCCGTCCGAACGCACGATCTGATCGTCTTCCTGCGGCCGAACCGCTACGGAATCGATCAACACTTGATCCTGGGGAAGCAGCCACTCCATGCTTGCGATCTGAACCGTCAGGCCGTCCGGACCGACGATCTCCCAACTTGTCTCGTAGGCCACGGCGTCGGTGATCGAGCACGTTTTGGACCCGCGCCGAAACGTCACGATCTGCTTGCCAGCCGTGATGACGTTCCGGCGATGGGCCGTCTTTGCTCGCTCCAACAGCGTGGTCATTTACTCGGCTCCGTCGCTGGCATGTCAATGTTCACGTCCGCAGCTGCTTCGGCCGCCAGGGGCACCGCATCCTCGGCGACCGGCAGCGGCACGGTGGCGCTCCACGAATTCGTTTTCAGGTCCACCTGCACAGCGGCCGGCGGAATCTCTCCGCTCGCCATCCGCGCGGTGATCTCAAGCAGTTTGCGGTACTCGGCCAGGTTCGTTTCCAATTGGGCAGTTTTCCGACCCAGCAGTTGTTCCAGTTGCTCCACGGTCACGGCAGTTCCTTTCACGTCCCAGGGTAAGGTTTCAGGCTTCCATCGTCGTTGCGCCAGGTTGACGCCAGCGATTCGTCACCGTGGAAGTTCGTTCCCCACGGTTCATTGTTCGGGTATTCGGCGGTCCCCTGATGTACCAGCCGAACGCCCCGGTTAATGTAGGTGTCCAGGCCGAGTTGGTGCATCTTCCGGCTGATGTACCAGTCCTCGGACTCGCAGTTGCCAGTCCACTTCCCGTCCGGACCACGGCTGACACGGCGAGGGAAGTCAAAGAATGCTTCCAGGCATCCCGTTTCATCCGTGGTCCGCCACTTGTCGTTTCTCAGATCCGCTACCCAGCATCCGGTGTTGTGCAGCAGGATCGCTCCGGGATAGCCAACGTCGGCAGCGTTGAACGTCTCACCGAACGTGCAATCCATGCCGTCCAGTTGGCCGGCGCACAGTTCCCGAACGGTGAACCGTCGAAACGGCACCCAGCGGTTTCTCGGATCCCCGATCCCGCTGCTGGTCACGCCGCGACGGTCCTTGATCGGAGAGACGGCCGAAATGAAGTCCGCTTTCAACCGATCCATCTCGTCGATCAGCGTGTCGAGCCATCCCGAGGCCGGCGTGATGTCGCTGTGCAGCATAGCTGCGTGGGTCAGTGATCCGGCCTCGTACTGGTTCAGCACCTCGCACCAGCAGTTATTGAAATCGTTCCAGCCGTTGCCGCTGGTATGAATCTGGGTCGTGTGCCTGCAGGTAGCTTCGTATCCGCCACGGACGGCACCCCAAATGAACGACCTGCCCGGCATCATCAGGGCCACGTTGTACGACGGCTTCGGTGACGGCGTGCTCACGGTTGAATCCACGCCGTCGAAGATCGCTAGAGTGTTGACCTTCCTGAACGGCCGCCCCGTCTCGCGACTGAGCCGATTCACAGCCTGGATTACTCCGGGGTCCGTATCTGCGTAGTCGTGGAACGCGATCGTCGCGGTCGGGCTCATGTTTTGAAACAAGAACCGTCCGCCGTGGTACGTCGAGACGTAACTGTGATCGGCGTCGTAGAACACCATGTCCACGCCGTTCAGTCGCATCGTCGGCAGCGCCGTTTCCAGCGGTGCCACGATGGGCGTCACTTTCTGGCGGACGCCAAACCGCTCCAAATTGTCAAAGAACGTCTGCTGTAGCGTGGTCCCACGGTCCCCGCAGACCCCGCCGCTATCCGGGTTGTGATCGCTACCCGGCGCGCCACGAAAGTCGTCGATGGTGAAAACATGATTGGCGACGTTCGCCATGACCACCGTGGCTTTGCCGCAGTAGGCGCCGACTTCCAGCACCGTCTTGCCTGAGGCCAATCGCTCTAACTCTTCCGGCTCTCCTTGAAAGAGCCACCCGCGAATCTTCGCGGCAGTCTCGCTTGCAGCACTCATGTCGGCAGTTTCCAATCGTGCTTGATTAAAGGTGAAACCTGGGCGGCCGACACAGGACGACCGCCCAGGCTCGGAGGGCGTAACGACGGACTACGCATCCAACGGCAGGCTATACCAGGTCGTCGAGTCGGCCGCGATAAACAGGCCCATGCCCGCGTCGGAAGTGAAGTTGTAGGACGCATTCGCCGACAGGGCGTTGATGGCGTCCGAGGTATTGGGGAACACGACCAGGTTTTTGCTGGCCGTCGAACTCTTGATGATCACGACCGCACCGGCTACCGCCGTCGGCAACTTGACCGCCGCAGTGTCGTCGGCCCCAGTGACCACTGTAAAGCCTTCGCTGACCGCGTTGGCGTTCGCCTGGGCGGTCCCACCGACCGCGACGCTGGCGTTCACCGGCAGCCTGAACATCTTGGCAAACGTCCAGATGCCGCCAGCCGCCGAGGTGCTGCTGGCGTTGCCGATGTTGACCGTCGTGGCGTTCGTGGTTCCCAACGTGATGCCGGCACCCGTTCCGCCCGTGGCGGCCCCAGTGTCGATGGCGACGGCACCCGCGGTTCCGCTGGCCCCGGCCGACGCGCCCGAGGTGATGGCGATCGCGCCACCGGCCCCAGTTGCGCCACCAACGCCACCAACGAGGCTGGCAGCCCCGCCGTTTCCGGATCCCTTGCCGGCCCCGCCCGTGACGCTGGCCGCGCCACCAGTGTAGTTCGTCCCGGCGCCGTAAGCACCGCCCACGATCGTCACGGCACCACCGGTTCCCGAGGTCGCCCCGGGAGATCCGCCGGTGATCGTCACGGCCGCCCCGTTGCTGGTCGCCCCGCCCGTGCCGCCGGTGATCGTCACAACACCGCCGACATTGCCGGTATCCGATGATGTTCCGCCGGTGATGCTGATCAAACCGCCTTGGGCCGCAGCGAGACCGGCGATCGCCAGCGTCGCATCGGAGGCGGTGATGTCGTCCGCCGTGACACTGCCGGCGATGGTCGCCGTCCGCTTGGCGGCCGTGACGAGCACGCGGACATAGGTGTCGGTGGCCGCCGTGGCGGTCGTCCCGTTCGGTTGCAGCGGAGCCGCCACGCCGATCAGGTTGTTACCCGTGGCGGTGCCGGTCGCGCAGCCGCTAAGAGCAGTTCCGGTGACCGGAGATCCGTTGTTGTCCCAGTACACGGCGTCGCCCGCGGTGATGATCTCGGCGGCCTGCGGAATGTCCCACAAGCCACCGACATCCAGTTCCCCGCGAGTGGCCTCGCTGTAATCCACGGCCGAAGACACGATCATGGGGATCGTTCCGACTTCGACCACGACGCCCGCTTTGGCGTCGGCGGCGAACTCATGGTCCACCCGCTTTCCTTCGCTCACTCGAATGCATGGCGTTTGAGCCATCGTTGATTCTCCTTGGCTATGAGTGTTCTGTTGTTTCGCGTTCCGAATCGACTACGCCCCAGCGCTCCAAACGCCGCCGCGGTAGTCCTGGGTGTTGCAACCGAAATCGAGGTACGCCCGCATCTGGACGCCCAGCGTGTTGAAGTTGGCGTCGGCCTGCTCGACCGTCGGCGACTCGTTGCCGTACAGGAAGACCATTTCCATGACGGGCACGTCCGAGGGATCGGCGAAGATGCCCCAGCCCGTGGTCGTGTAGCCGGTGTACGCGCTGTTGCCGACGTAGCGGCTGACCACCGGGCGGAACTTCCCGGCGTGCGGGTTGCCGGTCGTGTAGGTCGCCGTGGCTGTTCCGGTCTGCCGGATCTCAGTGTCCTTGAACAACTGGGCCGCCGTGGCGCTCAGGGACGTTCCGGTGAGCAGGATCGTCGGCATGTGGCCGATGGGCTCGCCTTGGGCGTCCTTGAGGTTCATAAACAGGGCCTCGGCAGCCGTCAGTCCGGTAATTCCCAACGCCGTGCTGGCGCCCGACTGGTAGTTTGCCCGTCCGGAAGTGAACAGGGTGCCGATCTGGCCGAGGAACTTCGTCCAGAAGACCTTGTTCATTGCCAAGCCGGCCCCGCGGCCCAACTTCTTCGGGACGGTCGTGATGGCCCCAAGGTCGTCGTTGATGATGTCCGTGCGGGTCACGTTCAGCATCAGACCATAGGTGTCGGCCTTGTTGGTGTAGCTCTCTTCCCCGAGCGTCCCGTGCTTCAGTTCACCGCTCGGAGGCACTAACTTGAAGTCCTCCGCACCGGTCAGCCGGTAGCTGTAACGGGTCTTGAAGTCGTTGACGGACTCGACCGCCGAAAACTCGCGCCACGCCTGCTCGACGAAGAAGAATCCCTGCAACAGGAACTTGTTCGCCACGTTGGACAGCAGCCCCGCCATGTCGGCCGTGGACGGCTCGGCATGAATCGGAGGACTGAAGGCGTACCGGAAGCATTCCTGCGGGGCGTCTTGGAAAAATCGGCCGTTCCAGCCGTTCATCTGGGCCGCCTCGATGATCAGACGCTGCAAGCCGATCCGTCCGCGAAACTTGCGGTGCGCGGCGTCTAGCACCTGCTCGGGGAACATGCTTTCCGCGGCTTCGATGTTGGTCACCACGTCCCGGCCGTCGGCCCCGGTTTCCAGCTTGCGGAGCGAATACTTTCCCTGCTCCAGCACGGCCGCCGCCAGCACATCCATCGTCGTACTCGGGTCGCCGCGGTTGACACTGATCGTCGGACCCTTGGGGCGAGCCGCGCGAACCAGTTTCAGTTCGGTCGCGGCGTGGATCGCCTTCAGTTCCGCCTTGTGACGGGAGGCCGCCCAGCGCCCGCTGACCGCCTTGGCCTTGATCGCCCGCAGGCTGCTCTTGGCATCGGACATGACCGTCCGCAGGGCCTTGCGGTCCAGGTTCGGGTCGTCCTCGTAGCTGGCCTGCAGGACATTCAGTTCGTCGCCCGCGTCGTCGAACTGAGCGCGGATGACATCCAGGTCGAAACGATCGTGAGCAGCCATCGGTTTTTCTTCTTCCTCTTCCTTGGGTGGCGGCATGGGCGGAACTTCCTCCTCGTCCTCGGCACCCTCGGCGGGCGCTTCGGCGGGAGGCTTGGCAGCGCCGGCCATTGCCTCTTCGTACTTCGCTCGCAGCCGCTTCTCCAGTTCGGGATTGGCCGCCAGGTCGTCGGCGCTTACGCCGATCGCGTCGATCCATTCCTCGAACGTGATTTGAGCCTTGATGCTCGGCATTTCGTGATCTCCTTGCACTGAGTGTCGCGCGGCCGACGCCGCAATGGAAACAACTGTTTGATCGTCCGCACCGCGCGGTACGAAACTGACTCCGTAAAGCTCGGCCCGACGCGCCACGTAAATCGGACCTTTGAAATTCTGACCGTTCACTTTGACGCTGGCGCCGGCGGGGATAAGTTCAGGGCGTTCCAGTGGCCTGGCCTCGATGGATGCCTTCCACGGGAATTTTCGCTTGGCACTGTTGACGAACTCCGCGACAACGGAATCGAGCCCGGAGCACGCTCCGTCGAGTTCCAGGGTTCGGCCGTTGTTGCGGACGGTATCGACGTGCCCGACCAGCTTCTGTTCCTCATGGAACAGCACGGCTTGAACCGACTGGGCGTTGACCGACAAGCCGGACAAGTCCACGACGATCGGCAAGTCGTAGCGGGCCACCCGTAGCGGGCCGCCGTTGTACGCTGGAGCAATGAAGAACCTCGGCGCCCGTTCGCCGGCCGTGGCTTGGATGTCCACCGGCGCCGTCGCCACGATGTCGGCGGAATGCGAGGCGTGCATCCGGCCGGTCGCCGCGGCTGCGTGGATGTCCGGGTACTCGCCGAACTGCTTGCCGGCCATGATGGATTCGAGAACCATCTGCCGTGCGGCGTGCTTGGTTTCGATACTCGCCATGATGGCGTCGGTAACGGACTCCGAGGCGTTCATGCGGCGAGCAGCAGCGGCCCGTCGTTCCTGGCGGGCGTAAGAATCGGGGTTGACGGACCACGCGGGTTTTCCGCCGTAGGTCGGGACAACAGTTTCCGAATAGGGCTCATATGGCGGAGCCCCGGGGCTCGCGAAGCCTGCACCTCCCGACGGAGGCGAATAGCCAAGTCTTGGGACTGGAGGCCGTTCGATGGGGCGGCTCCAGCGCTGGTTCGGAACCGGATCAATCGGACCCGTGGTGAATCCACGTTCGGTGGAACTTGGCGAGTAACCGAGCCGAGGCTGGCGGACAACCTCGGGGGTGACGTAGGATTCCGATTTCGGTTTACGGACGAACGCGTTGTCAACCGCACCTTTGGCCCGCTCAACCGCACGGTCAACTGTCTCGTCAACGGCACCTCTCGCCAGCCCGGCGGCGTGCGAACCAACTTCCGACACGGCCCGCTCGGCCAGAGACTTCTTTCCACCGAACGCCCGTTCGAGTCCGTATCCCAAAGCAGCGGCCGCGCCGCCAAGTCCGGATACCGCTAAGCCAAGCGGCCCAG
>CAIPEB010000573.1 GCA_903863885.1 uncultured Planctomycetaceae bacterium | reverse complement strand
GACCTTCGAGCGGCGCCGTGCGTCAACCGCGCCGTTGATCCGCCTGCCCGGACTATTTCATAACGTCGAGCACGACCTCGTCCCTGATGCGGCGGCCATTCCGCAGATCAATGCGCGGATCGTGCTGGTCGAGCAGCAGCAGTTCGCTCGGCCAGAACGCGTAACGGTTCAGCCTGTCGAAACGCGTCTGCTGTCTCGTCCAATCCAGCTGGAATTCCGGCGTGCGCCGGGCATGCGGCCCCGATACGAGCACGAGGGCCTTGATGGCCGCCTCGCGGCGGTCCTCCGCGCCGGGGATCTCGACGACGGGAAGCACGTGCTGCATTCCCGCGGCCCTCAACTGGTAAAACAGGGCCGGTTCGCCGTACACACACACAAGCACCTCGTCCGGCGAGATTCCCTCGCGTCTGGCGTAGGCCTCGAGGTCTGCACGAATTCCCGCCGCAACCTGCTTCATGCCGGTCCGATCGCTCCAGGCCGGCACCCGCCGCGTCACGATCTGGCTGCCGCAGTTCAGCAACGTCCCGCCGGCGATGCAGATGACGATCGAGTAAGCCCACATCCGTTTTGGCGCGACGCTGCGGACTTCCATTCCAACCGCCAGGTCGATCAATCGGTGCAAGCCGAGGCCCGCCCCCAACCACGCCGAAGTCAGCCACGGCAGAACCAGACGCGGGTAGGCCACGTACATCGGAGTCAACGCGAACAGCCCCAGGAACCAGACCGCCAGGAACCAATCCGCCGCGGGCCAATCGTCACCCCGGCCCGCGCGGGCGATGATCGATCGGACGCGATCGGAGATACCGGCCAGCGCCAGGACCAGCAGCACCACAGCGGATCCCAGCAGAGCGGCGATGGCGGCCAGCGAAATCGCAAGTGCTGCAACTCCGACACACGCACGGCGGCGGTGCTTTCGCTCCAGGCCGCGAATCCGGGGAAACGCGATGACGGCGGATGCCGCGAGAAAGCTGCCGATTGTCACTGCCCCGTCGAAGAAACAGAGGTTTGCGTGCTGGTGGCCTGCGGTGTCCAGCCAGCGGCTGAGACCTACAAGGTAGTTCCGGTGATTGGCGGCCACTTGCGCATAGCCGCCAAATGGCTGAAGCAGGATCAGCACGGGCGACCAGGCCAGCACCGCGATCGCCGCGACGGCGCACCACCGTGCAACGCGGCCGAGCGATTCCCGCCAAGGAGGCCGCTGAGCGACGGCTGCCAGCAGCGTTGCCCCCAGACCGATGGCCAGAGGCAGCCAGCCGTTGTATTTCGTCCACCAGGCCGCAGCCGTCATGCATCCCGCGGCAACCGCAGTCCGCCAACTCCATCCGGCGATCGCCTTCTGTATCAGCCAGACCGAGAGCAGAAATAACAGCGCCATCAGCGCATCGGTCAGGACCGCTCGACTGTATGCCGCGTGCAAATCGCTGAACGCGCAGAGAACGGCAGCCCCCATCGCCGGCGCAATTCCGAACCATCCGCGAGCAATCCACCAGACAGCCAGCGGCATCAGGCAAGCCGCGGCAAGCGGGGGCAGAATCGGAGTCCAACTCGCGGGTGCAGCTCCGCTGCCTTCCCGCAGCATGTACTCGCACACCAGCGCGGCTTTCGCCAGCCACGGAATCAACGGCGGACCGTACAGGTGCAGCCGCGGATACTGATGGGCGTACGTCTCGTCGAACCAAACACTCGACGCATAAACGCCCTCGTCAAAATGCTCCACCGCCGCACGGGACAGGAACGCGGTCCGCAGAACCAGGCCAGCCCCGACCACGACGACCAGCAGCAGCAATTCGCCCGGGCCTGCGCGATCGCGCCGAGCGGGATCTCGCAGCGCAGCATCCACGCCGCACTCGCGTTTCGCGTTGCGATCCGTCTTCGCATCTCGTGCGGTTCGGGCAGCCATTCTGTTTACCGGACTGACTCAGCAGCGGGTGACTCGCTGTTCGGGCCGGCGTCTGCCAGGCAGGGGCGGATCACGCGCCAGTTGCTGTTGACGGCGCTGAGCGTGTCCCGCAGCCGATCGAACGTGGCTTCGTCGGCGAACGTGCCGATTATCGAACCGCCCGATCCCGCGAATTTCGCTGATGCGCCGACACTGCGCGCCGTGTCGATCATCAGGCGATGGGCCGGGCGAATCTCGTAGAGCGAAGCTCTCAGATCGAAGTTCCGGTTCATCAGCTGGTGCAAAGCCTCGCGGTCATGCGTCTCCAGAGCCACTCTCACCAGCGGAACAAGGTCGGCAATCCGCAGGATTTTGGCGCGCAGTTGTTCGTTGTCCTGCACGCGGGTTCGCAGCGGGCCGTGAACCGATTGCGACGTCTTGGAGGCGGACACGTCGTAGGCCAGATAGATCGGAGGCAGCAGCGCCGGATCAAGAGGCTCGTACCGTCCGCACGCATATCCGTCCTGCATTTCCATGCAGGAGAAGTCCATGTAAACGAGGCCGCCATAGACCTGGACGACTCGATCCTGATACCCGCACGCGATCCCCAGATCATCATTCTCCACCGCCCGGGCGAGCGAGGGCTGCACCCGCTGCGGTAACTGCACCCCGTAGTAGTCCATCAGGCAGCGGAGGGTCGCGACAACGATCGCACTCGAGCCGGACAGTCCCACTCCCCGAGGAATCCCGGTCTGGTACCGGATGGAGAAGGGCTCGCCGCGCAGGGGAATGTTCATCTGCCGGCAGTGTTCGGCAAACCGTTTCACCGTCGCTTTAACAAGGCGGACGCCGCCGTAGTAGCCGTTCAGTTCCACGTCCTCGACCAGTTCGTCGAGCGATCCGAAGCGGCTTTTGTCCTGGGCGCTCCCGAGGATCTCGAGCTGTTCCCAGGGATAGATCACTACCTGGGCCGCAAAATTCTTGAACGTGAACGAAATCGTCTTTCCGCCGTAACCGTCCGACGGATTGCCGATCAGTCCCGCGCGTGCATAGGCCGTATGCCGGATGATCCGCATCGTTCTACCTGCCTCGCTCCAGGATTTTTTTCGCAAAGCCGCGCAGTTCCTCGCCGTACTGAGGGTCCTCCATCGCGAACTCGAAAAACGCCTGGAAATAGCTGGGGAAATTGCCAATGTCGAAACGCCGTTCCGCAGCGGAAAGAGTGACTCCCAGCACTCGTCCTCCGTCGGCAATCAGGCTGCCGATGGCGTCCGTGAGCTGGATCTCGTTCCCTTTGCCCGCCGCAGTCCGTTCCAGGTAGTCGAAGATGCGCGGCTGAAACACGTAGCGAGCCGCGACAGCCAGACAGCTGGGCGCTTCGGTGACGGCCGGCTTCTCGACCAGGCTCGCCAGCTCGAAGAAATCGTCTTCTTCGTTCCGCACTTCCGCGATCCCGTAGTGCACGACATCTTCGGGCAGAACTCGCTCGAACGCGATCACCGCATCGGCTTTCTCGCGCTCGAAAATGCCGGTCATTCGCCGCACGATCTGGGACTGGGCATGGAGCCCGATAATCGAATCACCAAGAGCCACCACAAATGGCTGGTGGGCGACGACGGGACGGGCGCACAGCACGGCGTGCCCGAGCCCCAGCTGGCGGCGCTGACGCGTATAGAAGTAGTCCACTTCTTCGCGTTCGTAGTCCAGCGTCTCGAGCAGATCTTCCTGGCCGTTCTCCCGCAGATTCTGAATCAGGCCTTCGTTGATATCGAAATGGTTCTCGATGGCCGTCTTGCCGGGTCCAGTCACGAACAGCAGACGGCGGACCCCCGACAGCAGCAATTCCTCGGCGACGTACTGCACGACGGGCTTCTGTCCCACGGGCAGCATTTCCTTCGGCTGGCTCTTGGTGAGCGGCAGGAGCCGGGTCCCCCGCCCCGCTACGGGTACAACAGCGACTTCGATGGCCATGCAGTGCTCCTTTCAGTACTCGTGCTCCTTCCGGCGCCCGGTTCGGTCCGGCCCGGGCGCGGCGCGAGGGGCGAACAGAATCCGGTTCTTCGAGAAAACGTAGCCTATGCGACAGGCGGAGCAAACGGAAAAATCGAAACTAAGGCAATCGCACTCCCGGACACCGACAAATGAACCGGATCAACGGGACGTGCGGGATGACCGGTCGTTCTGCGCGATTGACGACCCGGAAAAGCAGAAACGGCCGGCTCGAAAAATCGAGTCGGCCGTTTCGTTAATCACTCAGGTCTGAACTGCTCAGCGAACGTTGCTGGCGGGGACCACAGTGCGGTTGTTCAGGAAAGCCGAGGGATCAACGACGGGAGCCGGAGGAACCGGAGCGTCCTTGTCCTTTTCAGCCTTGGCCTTGCCTTCGCCGCCCTTGCCTTCGCCCTTGGCGTTGTCGCAGCAACCGGGATCATCGCATCCCTTGCCGCCCTTGCCGCAAGCCGCGTTCTTCTTGCAGTTGCGCAGTCCCTCAAGCGGGTGACGGTCGAAGCTCAGGCCTTTGCCGCCCTTCTGGGCAACGCCGCACTTCGGATCGCAACCCTTGCCATCGCAGGGATCTTTCGGGTCGACGCCGCACTTCGGGTCGACGCCGCACTTCGGATCGCAACCCTTGCCCGCACAGCCCTTGCCCTCGCACTTTGCGCCCGAGAACAGGCCGTCAAGCAGGTGGCCGCGCTGTCCGATCTTCGACGCGCAGTTCTTCAAACCGTCCTTCTGGCACGGACCGCATTTCGGGTCGACACCACACTTGGGGTCGACGCCGCATTTCGGATCCACGCCGCACTTCGGATCACAAATGTCCTTCTGAGCGCAAGTCGCGCCTTTGCCACCGGCGCCGAGCATACGGTCAAGCAATTCGAAACCGAAGCTGTTTGCGCTCAGGCCGACAGTCAGCACCAACGCACTGAATATTACGTTCCACTTCATCGAGCCACGTCTCCTTAACATGGAACCATCGAGCTGTCGCATTTTCCCTGCGGCCCCATCAGCAACAGGTGCCCTTGGCAAGTTACAGGACGCCAGGGCATCCGCACCGATTTAAACTAGCGAGCCAAAAAGTTCAGTCTCTCGGTGTCTCTAGGTGGGCCAGTTGCAGGCAGGCTGGGTCGCAACCTGCAGGCGGGAACATGCGGCAGAACCGGTCGAGTCATTCCTTAACTCGATCATCCGATCCGGTTCGTCGATGCTTCGCTCGGCCTTCCGCCGCGCGCCGCATCGACTGACACCTACCGTATCGGCGAAGCCGTTTGAAGGGCTTGAGCGTTCGGAACTAATTTTCCGTAAGTGGTTTACAGCGACAGAACTGCTGACCTTGACGTGCTCGCAAGGTGGATGGGTTGTAACGGCTGTAGGACACTCCGCCGCGGTTTTCCACCCATCCGGAGTCCCTTTACCGGGGTTGTCTGGCTCCTATGATGTCTCAGCGAGGGGTACGAATCCCTCGAGCAGCCCTCTTACGTTTTGCCCATTTACCCCATGCCGCAGGCCAAGCGCCATAACCGTTACGAAGTGGTGGATTTTGCCAGTTTGCCGGGCATCCCCTGCCCGTGCGGCAGTGCGCGGAGGGCTTTTACGGAAGTCGAGGACTTTCCTGCCACAATCCATATTACCGACATCTCGGTCGACGCCCGCGTTCACTACCACCAGCGGCTGACCGAGGTCTATTTCATTCTGGAGTGCGGTCCGGACGCAGCCATGGAACTTGACGGCGAGTCGATTGCCGTCCATCCCCACATGTGCATCCTGATCCGCCCCGGCACCCGTCATCGGGCCGTTGGGAACATGCGGGTCCTTATCACGGTTCTTCCGAAATTCGACCCGCAGGATGAATGGTTCGACGGATGAAGTGGACGGACGGACAATCCGATCGCTGCAGGCGGCAGCGCTAGCTTGATCTCGCACGACGGGCCGCCGAACTGCCTGAATCGCTGGTTTGCCGAACGCTGTCACCGAACTTCTCCCCTTGGAAAATCATCACGTTGGAGCAAGGCAATGATGAAGCCAAAGACGTTGGACCGTTGGGACTGGACACCGCGCAGTTTCGCACTGCCGGGAATCATTGCCGGACTGCTGAGCGTGCTGGCGGCGGGAACAACCCCGGCGGCCGATGCCGGCCCCGACCCGCGGGACTGGCCTTACTGGCGAGGCCCCGAATACAACAGCGTCTCCCGCGAAACGGGGCTTGTGGACGATTTCAACCCGGCCGGCGGTGAAGGCAGCAACGTGGCCTGGAAAAGACCCGACCTGGGGGGACGCAGCACTCCGATCGTGCTGCGGGGCCGACTATATACGATTCTGCGCGCCGAGCCGGAGACGACGCGGGAACAGGAACGCATCGTGTGCGTCGATGCGGAAACGGGCAAGGACCTTTGGGAAAACCGCTACAACGTTTCCCTGTCCGACGTCCCGGACACGCGAGTCGGCTGGTCATCCGTGGTGGGCGATCCGGAAACCGGTTTCGTTTATGCCCTCGGAGTGAACGGTTTCTTCCAATGCCTCGACGGGGCCAGCGGCAAACGTCTCTGGAGCCTGCCCCTGCACGAGTTCTTCGGGCTGCTCAGCACCTACGGCGGTCGCACCAACTTTCCCGTGGTCTGCGACGATCTGGTGATCATCAGCGGGGTGACAACCGGCTGGGGCGACATGGCTCGTCCCGCGCATCGGTTCATCGGATTCGACAAGCGGACCGGTCAGGTGCGATGGCTCAGCGGAACTCGCCCGCTTCCGGAAGACACGACGTACAGTTCGCCGGCAATCGCGACGCTCGGAGGACAAAAGGCCATGGTGGTCGGAGCGGGCGACGGGACGCTGTGGGCGTTCCAGCCCGGTACGGGAGTCGAACTGTGGCATTTCGCTTTCTCGCGCCGCGGCTTGAATGTGTCGCCGGTCGTCGCGGGAGACACCGTCTACATGGGCCACAGCGAGGAAAACCTGACCGGCACGGCCATGGGCAGCGTCGCGGCCGTTCGCGGCACGGGCCGCGGCGACGTCACCAAGGACGGCGCCATCTGGCGCGCGGATGAGCTCATGGTAGGCAAGAGTTCGCCGGTGATGGTGGACGGGCGACTCTACTGCATCGACGACCTCGCGAAACTCCACGTGCTCGACGCGGCCACCGGCAAGGCGATCGCCAAGCGGTTTCCGCTGGGCACGTCGATGGAATCCAGCCCCCTGTTTGCCGATGGAAAACTGTACGCGATCACGGAAGCCGGCCGCTGGTACATCCTTCAGCCCGACGAGCGCCGGGGCATCAAAGTGCTCAGCAAAGGCCAGATGCCGGATGGCGACGAATGCCTGGCATCGCCGATCTGTTCGCACGGCCGGATCTACCTTCAGACCACCGGCGCAATGTACTGCCTGGCTGACCCCAAAAAGCAGCCCGGCATGCCTGACGTGGAGCCTGCAGCCAAGGAGACCGAGGCGGCCAAGGACTCCGGTCCGGCACATGTGCAGGTCCTGCCGGCCGAGGCCTTGCTGAAGCCGGGCGGGCAACTGCCTCTGACGGTGCGGCTCTTCAACTCGCATGGCCAGCTGCTCAGTGAATCCAAGGCCTCGTTCAACGTGGACGGTGCCGGCACGGTGTCGGACGGCGGCGTCTATGCGGCTCCCGCAGATGCGAAACCGGCCGCCGCCGTTATCCGCGCCAAAGTGGGCCAGCTCGAGGGCATTGCCCGAGTGCGGATCGTTCCCGACCTGCCATGGTCGTTCGACTTCACGGGACTTACCGAACCGCCCGTGACCTGGGTAGGGGCCCGCTACCGCCATGTGGTGCGGAAGGTGGACAGCAACGATGCGATGGTCAAGATCACGACGATCCCCAAAGGCACCCGCAGCCGCACGTGGTTCGGCCCCTCGGACCTTCACGACTACACGATCCAGGCCGATGTGCAGGGAGGCATCCAGGACAAGAAGATGCCGGATATCGGGCTGATCGCCCAGGGCTATACGCTCGACCTGCAGGGCGAAAGCCAGAAGCTGCAAATCCGCATGTGGGACTCGCAATTGCCCCGCATGGGCACGACAATTGACTTCCCCTGGTCGCCCAACAAATGGTACACAATGAAGTTCCAGGTCCGGCTCGAGAACGGCAAAGCCCTGACTCGGGGCAAAGTCTGGCTGAAGCAGGATCCGGAACCTGAAAAGTGGACGATCGAAGCGGCGGACGAAGCGCCGAACGCGTCGGGCAGCCCCGGTTTATTCGGCAATTCCACGAATGCCGAGATCATCCTGGACAACATCAGCGTAAAGCCGAATTGAGCGAATGAACTCTCGCGGCAACGCATCACAAACGGAATTGAATTGAAGGAAACGGAGGCCGGCAGTCGGTAATCGGATTCATGCTTGATTGCCTCCGGCCTCCAGACCATTCCCCACGAACTAACGGAGATTATCACCATATGAGAACGACGGCATTCCCGGCGCCGTTCGGGCGCGGAAAACATGCGGCGTGGGCGATCGCACTTCTGGCATCGATGACAACGCTTTGCCCTGCGGCCGAAGCCGAACGGCCCAAAGCCTCGCCGGCGGTGTCCAAGCCGGCGATCGACAAGAAGGCCAACGCTCCGGTGAAGGCCGGCGATTGGACGCAGTGGGGAGGCACCAGCTATCGCAACAACACACCGATCGCATCGAACATTCCCATCCACTGGAACGTCGGTTCGTTTGACCGCAAGACGGGCGCGTGGATTCGCGACGAAGCCGAGAACGTGAAATGGGTCGCCCAGCTGGGCAGCCAGAGCTACGGCAACCCGGTGATTGCCGACGGGCAGGTCTTTGTAGGCTCGAACAACAGCGCGGGCTACCTCAAGCGTTATCCCGCGGAAGTGGACCTCGGCGTTCTGCTCTGCTTCGAAGAAGCCACCGGCAAGTTCGTCTGGCAGCACTCCAGCGAAAAGCTCCCGACCGGCCGCGTCCATGACTGGCCGCTGCAGGGCATCTGCTGCACGCCGCTCGTCGAGGGTGATCGACTGTGGTTCGTATCAAGCCGCGGGCTGGTGCTCTGCCTCGACAAGCAAGGTTTCCGCGACGGCGAGGACGATGGTCCCGTCAAGAACGAACTCGGACGGCTCTTCGATATCAACCGCAACGACGATCCCGCCAAAGACGAACTGGCTCCAAGCATCGCGGCCTTGAACAAGGGCGAGTTGACCGAAGGCCTGCGGAAGCAGTTCGCCGGACACGGCGTTCAGCTGCCGGCACAAGTCGCGGTGCAGACCGTCGATGCCGGCAAGAAGTGGTCAGCCAAGGCCACGGTCGGTGCGGCGGCCCGAGATTTCGTGTTCACGCTCGCCGGACCGAAGCTCTCGGCGTTCAAGATCATCACTCCGGCGGACGTCGACGAGGCGGATACCGTCTGGAGCTACGACATGATGAAGCTGCAGCAGGTATCGCAGCACAACATGTGTTCCTGCTCAGTCACCACTCTGGGAGACCTGCTGTTCGTGATCACGTCCAACGGCGTGGACGAGTCGCACGTGAACATTCCGTCGCCCAACGCGCCGAGCTTCATGGTCATGAACAAGATCACGGGCGAGGTCTACTGGACCGACAATTCGCCGGGCATCAACATCGTGCACGGCCAATGGTCATCCCCCGCCGTAGCGACACTGGGCGGAGTGGCGCAGGTGCTGTTCGGCGGCGGCGACGGCTACCTTTACAGCTTCCGCGCGGACAAGGGCAAGGACGGCAAACCGGAACTTCTCTGGAAATTCGACTGCAACCCCAAGACGTCCAAATGGGTGCTCGGCGGCGCCGGAACCCGCAACGACATCATTGCGACCCCGGTGATTTATGACGGACTCGTCTACATCGCAGTCGGCCAGGATCCCGAACACGGCGAAGGCATCGGACATCTGTGGTGCATCGACCCGACTCGGCGCGGCGACGTCAGCACGGAACTGGCCATGCGAATCGAAGGCAACAAGCGAGTTCCGATTCCCCACCGGCGACTTCAGGCAGTCGTCCCCGAGCAGGGCGAGGTTGCGGTAGACAACCCGAACTCGGCTCTCGTCTGGGAGTTCACGGCCTTTGATCGCAACGGTGATGGAAAACTCGATTTCGATGAGACCATGCACCGCACGATCGGCACCGTGGCCATCAAGAATGACCTGCTGTTCCTGGCCGATTTCAGCGGGCTGTTCCATTGCCTCGATGCCAAGACCGGCAAACTTCATTGGACGCACGACATGCTCGCGGCAAGCTGGGGCTCTCCGCTGATCGTCGAGGATCACGTCTATATCGGCGACGAAGACGGGGATATCTCGGTATTCAACCTGTCCGCGGACCCGAACGTTGCGATGAAGAAGGTGAACGACGAACTCGTGCCGATCAATGCGAACGAGAACGGCGAGATCCCCAACATGGGCAACTCGGTCTACAGCACGCCTGTGATTGCCAACGGAGCCCTGTTCATCTCGACGAAGGACCGCCTGTTTTCGATTGCCGCTGGCGCCAAGCCGAGTCCGTGAGCACCGCCTGTCGCCAAGGGCGGCCTCGAAAGCGTCTCAGCCGTCTGCATCGGCGCAGCCTCGGGATGAAGGCCTCGTCCCGGGCTGCTTTTGTTTCGGTCACCCGTACGTGCTTCCCGCCACCCGTGTCAAGGAATATCGCGCTATGGCGAAGCGAGTTCTCGATATCGGCAACTGCAGTCCGGACCATGCGGCCATCCGCGGCCTGATCCAGTCGAATTTCGGCGCGGAAGTCGTGCGGGCTCACGGATGGCGCGATGCGTCGGCCGAATTGCAGGCCGGCAGGATCGACCTGGTGCTCGTCAACCGCCGCCTGGACCGCGATCACGGCGACGGACTGGAAATCATCCGGCAGATCAAGTCCGACGAGCATCTGGCCGCGGTGCCCTGCATGCTGATCAGCAATTTCCCCGACTTCCAGACCAAGGCAGTCGAGATCGGCGCAGAACCGGGCTTCGGAAAAGCAGAACTGGATGAACCGGCCACGGTGGAGAAGCTGCAGCGGTTCCTGGGCTGACGATGCGTGCGGGACAGGTGCCTTAATTCCCGCCGCGGCTGCGGCGATCTTCATCCATTTCCTGGATGTACCGCCGCAAACGCTCGTTCTCGTCGTGCACGTCCTTCAGCCGCAGCATGTTCTCGACGCGCTTCAGCAACTCGATCTTGTTCACGGGCTTCGAGAGAAAGTCGTCGGTGCCTGCGGCGACAGCCCGTTCGATATCGCCAAGCTCGTTCAGCGCCGTGACCATCAGGATCATGATGCGCCGGGTTTCCGGATCGGCCTTGAGCTGTTCGCAGACTTCAAAGCCGCTCAACTTGGGCATCATGACGTCCAGCAGGATCAGATCCGGTTGGAACGAAGCGACTTTGCTCAGCGTATCCTGACCGTCGACCGCGATTTCGGTATCGCAATCGACTTCCGCCAGGTAAGCCTCGATCAATTCGCAATTCGCCTGATTATCGTCAGCGATCAGAATCTTGCTGTTTGGTGAAGCCATCCGTCCATCCTCGAGCATTTCCACCGAGCCGGCCAGCCTCAGTCACTGGGCCTCGGTCCTTGGGCCACGATCACCGGGCCTTGGTCATTGGGCCACGGCATCCGCGGGTACGGGAAATTGCGTGCACATCTGCCGCACTTCCTCGCGGATCTTGAGCAACAGTCCTTCGTCGTCCGGATGCCGGAGCGCCTCGAGCATCCACTGTCCGATTCGGCGCATTTCGTCGGTCTTCATGCCCCGGGTCGTCAGCGCCGGAGTGCCGATGCGGATGCCCGACGGATCCATCGGCTTGCGCTCGTCAAAGGGAATCAGGTTCTTGTTGACCGTAATTCCACATCGCCCGAGCGCTGCTTCGGCCAGCTTGCCTCCGAGGCCGAGTGCCGTGACATCTACAAGCATCAGGTGATTGTCGGTCCCGCCGCTGACGAGCCGCAGACCGCCGGAGGCGAGCGTTTCGGCCAGCACCCGGGCGTTCTCGATGATCGAGCGGGCGTAGACCTTGAAGTCGTCCTGCAGCGCCTCGCCGAAGCAGACGGCCTTTCCGGCGACCACGTGCATCAGCGGTCCGCCCTGCAGCCCGGGGAACACGCTGCGGTTCAGATCCTTTGCGTATTCCGACCGGCAGAGGACAAGGCCGGCCCTGGGACCCCGCAGCGTCTTGTGCGTCGTGGTGGTGACGAAGTCGGCGTACGGCACAGGGTTGTTGTGCAGCCCGGCTGCGACCAGCCCCGCGTAATGAGCCATGTCGATAAAGAGCTTCGCTCCGACTTCCCGGGCGATCTCCGCGAAACGGTCGTGAGGGATCTCGCGAGGATAGGCACTGGCCCCCGCCACGATCAGCTTCGGTTTGTGTTCGCGGGCCAGGCTGGCAACCTGGTCGAAATCAATCCGATGAGTGTCCCGCGTAACGCCGTAGCTGAAGAACCGGTAGAGGATGCCCGAGATGTTCAGCTTCATGCCGTGCGTCAGATGTCCGCCGTGGGCCAAGTCGAGCCCGAGCACGGCATCGCCCGGCTGCAGCAGGGTCAGGTAAACGGCCATGTTGGCCTGGGACCCGGAATGCGGCTGGACGTTGGCGTGTTCCGCGCCGAACAGCTTCTTGGCGCGTTCGATCGCCAGTTCCTCGACGGCGTCCACGAATTCGCAACCGCCGTAGTAGCGGCGGCCCGGATATCCTTCCGCGTACTTGTTGGTCAGCACGCTGCCGACGGCCTGCATCACGGCCCGACTCGTGTAATTCTCGCTGGCGATCATCTCCAGACCGTCGCGCTGCCGCTGCTCCTCCGCCTGAATGAGGGGCCAAAGTTCCGCATCCTGGCTGATGAATTGCTTCATGATCGACCCGTTTTGACAAGACGAAAGAACCCGCATCCGCCGCAATCAAAAATGTACGGCAAAAATCTGCAGCGGAAGTCTACGGCGTATCGCCATTTCCCCCCTGGCGTTTTGGCATTGTTGGGATTGACTCCCGATTCGTCAATCGGGGAGCTCTTGAACGGCGACGTCCAGTCGTCCCGCATTATTGCGCAGCGATGACGGACGGTCGTTGATTCGCAGGTAGAGAGTGCCGCCGTGAGCAGGCTGCAGATCGGTTCTCGTCCCGATCGGCTCGGGGTGCAGCAGCGACTCGACGCCGGCCGAAGGGGCCTGCTCGTCAACCACGGCCCCGAGCAGCATTCCCAGAGGAAAACCGCGGACGTAATGGATCGTGACACCGTTGGCTTCGGACCACCAGACAACCGGCTGGTCGTCCAACTGAAATCGCCCCGACGCCTCGACCCGATATCGCCGCCCCCCTGCCAACTGCAATCCAGTGGACTGCCAGCCGCGGTCCGCGGCCAGTTCGAACTTCAGCGAGCCCCCCGGAAACGGCTTCGATGGCCGCGTCTCGATCGCCTCCCGCTCCAGGTCGTAGCCGTAGTCGATTTCGCGCACGAACAATTCCCACTGGCGGTTGGTCACTCCCCATCCTCCACGCAGGCCCTCGGCGAACCGCCGTGTGAAATCGTCGTCGCGGGAGCGGACGTTCAGAGAGAGTCTCTGGAACGACGGCCGGTACGCCGCCTGTCCCTGAAAGAACGCGGCGGTCGCCCAGCACCATGCATAGGGCTCGACCTGCAGGTGTGCGTGCACGTCGTATTGTGTCACCTGTTTGATCGTCTTGCCGCGATTGGCCGCCACATCGTCTTGAATGATCTTGATGCGTCCCCATTGAGGCGTCTGCTGCTTGCTGACCGGAAAGACACCCAGCCGCAATTCGCCTCCGGACCATTCGTGCGTTGCCAGAAGTTCGGCCATGCCTTCCATGTACCAGGGCGGACCGGCACCGCCGAGAGCCCAATGCATGAACGCATGCGTTCCCTCGTGCAGCACGAGATGGCGCCGGTAATAGTCGGAGGGCTGCTCGTAAGCCCAGATCTCCGCGAACCGCTGATATCCATGCAGAAAAGGCGGCAGGTTTTCGGGCAACAGTCCGCTCTTGCGAAACCGGTCCTTGTCGCCGATCACGTACCCGACAAGACGCCAATCCTCGGCCGACCGGAGCGGAATCCGAAAGTAGTCGCACCATTGCGGGACTGCCGCGTCAAACACTTTCGGCAGTTCGTCAACGGCTTGGCTCTCCGGCAGATCGGTGTACAGCGTCAGGTGCCGACCGGCGACGCTGCGAATGCCCAGCGATCCGACTCGGGCATCGTCGATTTTCGGAAGCGGCCATTTCGGCGGCGAATAATGCGACTGCGACCGGCCGTCGCCCGGCCCCGCATCCTGTCTTCCCGCATTCTGCTGAGGAAATGGACCCGCGAAGACTGCGCCAGGTCCCGCGAAGAACCCGCACAGCACCAAGAACGCACACCGCATCCGCATATGAACAGGCCCCTGAACCAGACGCTCGTGTCCCGTGGCCGGGAATTCCCTGACCCGCTCCGCAATTCTACTGCGCCGCGGCCGGTATGCGTCACGCCAATCGCACTCGCCCTCCCGCCGTCGGATTGCCAGCGGCCGAATTACCGGTTATGCAGACTCCAGCAAAGAACAGTCAGGGAGCCTCAGCACCATGCACATCCGGACCTGCCTTCGCGGAACGAAAACGAGGCACGACAGTCGCCTCCCCCGGTCACGCCGTGGTTTCATTTGTCACGGGCGCGTCCCTGGTTGGGCGCAACTGGCGCTGCCCCTCATTCTCTTCGCCGGGTGCTGGTCCCCCCGGGACAGCGAAGTGGTTGTTTACTCGGCGTTGGACCGCGAGTTTTCGGAGCCGGTGCTTCGTCAATTCGAGCGTCACACGGACATCGCGATCCGGGCCAAGTACGATGTGGAATCCACGAAGACGCTCGGACTGGTGACGCGCATCATGCAGGAGAAGAACCGTCCGGGTTGCGATGTCTTCTGGAACAACGAGATCCTGCACACCGTGCGGCTCGAGAAGCTCGGACTGCTGAAGTCTTACGCCTTTCCGCGGGCCGGAGATTTTCCTGCCGAATTCCGCTCAGCCGGCGGCAACTGGTTCGGTTTGGCCGCACGGGCCCGCGTGCTCCTGGTAAACCGGAAAGCGGTTTCCGCGGCGGATTACCCGAAATCGGTCGAGGATCTGGCCGACCCGAAATGGAAAGGACGGGTCGGGATCGCAAAACCGCTCTTCGGTACCACGGCAACTCACGCCGCCGTGCTGTTTGCAGCCTGGGGCGAGACGCGCGCCCTGGGTTTTTTCGACCGCATCAAGAGCAACGCGATCGTCATGTCGGGCAACAAGCGGGTCGCCACGGCGGTCGGACGAGGACAACTCGCATTCGGCCTGACCGATACCGACGATGCAATGGTTGAATTGGAGCAGGGTCAACCGGTCGAGATCGTCTTTCCCGACCAGGGCTCCACCGGATGCGGCACCCTCTTCATTCCCAACACGGTTGCCATCGTTCGCGGAAGCAGGCACGAAATGCAGGCCGAACAGCTGGTCGATTTCCTGCTTTCGCCGGAGGTCGAGCAGCAGCTTGCGGAAAGCGGCAGTGCGCAGATCCCGCTCAATTCGCAGGTGAAGACGAGTTCACGGGTCCTGGCGGGCCGGCAGGTGAAGTGGATGCAGGTCGACTTTGCGGCAGCCGCCGACGCGTGGGAAAAGGCGTGGCCGCTGCTGCGCGACCGGTTCGCCACCGGGAATTGACAGACCCTCGCATCCACGCCGCGGCCGCGGCGTCTACAGCGCCCGGCGGTACCGCTTCGGACGCCGCCGCAGCACGTCCTGAGGAAGCGGCTTTGCTTCTTGCGGTTCGGGTTCCTCGGCCGCGGAAACGAGCGGCGCGGTCGACGAACAGCCTTCGATCTCGTCCCGGACGAGCAGTCGATTGATACGCTGCTCGATCCGCGTCAGTTCGGGCCCTTGCTCCGTGGAGACCAGCGTGTACGCGACACCTTCACGGCCCATGCGGCCGGTGCGGCCGACGCGGTGGACGTAATCGTCCGAGAACTGCGGGATGTCGAAATTAATGATGTGCGAAATGCTGCTGACGTCGATTCCGCGCCCAACCACGTCGGTGGCGACCAGCAGACAGAACTTGCCCTGCCGGAACCGGCCCATCACGTCGTCGCGCGACCTCTGCTGAAGATCGCCGTGCATGGCTTCGACGTCGCGGAACTTCTTCCGCAGGGAAGAGACCAGATGATCCACTCCGCGTTTTGTCCGGCAGAAGATGATCGCCTGCTTCGGCTCCTCGCGCTTCAGCAGCGCAACCAGCAGATCGAACTTCCGCTCCTCTTCCACCGTGAAATAAAACTGATCGATGGTCTCGACAGCCAGATCGGACGAAGAGAAGTTCAGACTGCGGGGCTCCTGCATGTACCGCTGCGCCAACCGCTGGATGGGCGGGGGCACCGTGGCGCTGAGCAACAGCGTCTGGCGATCCGACGGACATCGCCGCAGGATTTTTTCGATATCGGGGCGAAAGCCGATGTCGAGCATGCGGTCGGCTTCATCCAGGACCACGCACCAGAGGTTCTCGAGCAGCAGCGTCTTGCGGGCGATGTGGTCGAGTATGCGACCGGGAGTCCCCACGACAATCTGGGCTCCGTCGCGGAGCTTCTCGATCTGGCCGCGGATCGGCTTGCCGCCATAGATCGCAACGCACGAGACCTTTCGTCCCGCCGCCAGCTTCACGAGTTCGTCCCGGACCTGCACCGCCAGTTCCCTTGTGGGAACGAGGATCAGCGCCTGCGGGAGGTCACGCGCCGTGCGCGGCTCGAGCTGCTCCAGCATGGGAATAAGAAACGATGCGGTCTTGCCGGTGCCCGTTTGCGCCTGAGCAATGATGTCCCATCCCTCCAGCGCTTGTGGAATCACTCCGGACTGCACGGGTGTCGGTTCCGAATAGCCGGCGCGGTGCAGCGCCTTCAACATGGTGGCCGTCAGCCCCATGTCCTCGAATCGCGCTGGGGATGGCGTGGAATCTGCCTTCAAGAGTTGCTCCAAATCTCCAATCGAACGTTCCGCAAATCTTCACTTCAGCAATTCTAACATCAGGCCGTACCGAAACTCCAGTGAACCGACCAAACCTGAACCGCACATCGCGACTCAGTCCGGCCTCGGGGCTCGCATGCGGCCCGGGGTTCCCCGGAGTTCCCCGCGGTCATTCCTGAGCTGCGCGAGCCTGAATCGCCCGCCGTCGTTCGTCGCATCGCGGCACGGGAAGTCTCAACTCACGGTCCGCGCACGATTCAGGCCGGTGCGACTGCCAGACGGCAGAAACACCGGCCTGTTGTGTTAGCGTCTCGTGCGAGAACACTACTTCGACTTGCAGCCCTTGGTGCCACAGGCCTTCGGTTTCGCAGCAGGCTTGGCCGCCTTCTTCGCTGCTGGTGCCTTCTTGGCCGGTGCTTTCGCTGCCGCACTCTTTGCTTTTGCCATTTCCATGGCTCCTGATCGGGCAGAAATCCGAGTTGTAGCCCTTCTTCGACGCCCGCCCGAAAAAAGGCAGTGAACTTCGCGAGACAAGCTTTGGCGAAGTTCTGTAAAAAAATGTCATTCGTCGATTGACGCCCGTCAGGCGAATCCATTCACGACGGTCAACTTGCGGGGCTAACTTGCTCAGTCAACTTGCGCGGCCGACCGTCATCGGCCACCTATCTGATCCGCCCAACTTCGCGCATTGAACCGAACTGCCAGATTTTCGTCAAGGCGAAATCAGTGAAGTGATGGCAAAGCGAGCATCGATGTTTGATCACGACGACCCGTTCTTCTTCATCCGCGATTCAATCGCGGCGCAGATTCCACGAGGATTGTTCGTATCGCTGCTGAGCTAGAAAAAGCGTGTTTTCCCGCGGCCAATCCTCTTCCGTCCGCTCGACATTCCATCCCTGTTCGAGCATCGCGCGCAGCTGCACAGACGACGCGGGCAAATTCGCCACGAAATTCAGATGATTTCTTCCCGCGCGGTAATCCGGCTGTCGCGGCGGCGTGCGGAGGCAGCTTCCGATGAGCTCGAGCGGAAAGTCGTAAAGCAACGTTCCGTGGTACAACAGGTGCCCGCGCTTGCAGCGGAGACTGTTGCCCGAGACCTTGCGATCGCGCAGCGTCAGATCGCTGATGCCTCGATGCGAGATCTGGCCGGGGCAGAGCGGATCGAGACATTTTGCCAGGCGTTCGAGCACGAATGCGTGAGTCTCTTCGATCATGCGCAGCGCGGGACGCAACTCGTAGCTCAACACCAGCGAGTACATCAGGCATCCGGGCCCGACCAGGACGCTTGCGCCTCCGCTGCAGCGGCGCAGGATCGGCATTCCTTTCTTCGCGCAGTATTCCGCGTCGACTTCCTGCGAGACGCTCGACGAGCGGCCGACAATCACGGCGAACTCCGGAGACTCCCAGAGCCGCAGCACTTCGCGCGGAGCTGCGTTTTCCTCCGCCTCGTCCAGCAGCGCTTCGTCCAGCGCGAGGTTCCTTGCGGCGGTATCGAGCGTGAGATCAAGAAGACGCATGTTGGCCCCGCAGTCGCGTGCTGGCGAGTTGCTCGCATGTGACATAGAATCGCGAAAGCGTGTTTCATAAAGGCTGCGCCGCGCGGCAGTCAAGGCCGCGATGCTCCACACCGCCAACCTGATGTCCAACATGAACGAACAACGTTTGCTGGAGCGATTTCTGCGCTATGTGCAGGTCGATACGACGGCAGACAGCTCGGCGCACGGTTACCCGAGTTGCGAGGGGCAACTGAAGCTGGGAGCGATGCTCGTCGCCGAATTGAAAACCGCGGGCATCGAGGACGCACATCAGGACGACCATGGTCTGGTGTGGGCAACCGTTCCGGGAACCAACGGGGCAAGCGCCCCCGTCATCGCGCTCAACGCGCATCTGGACACATCCCCGGAAACCACGGGACGCGGCGTTAAACCGCAGGTGATCCGCAACTATGCCGGCGGCGATCTGCACCTGCCCGGCGATCCCTCGAGGATCATACGAGTCGCCGACAATCCCGACCTCGAGCAACTGCACGGCCGCACGCTGATCACGACCGACGGCACCACGCTGCTCGGCGGAGACGACAAGGCCGGCGTGGCGGTGATCATGGAGGTCGCAGCCCATTTGCGCGAGAATCCGCAGCTCCGGCACGCCCCCGTGCGACTGCTGTTCACGTGCGACGAGGAAATCGGACACGGCGTGGATCATGTCGATCTTCAAAAGCTCGGCGCGATCGCGGCATACACGCTCGACGGACACGGCGCGAATCAGATCGATGTCGAGACGTTCTCCGCCAATCTCGCGACCGTGACGGTGCGCGGCATCAATATCCATCCTTCGATCGGCAAGAACCGGATGGTGAACGCGCTCCGCGCCGCTTCGGCCTTCATCGCAGGCCTGCCGCAGGATCGCCTGTGCCCCGAACGAACCGACGGCCGTGACGGATTCATGCATCCTTACCTGATCGAGGGCGGAGTCGGCGAGGTCCGGATCCGGATTCTGCTGCGAGATTTCGAGACCGATCGTCTCGACGAGCAGGGACTGTTGCTCAAGAAGATCGCTGCGGATGTCGCAGCGAGATTTCCCGGCGCATCGCTGGAGGTCGAAACGCAGGCCCAGTACCGCAACATGCGCGACGGATTGAAGAAGGACCCGCGCGCGGCTGAATTCGCACAGCAGGCCCTGCGAAGGCTCGGACGCACGCCCGAACTGAGCATCGTTCGCGGAGGCACTGACGGAAGCCAGTTGACGGAGCGCGGACTGCCGACCCCCAACCTGTCGACCGGCCAGCACACTCCGCACTCGCCATTGGAGTGGGTCTGTCTCGACGAGATGATGCAGGCGGCCGAAATGCTGATAGAACTTCTAAAGATATGGGCCGAGTCGGACGGGTAACCCTGCCGCAGTTTTTCCGGAGTCGTCACAGCGGAATTGCTTCTTCTGCGTCGATTGTCCTGCTAAACTCGTAGGCGCCTTCGGTTTGGGTTTCTGTTGATTCGGCCGCGTCCCGAATAAGCGGAATAACGCGAGTATCCGGATAAACTTGGCAACCCAGGTTGGCCGAAATAAGTGAGAAGTCTGAGTTCTCGGTTTGGCCAGGCGAGTCACAGGAGGAACCGCTTGACCTTTGATTCATGACCATTGCAGGGCAATGGTGGGGGTATCCCACGCCAGCTTCCGACTCTGGGACACGTCGACCCGGATTGGAAGACTTTGCCTCGCAGGAATCCATCAACTCCTCGAACGGTACGCAAGGATTCCCACCGTGCCGCGATTATCGATCGTCATACCGTGCCAGACCTGCGACGAGCGATTCGAGAATACTCTCGCGTCCGTGTTGCAGAACCGGCCCCAGGAAAGCGAAGTGATCGCTGTTTTCTCCGGGGCATACGAAGATCCCTACGAACTGGGCGACGAGGTGCGTTTCCTCGAAGTGTCGCCCGGCGCATCGCTGCTGGACCTGATCAACGTCGGTATTGATCAGTCGCAGTCGGAGGTCGTGAACCTGCTGGGCTGCGGCGTCGAAGTCGAGGAAGGCTGGGCGGACGCGGCGCTGAAACGATTTTCCCGTGCATCGGTGGGCTGCGTCGCTCCCCTGCTGATCCCGCGTCAGGCCACCGACCGTCAGGCCGTCGCCGGAGTTCGATACGGCCGAGGCGGGACGAAACAGATCTGCCGTATCCGGCCCGACCGAGCCGCCAAACGCGCTCCGCGCATTCTCGGTCCGTCGCTGCAGGCAGCCTTCTATCGCTGCGCTTCCCTGCGTCGGATCGGGGGAATGGACGCTCGCGTCGGAGAAGAACTGGCCGACGTGGATGCGGCGATCTCCCTGAAATCCGCCGGACTGGAATCTGTCTGCGAACCGGAGAGCCGCGTCTTTACCGAAGCAGTCCCGCCGGCGATGCTCCGGCAATTCAGCACCGGGGCAAACCACGAACAGTTGTTCTGGAAACACGCCGGAGACAGCGGTTTGCTGCTCTCGCTCTGCGCCCATGCGATGGTTGTCACGGGCGAAGTGCTGCAGACCGTAGTCCGACCGTCGATGCTCGGCTATCTGTTCGGCCGCATGTACGGCATGGTGTCGCGCCGGCGCCAGTCGAAGACAATGCCTGCTTTCTCCGAAAAAACGCCGCGGCCGAGAGGCCGCCAGCGGAATCGCTCCGGCAGCGGCACGGCGGTGGAGAACAGCAGCGAGACGACGCAGTACGCGGACGGACGTCGCCGTAACGTGGCCTAGCCGCGCCGCTTCACCGGAAACGATCGGCATCCCCGGCGAGCGTTCGTGCGCCCAGGCATACTTCGTTTCACCACGCGGCAGTCATGCGATCTCCATCCAACCGACCGGGGGCGTCCTCGAACCGACCTGCGGATCTCGTCGTCGAGATCCTCTGCCCCCACTGCCACGCAGTGCTCGATGCGCACCTAAACCATTGCACGCACTGCGGTCGCCCGACCACAGCCGCCTCGTGCGAACCGGCTCCCGCGCAGAGCCTGATCGATCGCCCGTGGGTGATCGTGCTGACCATGCTGCACGTCGGCTTCCTCGGCATCCCGCTGTACTGGCACACCCGCTACTCGACTCGAGTCAAGCTCGCGATGATCGCGGCTTCAATTCTGTATACGATCGGGGCCGTGGCCGGAATCGTCTGGGGGTGCGTCTATATCTGGCGCATGGTGCACGGCGCATGAGCCGGATGCTGGCGCGGATGCCGGATGCCAGATGGGGGTTGTTTGCCTCCAGCCTCCAGCCTCCCGACTCCCGACTCCAGACTCCAGACTAGAATTCAATCTCCATGCCGTCGAAGCCGATGCGAGTGCGGGGAAAAAGAGTGCGTGCCCGCGCCAGATCGAGAGGCGGATCCTGCTCCGACAGCGGGTTGATGTGGACGAGAATCAACTGGCCGGCTCCGGCCTCCGCCGCCACTTCCAGCACGGGCGTCAGGCAGCTGTGTCCCGTGAAGGCAGCCGCGTCTTCGCTTCCGTCCGGGAAATAGCACTCATGGATCAGAACATCCACTCCGCGAATGTGCCGCACGTACGGTGCATCCACCCGAGCCGATGTGTCCGTGACATACGCAAGCGATCCGCCGGCGTGATCGATTCGATACGCCACAGCGCCGCCCGGATGGTCCACGACAAAATTCCGCACCGTCGCTCCCCGTCCCACGTTCACCGGTCCCGAAAGCGGCACCCAGGTAATGGGCGGCATCGCCGGGAACAAAGTCGGATGGAAGAGGTGCTCGCGAATCGCCGACAACTTCGCCGCGTCGGCATGCACCCGCACCGCCTCCACGTTTCGCTCGTGCAGCACGCCGAACAGATAAGTCAGCCCAACGATGTGATCCAGATGGGCGTGCGTGAGAAACACATCCAGCGTGGGAGTCACGAGATGCCGGCGCACGCGAAACATCCCCGTGCCCGCGTCGAGCAGCACGCCCAGTTCGGGGAGCATCATGCAGTGGGTATGGCGACCCTCGCTTGGATAGTACCCTGCGGTGCCCAGCAGAAGCAGTTTCACGGGTTTGACCTCACGTCGAAAGCCCGTCCGACACGGAACGGCTTCCCACCATCGTAGACATTCGACGGTCGACAGGAACCTGCCCTTGGCGGTTTTCGTGTCATGCCGGTCCGCCCGCGGCACGATCGCCCTGACCGGCCATGAGCCCGGGCCGGCCCCGGTCGCATCATCGACTGAAGACTCACGGAGTCTGTTGCGGCTGCTGAGTCTGCGGTGTCTGCTGCTGGCCCTGGTTGCCGAACAGCCGCCCGAATCCTTTTCCGATTTCCTGCTGCAGCAGTTGCGAAGCCGCGCCGGTCGCCGCCTGGCGCGTCAGACCGGCCAATGCTCTCGCATCAACGCGAGGCCGCTTCAGCGTGCCTTCGACGGGCAGCTGGAGCACCTGGCCGCGGAGCGATGACAGATACCGGTCATTCGCCACCCATTCGTCACGCACCGGAACCTCGGCCACCAGGTTCAGCGATTCGTCGATTCCCACCGAGCCCTTGGTGCGCACCACGACGTCGCCGATCTTCACCTGCAGGCCTTCATGGTACACGCGTCCGTCAATCATCTGGAAACCAACCTGCTGCGCGGGCACATTGAGCGAGTAGTTATTGCCGTTCGGACTCGTCGACGGGGCCTTTTTCTGAATCAGCGCCCTGACCTGTTCTGCCACGGTAAGCAACTGCTGCGACAGAGGCCCCGGCCCGATGCTGGCCGCATGGACATCAAGCACTCCCTTCACTTCGCCCATTCCGGGATTCGACAAAGGAATGGCCGCTCCCTCGAGATTGACCGAGAAGAGGCCTTCGGCGGACGTGGCATCCGCGATCAGCGGCGCCACGAATTTCAGCCAGCTGCGGCACATTTCCGGAGTCAATCGGACCTTTTCCACCAGCGGTCCCGCCGGTTGGATTACGACTGCCGAGTCCTTCGTCAGATCGATTTTCGGCGCGAGGTGGACCTTGCCTTCGCTCAACGGCAGATCGAGCGGCGCAACCGAGACCACGCCGTCGGCAAGCTGCGTGTCCACCGACGCGGGACCGAGCGTCAAGCCGGCCACGCTGACGGTTTCCCAGCCGACGCTGGCCTGCGCTTTCAATTCCTGGATCGCCAGCGAAGAAGCGTTAACGCTGGCGCTGGCGCTCACCGGGCGGACCGGCACGGACGGCGTCTTCAGCGTGGCGGCGAACAGCGGCCCCTCGATCCGGAACGGCTTGGTCTCGCGGCCAGCCATCTGCATCTGGGCAGCCACGGCCGGACTCAACCGAGGCACCAGCTTCTGCAGGTCGTACGCCAGATTCCCCTGCAAGTCCAGGAAGCAACGCCCGCCCGGTTCTCGAATGCTCCCCGAAGCACCCGCGGCCAGCGCCTCTCCCGCAACTTGAAATTCGCCGAGTTCCAGCGAGTTCTTCCCCGCATCAAAGGCACCCTGGGCAACCAGGGTAAGCCGCGGCTCGTTCCAGAGCGGCTGTCCGCCGGACGGCGCGGCGCCGGAAGCAGCACTGGCCACGGCAGCCGGACGGCTCGCCGAATACGCGAAGTTCGCGATCTCGGCCGTGCACTTGCCCGTCGTCACATTGCCCGTGCTCGTCAACTGTACTCGTCCCGTGGCCTCGCCGGCCAACTGGAAAGGCAGCGGTTTCTGCTGGGCACTGGCCAGCCATGCCATGATTCGCCCCAGCTCCGCGCGATAAGTCGCGTCGCCCGAAACCGACGTCTGGCCCTCTATGATCCGGGCGCGGATGTCCGTCGCCCTCAGCGCGACGACCGTACTGGCAATCGTCATCGAACTGGATCGAATCTCGCCCGCAAGTCGGTCCCAGGACGCCGACGCGTCGACCTGCACCGCCGGCTCGCGAATCACGACGCCATTCACGCTGGTCGCAAGCTCCCGCAAGTCGAGCTTCACCAGAGCCAGGTCCACGGCGTCCTGGCCGAGTCGTCCCTCAATGTCGAGATTGGCCGCGCCGCTCACCTCCCAGCCCTCGAGCCGCACAACCGACTGGACCCGCGGCAGCCAGCTCTGAAGCTGCCCCTCGGCGTGCATCTTCAACGGCCAGACACTCCGGGCACTGATCGCAACGGGCTCCTTCAGCTCCGCGGTCAGCCGATCGCCCGCCGAGATCAACTCGAAGCTTCCCGCGTCGAGCTGCTCAAGCCGCCCGGCCGCGAGCCGCCCGCTGGCAATGACCTGCAGCTGAAGATCCTGCTCCTGAAGCGGCCGGCAGTCCGGCACAACCACATTCAGTGACTTCGCCACGCCATGGCCTTCCATGGCAATCTGTCCGTCTGCCCCGCTCCGCCAACTTGCGTCGGCCGTCAGCCTGCCCGACAGACGCAGCGGCCCGAGGTCCACGAACTGGCTGACTTCCTGCACGAATTTGCCAAGATCACCGTCGCACTGCGCGGTGCCCTCGGCCAGGCTGCCGCGAGCAGCCAGTTTCAGAAAGCTCGACTGGCAGGTCAGCTGCTCGACATTCCACTGCGAGCCCTGTTGAGTCGCGGTCGCGACGACCTCGACCGGCTTGTCCAACGCGATCCTCCGGCCTTCATGGACCGCGCCGAGGTTGCTCACCAACAGCCTGCCCTTCCAGGTGTGACCGTCTTTGCCCGACCCGCTGATCAACTCGGCAGTCGCTCGCCCCGATGAGATTTCCGTCGATTCGCGCACGCGAAACGTCGCAGGCAACAGATTGGCGAGCCTCGCCAGATCGGCATCCGCATTCAACCGGGCTTGGGCTCCCATCAGCGCCTGCAGCCAGGTCCCGCTGCCCTGCGCTCCGCCCGCAATCGGCAGTTCGCCGGATCCGCTCAGTTCCACGGTCGCAACGTCCGAAACCAGCTTCGCGTTGCGTGCGGTCCAGGTCTGATTCTCCTGAGTGAACTCGCCCTGCAGTTCCACACGATTGAGCCGCAACACGTCGGTGCCCAACCAGGCGGGATTGGCCATGGCAAACCGCTCGACCCGCAGCCCGTCGCAGCTTGCCTGAATGCGGCCCGCCTGCCAGCGTGCCTGTGCACCGCCGACCAGATTTCCATCGAGCCGGAACTCTCGCGAGAATCGCTGCGCCACGGCGCCCACCAGCCTCAGCGGAAGCGAGCCCGTTTGAACAGCAACCGTTCCGCCCCCGGCTGCCTCCGACGCGCCCCGCTGTACCTGCAGGTCAACCTTGCACGGCGCCGGCGGTTCGTTGATCGCGTGAATCCCGAATTGAGCCCCGATCGTCAACGGCTGCGCGCGGTCGCGCGGCAACTGCACCGCGGCAGTCGCACCTTCGGCCAGCCAGCGACTGCCCGTCGTCTGATCGAGAATCTCGACCGCGCCGTCTCGGACTTCCACCGCGCAGCCAATGTCGGCAGGTTGCCCCTCTTTGGAAAGCAAAGGCCGGATCGCGTCCTCGAGATTGCTGCCATCGGGCTTGAGCAGCAATTGAAGCCGCGGCTTCTCGAGAATCAGCGTGCCCAGATTGTGCGTGTCCATTGCCAACGAAAACAGCGTCTTCTCGGTTCGAACCGACTCGATCTGAGCCAGAGGCTGGCCCTGCGCATCCTGAACCGCCACGTCGCGGACTTCGACCGGCGACATCCAGCCCAGCGACACCCGGCCGATCGAAACGCTACCGGCAAGATCGCTCGTGTTCTGAGCAACCATGCGCTGCACAAACGATGTCCGCGCGACGATCTCCGGCGCGAACCAAGCCAAGCCGATCGCGACCATGAGCATGCCGGCGAAAAGGATCAAGATAACGGGAAACCGACGGCGTCGAGGCTTGGTTTGATCCTGCGTTACTGCATGACTTCGAGACATATCGGCCTCGTGCTCTAAATTCGTTTTTTCGCGCTGTCGCACTGTCGCTGTACCTCCGTGTCCCAGTCAGGCAGAGCCAGACTCAAGAGCCGAACCTGTTGGCGCGGCTCAGGATTTTACGTGGAATCCACACGCGGTCACAGAGAGAAAGTCTGGAGTCTGGAGTCCGGAGTCCGGAGTCTGGAGTCGCAAAAAACCTCACCAGATGCTGGCATCCGGCATCCGCCCTGCAACGTTGTCGCAATTCTGTTGGTTCCAAAGATCGGTTTGTGTCGGCCGAAACTTTGGCCCAGTCGTTTGCGCAGCTCGCGCGACCCGCAAATTTCCGCGCTGCTATCGTCCTTTTCCCAACTCGGGTGCTAGCCTGGCATTGCTATCAAGTACATTGCGAACAAACATGAAAGAGCCATTCGAGCCGTCACAGAATCCGCCCGAATCGGGATCCCCGTCCGACTCCTCAGGCTCGGCGAGCGACCTGCCGACCATCAAGGGGCGGGGCGCGCGAATTCGTCCGTCGAATCGTTTTGAGCGGATATCGCTGGACCTTCAGCTGGCCGACCTCGACGACGACTACCTCCAGACTCGTTCGTCGGTGCGCACGGAGTATTATCTCGACGACTCTCGATCGGTGGTTACGGAGAACGACAGTCCCGATATTTCTTATCGGTACTCGCTGAATCCCTATCGCGGCTGCGCGCACGGTTGTCCGAACACCGCACTGCCCTGAACGAGGTGGAATTGCCCGTTGCGGCGGGCTAAACTCGACGTCGCGTCTGTGGAGACTTGGGCGGAACAGCGAGGGGAAACTTCCATGATCGGCCGCTTGGACTTCTTTCGCGCGACTCTCGGGCTGATTGTCATTGCGGCATCCTTCACGATGCGGGCAGGGGCCGAAGGCGATTCGAAGCTCGTGCTGCATGCCCGCTCGAGAACCGAGACGAAACCCGGCAGCGGCGAGTATCAGGCGGTTGAACGGGATCTTTCGTGGGACCCGCAAAAGACGGCGATCGTCATCTGCGACATGTGGGACCAGCACTGGTGCCGCGGAGCAACGTCCCGCGTCGCCGAAATGGCGCCGGTGATGAACGAACTGGTCAGTGCGGCTCGCCAGCGCGGCGTGCTTGTCATCCACTGCCCGAGCAGCTGCATGGACGCATACAAGGACACGCCGATGCGAGCGGCCGCGATGTCGGCTCCCCGCGTCGAAACGGCCGTGCCGCTGCAGGGATGGTGCCGCCTCGATCCGAAACGCGAAGCACCGTTGCCCATCGACGATTCCGACGGCGGTTGCGACTGCTGGCCCCAATGCCCTCAGGGCTCTCCCTGGAAGAAGCAGATCGCCACGATCGAGATTTGCCCTGCCGACGCCGTGACGGACAGCGCCGAGGCGTTCTACCTGATGAAACAGCGCGGCATTGAAAACGTGATCGTCATGGGCGTGCACGCCAACATGTGCGTGCTCGGGCGTCCGTTTTCGATCCGCCAGATGGTCAACCAGGGCCAGCATGTGGTCCTGGTGCGTGACATGACCGATACGATGTACAACTCGCGGATGCGGCCCTTCGTGCCCCACGTCCGCGGCACCGACCTCATTGTCGAGCACATCGAGAAATACTGGTGCCCGACGATTGCCTCGACCGATTTCACCGGCAAGCCGGCCTTTCGATTCTCGGAAGACGGAAAGCCCCACGTCGTGCTGATGATCAGCGAACCTGAATATCACACGGACGTCACCCTGCCGGCCTTCGCGAAGACAGAACTCGAACCCCGCGGATTGCGGTGCACGGTGGTCATGGGCGACCCGCAGCAACCGGACACTTTCCCCGGGCTGAACGCATTGAAGACCGCGGACCTGCTGATCCTCAGCGTGCGCCGGCGTGCATTGCCTGCGGACCAGTTGCAGCTGGTTCGCGACTATCTCAACGCCGGCAAGCCGCTGGTCGGCATCCGCACGGCGTGCCACGCATTTCACACAAAAGGCAAACACGACGACGGACACGACGAGTGGCAGTCATTCGATCCGGAGGTGCTGGGCGGCAACTACCAGGGACATCATGGCGTGGGCGAGAAGGTTGCTCTGAAAGTCGCCGAGGGGGCCGGGGGCGATCCGATCCTGCGGGGCTTTGTCGCCGATTCGTTTGTCAGCAACGGCTCGCTCTACCGGGTCAGTCCGCTGGCTCCGACCACGCATCCGCTGCTGATCGGCCGGATCCCGAGCCAACCCGAGGAGCCGGTGGCCTGGACGACCGCCTATCACGGAGGCCGCATCTTCTACACGACGCTCGGACACGAAGACGACTTTGCGAACGAGCAGTTCCGACGGCTGCTCGTGAATTCCGTCTTCTGGGCGCTCGGCCGGGAAGTCGTGAATCCGTGATCGCCGGGCTCAGACCAGCCCCCAGCGTTTGCGGAGGACCCACTCGATCACGAGCAGTCCCACCACAACCAGCAGCAGCAGCCAGGCATCGAGGGCCGTGTCGGCCAATTGCCATCGGGACTGGACTTCGACCTGGCTGTCGGATCGGCGCTCGCGAATCTCGCGGATCAGTTGCGGCAGCTGTTCGGGCGCAACCGCGCGGCCGCCCGACGCCTTGGTGAGACCCGACAATCGGGACAAGAGATCGTAATTGGCCGCCGGGTTGCTCAATTCGGCATCTCGATCCAGGATCTGGAACTGGGCTCTCGCCTTGCCGAGCGACTCGGTCCCCTTCGCGGCCTGAAGTTCGATGAGATAGTCGCCCGGTTGCGGCAGTTCGTCGAGTGTGCCGGTCACCTGTCCCTGGTCGGCGGCCAAGCGGACATTCTGCTTCTTTCCGTCGGGCAGTGTGAGTTGTGCGGTGAACGTCGCGTCGGGAATCGCGTCGCCCGCCGGCGAACGGGCGCCGGCCGAAAAAGAAATCCGCGAGTGCGGATCGTATCGCCGCTGCGCCAACTTGATCCAGACCTCGTTCTGCGACGCATCCTCGCGCTGGGCGAGCCACAGAATCACCTGCCGCCAGAAGCGACGGTGCTCGCTCATTCGTCCGTATTGCCACCAGCGGTACGTGCTGTTTCCCGCAAACGCGAGGATGCGGCCTTTGCCATAATCCCCGGCCACGAGAATCGCCTTGTGCGAGGGCGTTTCCACAAGGACCAGCGCTCGCGGCTTTTCGGCCCCCAGGCGATTGGCGCCGTTCAGAGGCGGGAGCGATTTCCAGGCGGCCATGTTCTGTTCGTCCGCTGCCAGTCGCACGACCGGATGCGGGCGTGCCGGCTGCATCGGCAGGTCGCCCCACAGATGGAGGTCGCGGCTGATCGGCTTGGTCGGGTCAACATCCTGCCGCTCAAGTCGTCCGATCTCGACGGGCAGCACATCGGCCAGCGGCGTGCCGGCGTACCCGCCCGCGCCGAAGCTGCTGAATCCGCCGATCATCAGCAGCCCCTTTCCTCGCTCCGTGGCCTCGGCAATTGCCTTCAGATTCGCAGGCCCCAGCGCGCTCGCGTCGACACTCTCGAGAATGATCGCATCAAACGGCGTGGCCAGCACGCGGCTCAGATCGATCGGCCAGCGGTCCCGGTTGCGCGGATCGACGAACGCATCGTCGAGTTGAATATCCGGCGAAGCGTCGATGGAACGCCGCAGCATGCGTTGTTCGCCCAGCAGGTCGCCGTAGAGATAGAGCACCCGCAGGCCGCCGGTCAGCACGGTCACGAATGCGCTCAGTTGGTTGTTGCTCGTGACCAGTTCGCCGGCCTGCTCCTTCACGCGCAGAGTCAGTTTGTACTGGCCGGGCTGCGTGGGCACAAACGGCAGATCGACGGGGATCTGCTGGCCGTCTTCGCTGGCCCGCACCTGGACGGTTCCCACCGACGACTTCTTGCCGGCCGGATCCTCGGCCACCAGTTCGACCGGCATGTCCTGGTTCACGAATCCGCGCACGCGGACGGTTCCGCGCACGAGCAACTCGTTCTTGACAAAGACGGTGTACTGTTCCGGCAGGTTCTCCACGGCCAGATCCCGCGACTCGGCAACGTTGCCCGGCGGTCCGAACCCGACCGTGTAGAGCGGCGACTCAAGACGCGCGAGAGTTCGGCCGGCCTGCAGCACTTCGACGCGCGGAGCCGAGGCCGTCTGGGCGCCATCGCCGAGCAGGATGACTCCCGCGATTCGTTTGCCCAGTTCCTGCTGCACTGCGTCATCGAGCGACGAGCCGATATCGGTCTGCTGCCCGACGGCTCCCTTGGGCAGCGTCATGCGTCCTTCGGCGAAACGGACCGCATGCAACTCGCGATCGTAGCCGTAGATTTTCAGCTGCATCTCGGCGGGCAGTTTTCCCAGTTCCGCTTCGGCGCGGCGCAGCGATTCGACCTGAGCCTGCCAGCGGGATTTTCCGGCCGCCACGTGGGGGAACTGCATGCTCCGGCTCTGGTCGAACAGCACCAGCAGCGCGGCCGCCTGCGGACGGACCGTGGTGCTCGTGCAGGTCGGCCTGAGCATGGCCAGCAGCACCAGCAGAAGCACGGCGACGCGAATCCCGATCAGCCCCGCTCGCCGCCGCGACGACAAACGGCGATACGTCGGCGCGAGAAACAGCGGTATGGCCATCGCCGCCAGGATGACGGCGACTGCCGCGTAGCTTTCAAAAACAGGCTCGAACGACCAGTGCGTCATGCAGTACTCAATGCGCAACTCAACACGCGCTTCCACGCGCAAACCCATCAGGCGCCGGCAGTGCCCTGCCGTATCACGGCCGCAGACACGCTGCCCGAATCCGCCGAGGCGGACTGCTGATAAAAACGATTCGCGAACAAATACTCAAGCGACAAAACCAGGGCCAGCAGCGCAATCAGATACGGATAGAACTCCCGCCCGATCCGCATGTTGCCCACTTCGCGCTTGATCTCTTCCCGGTTGCGGGCGAGTTGGAACCGTTCCTTGCCCAGGATGCCCTCCAGCGCGGCTTGATCCGTCCGCGCCAGGTCGGTCGCATCCTCACGGATGTTGACCGCGAACCCGCGAGTCAGCGGGCCGCCTCGATTCCCTCTCAACCGGTAGGCGCCGGGCCTTTCGGTAAAGCTCACCACCACCTCTCCGTCGCCGGCCGAGATTTCCTGAGGCTCATCCGAAGGCGTGAACAGCTGATACCGCGACGGTTCCGTGTCGGGATCGTTGGCCAGTACGGCTGTTTCGCCGGTGAAATAGTTCAACTGGCGCTGCCCCGCGCCGGCCAGGTAGCTCATCATCTCGTTGATCAGCACGAAATACGGCCAGGCGTCTTCGCTGGTCGGCAACTCGTTCCAGGCTTCTCGTCCCGCCGGGCGAGCCGGATCCGTGGCGGGCGTGGTCATCACGAGCACGCGTCCTTTTTCGACCGCGTGCTCAAGCAGCACCGGCCTCCCGTTGCTCAGCGGAATCAACACCTGAGTGCCGGGGGCGAGTTCGTCGAACACCCAATGCCGGAATACGGGCGACTGATTCCACGGCACGCTGGTGGACCGTTGTCGAAAGGGAGCCAGGATCGGATGGTCATAGCTCAGCGGCGACAGAACCACGCGGCGGTCAGGCGAACGCCATGTGCGGGCGAGTTTGCCGCCGAGCAGCAGTTTCGCCGTTTCGGATTGAAGCTGTTTCGGCTCCGCGAAATGCCCGAGAAACACGGCGAGCGATCCGCCCCGCGTGACGTACGTCCGCAGCTTCTCCCACACGACGGGCGGCAGCGGCCGGGGATCCAGCAATGCAATCACCGCAAATCCGTCCAGCGTCCGATTTGCCAGTTCCTCCTGCTCGATCACCGTGCAGTCGAAACGAGCACGTTTCGACTGGCGGAACTGGTAAGGCGCGATCGCTTCGGTGAAGAGCGATGTGTTCACCGTGGCGGGAGCCGCGACCAGCACCGGCGCGGCGTCCGCGACTTCGACGGCAAAATAACGCACATCGTCGGCCGACAGACCATCGCCGCTCGACAGGACCACCGAACCCTGATGCACGCCCGCAGGCAGGCCGCCGACCTTGAACGAAACGGACTCGGCCCCATTGTCGGCCACCCGCACTTCGCGGCGGTCTCGAACTCGCGATTCGGGTAATTGCGGCCGCCCGTTCACGATGACGGGCCGGTCCGCGTCCGGCTGCTCCACCCGCAATTCCACCGAAAAGGTGCCGCCGGTCCCCATCGCGCGCACGGAAGTGGAAATCTCCAGCTCGCCGTTGCGGGCCAGAGTCTGCGACGACAGCGCCAGTTCGGCCAGGCTCAGGTTTCGCGGCTTGTCCGCGCCCACATCGAGCACGTACAGGGCGATGTCCCGTTTGGCGGCAAGCTCTCCTCGCAAGTCGCCGGCCGAACCGGCGCGCCAGGCCGAAGCGGTCAGGTCGGTCAACACGTAGACTTCTTTGCGGGGGTTCTTTCCGGTGGAAACCAGGCGCCATGCCGACTCGAGTGTTTCGGGTATGGGCTGCGCGACGGCCGTGGTCTGCAACCGTTCGATCGCTTTGCGGGCGGCCGCCGTATCGACCGCGAACACGGCCGGTCCGGGGTGCGAGTCCACGACGGCGACCTCGCTGTCGGCCGGGAACTGCTGCAGCAGCCACAATCCGATGTTCTGCGCCGCCTTGAGCCTCGTCTCATTGTGGTACCGGTAGAGCATGCGGGGCGACGTATCGAAGACCAGCACCGCCGACACGGGCGCTTCGCGATTTCCAAGCCGGATGCCCGAGTCCTTCCGCAGCGTGCCGACGAGCAGCAGCAACAAAGGAATCAAGAGCAGAACCTCGCCGACGATCAATGCCGCAGCAATCGCCTTGCCGCGCCGCTGCACCAGGACAACCGCCAGCAGCGCGGCGATCACCACCAGCGCAAGGCCGATCGCAGCGATAGCCGCCCAGTTCCCGACCGCCGCGGAATTGACGCTTGGCCTCGCCAGCGCCAGCGCCAGAGCGCCGATCGCGGCGGCGCGCAACGCGAGCAGCAGCCAGTGCCGCAACTGCAGGCGGCGGCGGTTGGCTTCCCGCCGCTGCTTGAGGAACTGCAGCGCCGGAAAAATCAGCTGCTTGGGTTGCTGCCGGAGCACAAGGTGCAGAACGATCGGCACCGCCACGAGGGCAAGTCCGAGCAACAGGGAGAGATTCGCGAATGCCATGGCGCCCAACCGGCAACTGCCCGCTTCTGGATTCGAGTCCCGCGTCCGGCTCGCGGACGCGAACCGCCCGTCAGAACCGCGCCCTGCGGCTCAACAAGTACTCCAACAACGCTTTGTCGAACTGCATCGACGTATCGAGCGGCACGTAGTCGATGCCGCTGTGAAAACACTCCTGCCGATAGGTTTCCCGGAAGTTCCGGACACTCTCGCGATAATCCTCGCCGCAGTGGTCCGCATCGACCTGCATTCGCTGGTCGCTTTCCGGCTCCTCGAATTCCACCAGTCCGCTGAAGGGAAAAGTGACCTCCGCCTCGTCCATCACGTGGAAAACAATCACGTCGTGCCCCCGATGCCGCAAACGACGCAACGCCTGCAGCACCGGCTCCGTCTCGGTCAGCAGATCCGAGAACACCATCACGAGACTGCGGTGCCGCAGCATGGCGGCGATCTGCGTCAGGCTCTTGGACAGGTCGGTCGGCCCCTGCGGCTTCAATCGCGAAAGATGCGAGAGCACGTTGCCGAGCTGAGTGCGTTTCGAACGCGGCGCGAGGCAGTGGCGGATCCGCTCGTCGAACGTGATCAGCCCGACCGGATCGTGCTGGTAGATCATCAGGTAGCAAAGCGACGCGGCCAGACAGATCGCGTAGTCGAACTTGGTCAACTCCTGACGGTACGTGTAGCCCATCGATTGGCTGAGATCCATCACCAGGTAGCCGGTGATATTGGTCTCGGCCTCGAACTTCTTGACGTAGAACTTGTCGGTCTTGGCGAAGACGAGCCAGTCGATGTCCTTGGGATCATCGCCGTGCGAGTATCTGCGATGCTCGCTGAACTCCACCGAAAAGCCGTGAAACGGGCTGGCGTGCAGGCCCTGCAGGAACCCGCGCACCACGAACTGGGCGCGCAGATCCAGCCGCTTGATCTGATTGACCACTTCCGGCTTCAGGTATTGTTCGACAGTTGGCATGGGCGACAGCGCGATGCAGCGCGTCCTGATTGCGGCGCTGACCAGTCTCTCGGGCGATCAGATCTTCGGGGGTGTCTTGCCGGCGAACTTGGGGACCTCGGGCTCCGGCGTGTCGCTGAGCAGCCTGGCGATCAGGTCCTCGGTTGACATCCCCTCGGCCTGAGCCTGGAAGTTGGTGCTGATGCGATGCCGCAGCACGGGCACGGCGATCTTGCGAATGTCGTCGGTACTCACGGAAAACCGGCCATCCATCGCGGCCAGAGCCTTGCCGCCGTTGATCAGAAACTGTCCGGCGCGGGGCCCTGCGCCCCAATCCACCAGTTCCTTGACGTACTGCGGCGCGGATGCGTCCACCGGACGCGTCGATCGGACGAGCCGGGAAACGTACTTGACGATGTACTCGCTGACCGCGACCGAACTGACGAGTTTCTGCAGATTGACGATCGACCGGCCCGAGAAGACCTTGTGGACTTCCACCTTTTCGTTGCGGGTCGTGACCGACAGGATCTTCTCTTCCTCGTCCGCCGTCGGATAACCTACCTTGATGTTGAACATGAAGCGGTCGAGTTGCGCTTCGGGCAGCGGGTAGGTGCCTTCCTGTTCGATCGGGTTCTGAGTGGCGATCGTGAAGAACGGATCGGGCAGATCGTATGTGGTGCGGCCGACGGTGACCTGGCGTTCCTGCATGGCCTGCAGCAATGCGGCCTGCGTCTTGGGAGGCGTGCGGTTGATTTCGTCGGCGAGCAGGATGTTCGTGAAGACCGGCCCCTCGACGAAACGGAACTCGCGGCGACCGGCCTCGTCCTCCTCCAGCACGTTGGTCCCCGTGATGTCGGACGGCATGAGGTCGGGAGTGAACTGGATGCGCTTGAAGCCGACGTCGAGGATCTTGGCCAGGCTGCTGACCATCAGCGTCTTGGCCAGTCCGGGCACGCCTTCGAGCAGGCAATGACCTCTGGTAAAAATGGCGGCGAACAGTTGCTCGATGACCGTGTCCTGACCCACGATGATCTTCTGAAGTTCCTGCTGCATCACCTGCCGATGCTGCGCGAACTCCTGCAGAACATCACCGAGGCTGCGTTGTTTCGTGCTCATGGCCGACTTGCGAAGATGGGCGATAGAAACGGAAAGTCCGAATGAGCGGCTCCAACAAGCCGCTCGGTTGATTGTATTCCTTCTCGAAGTTTTAAGGCACGCCGCTGTGGCCCGAATGGACCGATCACCCTTTTATGGACGACGGCCGATCACCGGCGGCAGCCTGTAACTCATAGTTATTCGGAAGCATGGAGGGATGGGGATGGAGCGGTCTTCGCTGGGGAGGTGGGTTTCCGGCCGTCATCTCCTGGCCGGCCTTCTGATTTTGACGATTGCGCAGACTGCGAGGGGCGAGATCACCGACCGGCAGGTTCGCGAATCAATCGAACGCGCCTCGGCCTACCTCGAAAGCCAGCAGCGTGCCGACGGCAGCTGGCGGGATTACACCGGATTCCCGGGAGGCACCAGCGCGCTGTGCACGCTCGCCCTGCTGAACTCCGGCCGGGAAGTCACGAACCCCAAAATCCAGCTGGCATTGAGCTACCTGCGCGGCATGGAAGCCCCAAGCATGATCTACACGGCCGCCCTGCAGACGCTGGTCTTCTGCACCGCCGAACCCGACAAGGACGCGGCGCTCATCCGCCGCAATGCCGATTGGATCCAGAGCATCCAGCTGAAGGACGGAGTGAGAAAAGGGGGCTGGGGATACGCGGGCGCCCGCGGCGACGGCGACAATTCCAACGCCCAGTTCGCCCTGCTGGCATTGCACGAAGCCGAGCGAGTCGGCGTCAGCGTACCGGATACCGTCTGGCAGAACGCGTGGGATTACTGGGTGCGATGCCAGAGAGACGACGGATCCTGGGGCTACACCGAACGGGACTCCGACGGTTCGACCGGCAGCATGACGTGCGCGGGCATCGCGTCGCTGATCATCTGCGCGGGACGGATCTCGCCCGGCGACGCGAAAGTCGTGAACGGCGCCGTTCAATGCTGCAGCGAACAAACCAACACCGGCAACATCGAACGCGGCCTGCAGTGGCTCGGCAACAAGTTCTCGCCGGTCCGCAATCCGAGCCCCGGCATGATGGCCAGTTCGTACTATTACTACTACATGTACGGCATTGAGCGCGTCGGGCGGATGTCGGGCAACCGGTTTCTGGGCCGCCACGACTGGTACCGCGAAGGGGCCGAGGTCCTGGTCAGCCAGCAGGACGCGCTGCGCAACCTGTGGGTCGGCGGCGGCATCACAGACTCCAATCCGCTCGTCGCGACGTCCTTCGCGCTGCTGTTTCTCTCCAAGGGACGGCGCCCCGTCGTCATTGGAAAACTCAAGTACGGCGAGGGCAACGAGTGGGACCTGCACCGCAGCGCGATCGGCAATCTGACGCGGCGCGTCGAACGGCGCTGGCGGCGCGACCTGTCGTGGCAGACCATCGACGCACGCGCGGCGACGGTCGAAAACCTGCTCGAAGCGCCCGTGCTCTTTATCAGCGGCCGATCGGGTCTCAGCCTCGCGGCGGCACAAAAGGAGAACCTGCGGCGATACGTGGATCAGGGCGGCTTCCTGTTCGTCGAGTCATGCTGCGAAGGCGACGACTTCGATCGCGACTTCCGCGCGCTGGCCAAAGAACTGTTTCCCGACAGCCCGCTCAGACTGCTGCCGCCCGACCATCCCGTTTGGTGGGCCGAAGAGCAGGCGGACCCGAAGTACATCAGGCCGCTCTACGGCATCGACGCGTGCTGCCGGACGAGCGTCGTCTACTGCCCGCAAAACCTCGCCTGTTACTGGGAACTGAGCCCGGGAACCCGGCCCGTCGATTATCCCAAGCCCATCCAGGAGGAGATCGAAGCCTGCCTGCGCATCGGCGAAAACGTCGTCACGTATGCGACGAACCGCGAGTTGAAGAACAAACTCGACCGGCCTCAGCTAACCCCTGACCGGGGCACAGGCGAACCGTCCACGCGAGGAACTTTGCGGGTTCCGAAATTGCGCCATAGCGGGGGCGGCGACGATGCGCCTAACGCGCTGCCGCGTCTCCTCACCTCGGTAGGCAATCAAGGCATCATGCGGGTCGACATCGAGAACCGGCTGATCGGGGCCGACGATCCCGGGCTGTTCGAGTATCCCGTATTGTTCATGCACGGACGGCGGAACTTCCGCTTCAATGCGGCCGAACGCAAGGCGCTGGGTACATACTTGCAGCGCGGAGGCGTGCTCTTTGCCGATGCGATCTGCGCAAGTCCCGAGTTCGCGAACTCGTTCCGCCGCGAGATCGAAGCGATTCTGCCCGGCAAACCGCTGAACCGGATTCCGCCCAACCACCCGATCTTTACGCGGCAGTTCCGCGGGTTCGATCTGCGCGCGGTGACCCTGCGCGACCCTCAGACGCGGGCCAAAGACGACCCGCTGAAGGCCACCCTGGTCTCGATCACGCCGCTGCTCGAGGGAATCGAGATCGACGGACGATACTCCGTCGTGTTCTCGCCCTACGACATCAGCTGCGCCCTGGAAAGCGGCACTTCGCTGCAGTGCAAAGGCTACGTCAAGGAGGACGCCGCGAAGATCGGCACGAACATCATTCTGTATGCGTTGCAGCAGTAGGCGTTATCCCAGTCCGTAAAACTTCGACGCGTTGTCGTGGAACAGTTTCCGCTGCTGTTCTTCGCTGCGGTTGTGCACCACTTCGCGCAGCGCCTCGACCCAGCGGCGATAGGTCGCGCCGCGCAGGCACACCGGCCAGTCGCCCCCGAACACGACTCGATCCGGACCGAAGACATCGAGGCAGTGGTTGATGACCGGAGCGAGAATCTCGGATTTCCAGTTCCCCTGCGGCGCCCGGGCAACGATGCCGGAGATCTTGCAGATGACGTGGGACCTTTTGGCGAGCTCGCTCATGTCGCGCCGCCACTGCTCGGGATCGTGCGACGGCGGTTCGGCGGATCTCTGCGAGGCCGGAAGGAACACGTTCACATCCGCGTTCCCGCAATGGTCCACGATGAAGCGCGTGCCGGGGCACTTGTCCACCAGCTTGACGCCGTCGGCCAGTTCGCCGGGCCGCAGACAGATGTCGTAGCTCATGCCGATCTCGCCGAGCAGTCGTATCGAGGCCACGAACGGATCCTGCAGGCAGTAGCCCGCGGGGGTCGTGGCGCCGTGCAGCACCTGCCGAACGCCCTTGATGTACTTGTTGTCGCGATACCGCAGAATGTACTCGCGGAATCCCGGCAGGGCGGGACGTCCGGAGATCACCGCTGCGACCGTCGGATGCTTGCCGCTGCGGCAGATCTCGATCAGGTACTCGGCCTCTTCGACCTGCTGTTGCGGCGCCGCGTCGATTTCCATATATACGGCTTTGACCACATTCAGGCCGCGAGTCGCCTCCAGGTAATCGCTCGTGACGTAACTGCGCCGCAGGATGTCGGGGGAGCCATCCAGCCATGGCGGCTTGATCCGCTGGACGTCCCAGAGGTGCTGGTGCGTATCGATGATGGGCAGCGTCGGGGCGGAAGTCGCCTCGTCCCTCTTGCCCTGCGGTTCAGCGGCCGGAGCCATACGGGCCCCGGCGGCAAGAGCCGCGCTCGCCGCGAGCGAATCCATCACGAACCGTCGACGCGTGACTTGCATGACCGGATCTCCGATAATCATTGCCATTCCGCTGCGCAGCAACCACAGGTTGTGCCGGACGAAATTCCTCAGAGCCGCGAAATCATGGCCATCAGTTTACCTTCCCTCGGCTGCGACAAGAACGAAATCGACACGCCAATTCTGTGCGTGGACCTGGACGTGATGGAGGCGAACATCCTCGCGATGTCCGAACAGTGCCGCCGGCATTCCCTCGGCTGGCGCCCTCACATCAAGTGCCACAAGTCGCCCCTTATCGCCCGCAAACTGCTCGACGCCGGCGCTATGGGCGTGACTTGCGCCAAGCTTGGCGAAGCCGAAGTCATGTCGGCCGCGGGCATCGGGGAACTGCTCGTCGCCAACATGATCGTCGGCCCGAAAAAGCTCGCCAGGCTGGTCGATCTGCGCCGGCAGACGGATCTTCTGGTGTGCGTCGACCATCCTGTTCAGGCCGAGGCGTTCGACGCAGTCATGCGTGCCGCAGGCCTGAAGCTGCGTGTGCTCGTGGAGGTCGACCTCGGCATGAACCGAGTCGGCGTTGCTCCCGGGGATGCGGCACTGCGGCTGGCCAGGGCCGTCGATCAGCTGCCGGGGCTGCAACTGGCCGGAGTCATGGGCTACGAGGGACATCTGCTGATGCTGTCCGATCCGCAGGAAAAAGAATCCCGCATCCGCGAAACGCTGGGCTGGCTGGTCGAGACAAAAGAGCTGTTGCTGCGATCGGGCCTCCCCTGCCCCGTTGTCTCCTGCGGCGGAACCGGATCGTTCGCCCAGGCGGTCCGGCAGCCCGGGATCACGGAGTTGCAGGCCGGCGGCGGTATCTTCATGGACGCGTTCTATCGCGAGGGCTGCCACGTCGATCAGGGAAACTTCGCGCTGACCGTGCTGGCCACGGTGGTGAGCCGCCCGACCGCCGAGCGCGCGGTCATTGATGCGGGCCGCAAGACCATGAACGTGGACGTTCATCCCGCGCTGGTCGCGGGGCGGAACGACATCCTCGTCGAGAGCCTTTCGGCCGAGCACGGATCGCTGCGACTGGCCCCGAGCGCCCGGGATCTGCCGATCGGCCACCGCCTGGAGATCGTGCCTGGATACAGCGACCTTACGTGCGTGCTGCACGACCACATGTACGGATTCCGCGGCAATCGGCTGGAGGTTATCTGGCCGCTTGAGGCGCGGGGGCGGCTGCAGTAGCCGGCCGGGGCGTGAACGACTCGTCGAGCAGCGAAAACGCATCGTCCCCGTCGGCTTTTTCAATCAATCGCCGCCAAGCCTCGTCGATGTTGCGTTTCTGGCTCTCCGTCAGCTTCCAGGAAAAGGGAATCCAGTCGTTCTGCGGCGGCTGGAACTCAAAGGTGACCGCGGCGACGCTGAGCTGCGCCAATCGCTCCCGCTTGCGGGCGATCTGCTCCACCATGCCGCGGGCCGCGGAGAGCCGGTCGCGGCTGGCGCTGGACCAACGCGCAATGTCGGAATCATTGAGCTTCCCTTCGTTGACCAATTCGCGCAGGTAGCTCTCCAGGGATTCAACCTCCTGCTCGACCGAGTCGGCCCACGCCTGCGATGTGCGGAACTCCGACTCGAACCGCTCTTTCGAGGCCATGATGCTCGCACGCGTCGCCTGCGTGAGCAGTCCGACCTCGAGATCTCCCCGCTCCATCTGCGACGTGCCGCGCACGTTGAGCATGGCGGTCAGCGGCCCGAGCAGCGCCGAAGTCCAGCCGGCCAGTTGATTCGGCTTGTACGGCGAAGCGGCCCGCCTCTTGGGAAACGCCTGAATGCGGATCAACAGCACCCGATCGAAAGGACGTTCGAGAATCGTGTCGTCGCGACTGTAGTGAGTGAGGAGACGATTGATCCAGTCCACGGAGGTCATCGCTCCCTCGTTGTCGCTGTACCCTCCGTCGACGATGTGGTAATTCGCGATGCGTTCGGCATCGGTGCCCTGCTCCGCCTCATAATCCGCCCGCGCGGCCGGCGTCACGTAGGGAAAGGTCGCCGACAGCCTCGCAGCCGTCGAAACCCGCGGATGGGCGTCGGGAAACTGCCGCATGAGTTCCACGGCGGCTTCCTCTTCCCCCGCCAGGTTCTCCGGCGCCCTCACGGGAGAGATAACGACTCGCTGTCCGGTTTCCACCACGGTCGCATTGAAGGCGACCACGGGGAACTGGTTGTTGAGACACTGCGCGGACAGATCGGTGATCCGGAGGTCGCCAAGATCCAAATCCCCGCGCACCCCGTCGTTCAACCGCTGCCTCCAGACCCGCTCGATCGCCCACCCCCGATCGAACTCGGCGGAAATGGCCGGCGGAAACAGCAGCCGCATCGTGTCCGGATACGCGAGCCCCCACGCCGTCGCCTCCAGCGCGGAACTCCGCGACAGCTCGCGGATCGTCGCGATCGATTGGCTGTCGAGAACTTCCACCGGCGAATCGGTCTTGGCAAACGGTTCGCTCAGATCGCGGCGGTTCAGCAGATAGTACATCGTCCCCACGCTTCCGCCGGACACCGAACTGATCAGCCCGAGTGAACGCGAGAAGCCGTCGCCGTAGCGTTCATGCAGACCGGTGAGCACCTGAGCCGCCCAAGCCGATGCTTGAATGCCGCCTCCGGAAGCGTGAATCACAACCAGTGTGCGCCGCCCGTCCGGCGCCACCGGCAGCTGCCAGCGGTCGTAGACCTGCGTCAGTGTCGGCATCGCGGTCGCCGCCAGCCGCGGGGGCGAAGGATTCAGCTCATAGAAATGATCCGTGCCGAATGACCCGTAAAGCACCAGCGTCCCGACTCCGGCCACCAATACCACCGGCCAGCGATACCGATCAAGGAAGAACGCGATTCCGGGAAGCAGATAGGTGACCAGCAGCAGGGCCATCAGCGCATAAAACAGCGCGGAAGTCGGCGAGGTCTCGGTCGGCATCAGGTCGGCGCCGGTCGTCGAACGGTAATTCAACGCATACCCGACGATAAAGGCCACGGTGTAGACCATCAGGCCCACGTGTCCGGGCGCGAGCCGCAACCGGCCGTCGGGCTGTCCGTCTTCGTCTTCGTACGGAATGAAATAGCCGGGACCGACGAGACGATGCAGGAGCTTCACCGCCGCCTGCAGCCAATCGCTTGCCGGAACCTTGTGCCGGACCGATCGGGTGCTGGCGGCCGCTGAAAACCCGTCGAAGAGAATGCTCGTTCGACTGCCGCGATGCCGCGACCACTCGCCGCCGAGTATCACCAGTCCGTTGACGGCACTCAGAATGACGATCGTCGTGAACAGCCCTTGCCAGGCCTCGTTCCAGCCGCGCCGAATCACGGCTTCGGGCGTCACGGGAGAACCCACGTACGGGGCCCAGGTCGGTGCCGGATCCGCGGCCGTCCGCGCGATGCACGCATCGACAACCACGTACCACGTCGCCATGACCGCGATCAGCGCAAAACCGAGCAGGATCCAGCCGTCGATGCGGCGATACCATTCGTCCGACGATTCGTCTGACGAACGCTCCCCCGACGAACGGTCCCATGCCTTCCGAAAACGGCGCACGGAGGTGCGGTAATCATCGAAGCGAAACTGCGCGTTCAAGGTCGTTACACGCATCGTCTCCAGGACGGCCGCCGCACACCACAAGGTGATCCACGACACGTGATAGATCTGCTGGGGCGAATCGAGCACGAAGAAATTCGCCAGCATGCCCGGCAGCACGACCAGGGCCACGGGCGCCGGAGCGATCAGCGCGATCCCCAGAATCCACGAATAACGCGTGAGGAAGAGATAGCGCAGCCCCAGGTCCATGGCCGTCGACAGTCTCTGATGCGCCGGCGCCCGGCCGGACGATTTCCCCGACGGATCGGACGGTTCTTCGCTCCGGCCCGTCGAATGGCCCGACTGTCCCGCGGCTCCGGCCACGTTCGGGACAGCCAGAGCCACGCGGGGCCTAGCCCACCACACATTGACGAGACGCATCCCTCACCTCCCGTCCCAACCGCTCGAGATCCAGTTGATGCAGGATCTCCGCGGTTACCGGCCGCTTCATGTCCCAGAACACGAAACACGAAAAGAAACTCACCGCCATCGGATGATTCAACAGCGACAGCCGGAGTTCCGCCTCCTTCTCCCCGGAACAGGGCAGAAAATAGCACGTATCATCCAACACGATCGGCCGGTTTTCGCAAAGACCTAATTTGTGAAAACGCAGCGATTTCGCGAAGCCGGCAATGGCGATTTTCCACGCGGAAAACGAGTATTCGCCCACGCCGAATATCGAAAAGCGGCTCCGCCCGCGGTAAATCGTGCTCGCACGCCGATCGAATCGTTCCGCATGCGATTCGAGATAATTCCACGTCCTCGGCCGCTCGTCGCGCAGCCGCGACGTGTCCGCGCCGACCGACAGTTGGGGCACCACCAGCCACCGATCCGGCTCCGTCAGTCCCCGCGCCAAGCGGGAGCCCTTCAACAGCGGAAACAGCGACTCGTCCTCGACCTCGACGCGCTGGCCAAGGCCGTTCCAATAACTTGTCCCGTCGCGCCGCAACTCGAGGACTCGCGCACAATCGTGCTTGATGCCCGATCGCCAGCGATGCGGTCCGCCGCCGGCCAGATGCTCCACGCGGCAATACCGGTCGGGGTCCTGGACCAACCTGCCCGCCTCGTACCCCAATTCCCCGGTCGGATCGACTGCGTTCAAATCGGAGTAAAGTGCACAGCGGCGAGTCGACTTTGCTCCGGACTGAAAGCGGCATACGAGCAGGCACGCGTCCACGGCGGCTCCGAAGTGCAGCATCGCGTCGACCCGATAGATCGCGGCCTCCGCCGGCCCCCCGTCGCGCCACGCACGCGTCAGCGCCGCCCGCGCCACACGAGTCTTGCAGAGCACGGCCAGAGTGCCGCAACGCCCGCGCATGGATTCCAGGAGCCGGTCGATCATCCACTGCGAAACGTCGAAGTTGCTCTTGCCCGTCACCGCGTCGATGCCGCGCAGGCGATCGCGATTCGCTTTCTCCGGCACGTTCCGGCTGCCCAGCCGGGACAAATGCGAATTTGTCACCCAGGGCGGATTGCCGATGACCAGCAGCGGTTCGTCAAGTTGCCGCAGCAACTCCGTGCAATCCACCCGGAAAAAATCCTGCAGCCGCACCTCGGCCGATACGGGCCGGCCCAGCGAGGCCATGCGGTGCCGCGATGCTTCCACATAGTGCGGCTGGATGTCAAACCCCAGAAAGCGAACGACTTCGGGAAAGGCGCGCGCGGCTTCTTCCAGAAAAACGCCCTCGCCGCAGGACGGCTCCAGCACGCTGCGAGCCGACACGCCCGACCTTCCCAACAGCCCGCACACCAGGCGGGCCAAGGAAGGCGGCGTCTGAAAATCACCGAACTCGGTCCTCTCGTTCGATGCCACCGATGCAATCCACCTCGCCGCGCAACCGTCGTCCGTGCCAGACCCTTTCGCCGGATCCGGATCGGCATTATAAAGCCTGGGCGTCGAACCACACATACACATATTATTCCGGCACATCGCACAACTGTCCCGTTGACCTGCCGCCGCCACGGAGCAAAAACCAGCAGTCATGGCCGAGATGGAGAAACCTCCCGAACTCCAGATGTTCCCGCTCGTCGTGGAGATCCCGGTACACTGGGGCGACCAGGATGCGTTCGGCCACGTCAATAACACCATCCCGCTGCGATGGTTCGAATCCGCGCGGGTGAGCTATCTGGACCAAAGCGGCCTGGGACACGTCATGGGCGGCGGCGAACTGTCGCCGATCGTCGCCTCGCTGACCTGCCACTACCGGCGACAGGTCAAGTTCCCCGACCGCATGCTGATCGGCATCCGCGTTGCTAGCATGCGGCGCAGCAGCATCCTGATGGAGCAGGTCGCCTACAATAAGAGCCGCAGGGAAGTGTCCGTCGAGGGGAGCGCCGTGATCGTCTTCTTCGACTACATCGCCCAGCGGCCCCGGCGAGTCACTCCGGAAATCAAGAGTGCCATGGAACGGTTCGAGGGCCGGACCTTTGCCTATGAACTCGGAAACAGCAACTCATAATCGACCGGTCGTGAATCCGCAGACAACCACTCGTGAACCAGGAGGCTTTTTCGTGAAGAGATTCGGCAGTCGCACCATCGCGTGCATCTTGTCCCTGTTGTTGATCGGCACTTCCGCGTTGCGCGTGAGCGCTCAGCCAGGTTCCGACGCTCGTCCGGCCGTTGTCGTGTCGGTTTCCAGTGTTGACCGGCTGCTCGGCGACATCGGAGCTTTGACTCGCACCGCGGGCTGGCCGCAGATCGGCGGACTCGTGATGCTGTTGACCAGTCCTTATACGCAGGACCTGGATGCCAAGAGTCCGGGCGGCATGTTCGTGAGCCTGAACGGCGGCGAACCCTCCGGCGCAGCGTTCATCGGCGTCAAGAACTTCGACAGCGTCATGAAGAAACTCGAAGAACAGTTCGGCAAGGCCGAGGATCTCGGCGACGGAGTGCTGAAACTGTCCCTGCAGCGGGATTTCTTCATCAAGCACACGGGAAACTGGCTGTACGTCTCCGACAAGGCCGCGAACCTCAGCAATGTCCCGGCGGACCCGACGCGATACCTCGCAAGCCTGAATGGCCCCTACACCGTAGCGGTGCAGGTCAATGCGGACGCCATCCCCCAGGAACTGAAGGCGGCGGCGCTGGAAGAACTGAAGAAGAACGCGCAGCAACGACTCGAGCGCGAGCTTGAGGGCAAGTCCGACGACGATCGCCGCCAGGCGGAACTCTCCGCACAGCAGGGGCTCGAAGTACTCGGTTCGCTGATCCAGGACACGGATCAGGTGACGCTCGGTTGGGGTACGGATCGTGCCGCGAACAAGACCGCTCTGGAATTCACGCTCACTGCGAAGGCCGCCACGAAACTGGCCGAACATCTGAGCCTCAACAGCAAGCAGCGTTCTCGCATTGCTCCCTTCCCGCTGCCCGAATCTGCATTCAGCCTGCTGTACAACATATCGGTTCCCCCGGCCATGGCGGCGATGCTGGTGAAATCCACGGACAACCTGCGTGCCAAGGCCGTGAAGGCAATCGACGACAATCCGAATATCCCGGATGCCTCGACCCGCACGGCGATCAAGGAGGCTGCCAACCTGCTGATCGACGTCCTCGCTGCCACATGCCAGCAGGGCCAGCTTCAGGGCGCGGTAGCCGTAAAACTGGTGCCAGGCGCACTGCAGGTCGCGGTCGGCGGCACAGTGGCGGACGGCGCGAAGGTCGAGAAAGCCCTGCGCGGAGTCGCGGGGGCGATGAAAGACGTCCCCGAATTCCCGGCGATCAAGTTCGCCGCCCAGAATCATCAAAACGTCGCGTTGCATACGCTGTCGGTGCCGGTTCCGTCGAGCGACGCAAACGCCACCAAGATTTTCGGCTCCCAGGTGGATGTCGCACTCGGAACGTCACCCGACCGTGCTTACATCGCGCTGGGAGGAAACGCGGTCGAATTGCTGAAGAAAGCTCTTGATGCCCAGCCCTCGGCGGGCGGGGCTTCGCCTTTCGCAGTCAAAGTCGCGCTGACGCCGATCCTCACGTTCGCGGGAGCCATGAACCCGGATCCGAACCTCGAGAAACTGGCGAAGGCCTCCGGCAAGACCAGCGGCAAGGATCACATCCTGATCGTAGCCAAGGCTGCGGAACGCAGTGTGACCTATCGCCTCGAGATCGAAGAGGGCGTGTTGAGCCTGATCGGTGAAGCAGCCAAGATGCAGGGCGCCAATAGCGGCGAGAACTGATCGCGCATCGTCGCCGCGATGCTCGTCGCAGTGAACGTCAATACGCGAGAAAGGGGAACATCCGTGTTCCCCTTTTTTGTCTCGCTCGGTTCGCGCGTCGTTCCTTTTTCACATCACCACTTCAGTTTTTCCCGGGAATGAGATACCGTTCTTTCAGTTGCGCCTTGTTTCCCGCAGTTTCATCGAGGTAGATCGCCATGCCCACGGTTGGCTCCTTCCCTGTGCTTCAGAACAAGATCGCCGGGATCCCGGTCGCGGATTTGGCAGGCCAGTTCGGCACTCCCACTTTCGTGTACGACGCCGCGAAGATCGCTGAGCGCATCGCCGATCTGAAGGCGTTCGATGTGGTTCGCTTCGCCCAGAAAGCGAACTCGAACCTGGCGGTGCTCGACTGCGTGAGGCGGCACGGCGCTCTGGTGGATGCGGTCAGCGCGGGCGAGATCCACCGTGCCATATCGGCAGGGTACAAGCCGGGCGGAGATCCGCCGCAGATCGTCTATACCGCGGATATCTTCGACCGCAAATCGCTCGCCACGGTCGTCGAGCACGGCATCCACGTGAACTGCGGTTCGCCGGACATGATCGAACAACTGGGCGAAGCAGCGCCGGGTCGCGAGATCACGCTGCGAATCAATCCCGGTTTCGGACACGGTCACAGCCAGAAGACCAATACGGGCGGCGATCAATCCAAGCACGGCATCTGGCACGAGCAATTGGACGAGTGCCTGAGGCGGAGCGACTTCCGAGGTCTCGCTGTCACCGGCCTGCACATGCACATCGGCTCGGGAACCGACCTGGAACACCTGGCCGAAGTCTGCGGTGCCATGGAGAAAGCAGCCCTTCGCGTGGGCCGCAGCATCCGGTCGATCAGCGCCGGCGGCGGACTCCCCGTGCCGTACAAGCAGGAAGATTCCTACGTGGACCTGCCGCAGTACTTCCGGCTGTGGGACGAAACACGCAAGCGTCTTGAGTCCGCGTTCGGACACAAGATCCACCTTGAAATCGAACCCGGCCGGTACCTCGTTGCGGAAAGCGGATTTCTGATCACCGAGATCCGTGCCGTCAAACGGATGGGACAGAACCTGTTCTATCTGCTGGATGCCGGTTTCAATAATCTCGCGCGTCCGGTTCTCTACGGCTCATACCATCCGATGGCGATCGCCGCCGAAAGCGACCGCGATCGCCCGCTCCAGGAGGTCGTCGTGGGCGGCCCGCTGTGCGAATCGGGCGATATCTTCACCCAGCTCGAAGGCGGGTTTGTCTGCAAGCGGTCCTTGCCTGCCGCCGGCGTCGGCGATTTCCTGGTCATCGGCATTGCCGGCGCTTACGGCTTCGTCATGGGCTCGAACTACAACTCCAAGCCCCTGGCCGCAGAAGTCCTGATCCGCGACGGAAAACCGCATCTCGTGCGTGCCCGACAGACCGACGAGGACCTTGTGCGCGGGGAAGTCATTCCCGTTTGATTATGAGCCAGAGATCCGGCAACTTGACTGCGTCTCCCCACGGGAGCCTTCCGCTGATCCTGCTGACGCTGCTGAGAATCGGTGTCGGCTGGCACTTTGCTTATGAGGGGGTCGCAAAGCTGCTGAATCCGCAGTGGAGCGCGGCCGGCTATCTTCAAAGCGCAAACTGGGTAGCCGCGGACCTGTTCCACTCGCTGGCCGCCAACCCCAAGCTGCTTTACATCGTCGACAAACTGAACGCGTGGGGACTGCTGCTGATCGGTATCGCGCTGATGGCGGGGATTCTCACCCGGCTGTCCGCCTCGTTCGGCGTGCTGCTGCTCGGTCTGTACTATCTCGCCCACCCCGCCCTCTTCGGCCCGAGCGCACCCAACGCCGAGGGCAGCTACCTGATCGTCAACAAGAATATTGTCGAGCTGCTCGCTCTGGCCTTTATTGTCGTCGCTCCGCGAAGTTGCGGAATCGACTGCATCATCCGGTGGATCGTCGAACGATGGCGCTCGGCGCGGCGCGGGCGATCCGGGCCGGCGGACCGGGGCGAGACCATGGACTCGGCGCTGAGCCGCCGTCAGGTGATCGCCAGCCTGGCGGGCCTGCCCGTCATCGGAGGTTTCACTTGGGCCGTCCTCAAGAAACACGGCTACCGCAGCCATGAAGAGAAACAGCTGAACGGGCGGATCGACGCCGTCTCTTCGCCGTCGATGAAGGCCTTCAGCTTCGAGACGCTGGACGACCTCAAGAGCAAAGTCCCCTCGGCGAAACTCGGCGAGCTGGACCTGAGCCGCATGATGCTCGGCGGGAACCTGATGAACGGCTTCGCCCACGCGCGCGACCTGATCTACGTTTCCAAACTGATCAAGGCCTATCACCAGGACGGCAAGATTTTTGAGACCTTCCGCCTGGCCGAGGCCTGCGGCATCAACGCGATCATCACCAACCCGATCCTGGCCCCGATGATCTCGGCGTACTGGAATCGGGGCATGGGAAAGATCAAATTCCTGGCCCAATGCAAGGCAAAAACCGAAAAGGAACTCCTGGACACGATCCGGTATTCCATCGACCAGGGCGCGTGCGCGGCGTACGTCCAGGGCGCTGCCGCGGACGAATACGTGGCGCAGGGAAAATTCGACTGGATCGCCAGCGCGCTCGAACTGATTCGCAAGAACGGCATCCCGGCCGGCATCGGCGGCCATTACCTCAAGACGATTTCGGCCTGTGTCGATCAGGGCTTCAAACCGGATTTCTGGATGAAGACCCTGCACCATCACGATTACTGGTCGGCCAAGGCGGCCGAGGAGCACGACAACGTCTTCTGCGACAGCCCGCAGGAGACGATTGCCTGCATGGAGAAGCTGCCGCAGCCATGGATCGCCTTCAAGGTCCTGGCCGCCGGATCGATCCACCCCAAGGACGGATTCCATTACGCGTTCCGGCACGGCGCCGACTTCATCTGCGTAGGGATGTACGACTTCCAGGTCGTCGAGAATTCGAACCTCGTCACGTCCGTGCTGAAAAGCAAACTCGACCGCAAGCGGTCCTGGTGCGCCTGAAGGCGACTGTGCCGCCTGTCACTTGCCGAGCCACACGACGATCTGACTCGCAATCTCCGCGGGAGCAAGGCTGTCGGTGTCGATTTCGTGCTGCGCCAGTCGCCGATAGAGCGGTTCGCGCCTCTGCAGCACCTCGGTCACTTCGTCGGTGAAGCTCTTGTTGCCCGTGAGCGACGGTCGCTGCGTGTCTCCTTGAATCCGCGAGACAATCGTGGCGGGCGTTGCCTTCAGCCAGATAACGGGACCGGCCGAGCGCAGCACCTCGAAGTTCGCCTCGCGTTCCACGACGCCGCCGCCGCAGTCGATCACCTGGCCATCTCCCGCCGCCGCGTCGCGCACGACTTCCTCCTCAAGATCACGGAACCCGGGCCAGCCCCGCGCGGCCACGATGTCCGGGATGGGCTGGCCGGCTTTGCGCTGGATCTCGGCATCCAGCGATACGACGCGAAGCCCCAATCGCTCGGCCAGCAGACGGCCGCATGCGCTCTTGCCGGTTCCCCGGTATCCGACCAGCACGACGTTCATAGCCGCTCCTCCAGCACCCGTCGCATCACGTCCCTCGGCGCAGGCTGCCCCGTCCACAGTTCAAATTGCACGTAGGCCTGGCCGAGAAACATCTCGATCCCTTCCACGATCCGGCACCCCGCGGCCTCGGCCTCCTTCAACAGACGCGTGCGCCGCGGATTGTAGACCGCGTCGAACACCGTCGTGCCGGGCTTCCACAACGAGGCGGGAACAATCGTATTATCTTCGTTCGGATGCATGCCCAGCGGAGTGCAGTGCAGAACGATGTCCGCATCCGACATCGCCCCGGACAACGCAGCATCAGACAGTGGCTCGCCGCGGACGGGCGACTTGCCGCGATCCCGTGCGTCCTGAACCAATCGCGCAAGCTCCTCGGGAACCACGCCGAGAATCGTCAACTCGGCCGGCGGCGCCTCGCGGACCAGCGTGATTCCGATCGCACGCGCCGCTCCCCCCGAACCGAGCAGCAGCACGCGACGGCCTGCCGGATCCGCGCCGGCTTCCCGCAGCGCATTCAGTGCGCCGCGTCCGTCGGAGTTGTATCCCAGCAGGCGGCCGGATTCATTTACGACCGTGTTGATGCAGCCGATCCCCCGGGCCGTCTCGTCGACTTCGTCAACGGCATGCATCGCCTCGACCTTGTGGGGAATCGTGACCGACAGCCCGCGATAGCCAAGCACCCGGATGCCGTCGAGCGCCCGGGCAACTTCGCCCGGGTTCACGTCGTGCGCGACGTAGACCATCGGAAGCCCCAGAAAATCAAACGCGGCATTGTGCAGCTGGGGCGACATCGAGTGACCGATCGGGTGACCGATCACGGCACAGACTCCGGTCTTTGCGTTGATGGGCGGCATGAGTGGCTTGTGGCTCCGCAAGTGCAGCAGAACGGCCGGCGGAAACAACCGATAACCGCGCGGCGGGCTACAGTATCGCAGCCGCGGACCTGCGTTCAAGGGCCGGCACCGGGGGGCGGGAGAGTGTCTTCGGGCTTTCCGGGGAAGGGCCGCTTCGCCCGTCCGTTATTCGCCCCGCATCTGCCGCAGAAGATCTCCGCTGTCGAAAATCTCCCACGCTTCGGCCAGCACCCCGCCCGCAATGCGAAAGGTGCTGATTGCGGGACAGCGGATCGCCAGCCCGCGTGCCGGAATGCCCGCGAACTCGCCCGTATGCTTGGCCAGCAGCACGAAGTGGCAATCGACCTTGTCCCCCTCGGCCAGCAGAAAACCGATCTCAATCTTCATTTCGCTGAAGATGCTCGGAAGCACGTTCCCGAAGAACTCGCGCACGCCCTGGGGACCCGCCGGCATCTGCGGCGGAAAATGGTGGTCCACAAAATCCGGCGCGACGATGGCCTCGATCTTCGAAAGATCGCTCAACACGGCCTGGTAGTAGTTTCGGACCAGATTCTTGTTGTCCTCGGACATTTCCGACTCCTGTGAAGAGCGTTTGTCTTTCGGCGGATTTCCGCAAACTGTCGTTCGCAACACACTGCCCGACAAATCGAGCGGGCGGCAAGCCGCCCGTGCGACGACTCGCCGAGCCCGCGGCTCAAAGCGTATCCTTCCCGAGGAGGGCGGGTCAAGCAGAACGAACTGCCGGGGCCGGTGGGTGGCCCCGTCGGCCGAGAGTCAAACGCACGGCATCCGATGCGGATAAGGACCGCACGATTTGCCACGCAGGCAATACGGGCTCTTTCGGCCTCCCCGGGTGTCGCTAAAATTCCTGTTCTCTGAAACTCGTGCTTTGTCGTGAAGTAGCTGTCTTTGGAAAGCTGTCTTCGAGAAATCTGATTTTGAAAAGTTGAGAGGAAGCCATGACTGTTCGACGTCACTTGCTGTTTGTGTGGACGTGCCTTGCCGTCCTGGGTGTCGCGGCCTCGACGTTCGCTGCCGCCCCGGCCGATTGGCCCCGTTTCCGAGGACCGAATGTTGACGGTATTTCGCCGGAAAAAGACCTGCTGCAATCGTGGCCGGAGGGCGGACCGAAGCTGCTGTGGCAGCTCAAGGGCCTCGGCCGCGGATACTCGACCATTTCGATCGTCGACGGCCGCATGTTCACCATGGGAGATCTGGACCAGGGATCGGGCGAAGCGCAGTATGCCCTCTGTTTCAATCTGGCGGACCGCAAGCTGCTCTGGTCCACCCGCGTCGGCCAGCCGCACGGCGACGGCGGCCCCCGCTGCACGCCGACAGTCGATGGCGAACTGACCTACGTGGTCTCCACCGACGGCCAGATCGCCTGCCTCGAAACGGCGACCGGCAAGGTCCGCTGGACGAAAGATTTCCAGAAGGATTTTGGCGGAGTCATGATGTCGGTCTGGAAGTTCAGCGAATCTCCGCTGATCGACGGCGACAAGGTGCTCTGCACCCCCGGAGGCCGTAATGCCACGATCGTGGCGCTCAACAAGAAGACGGGCGACGTGATCTGGAAATGCGCTGTCCCCGAAATCGGCGACCGCGGCAAAGACGGCGCCGGCTATTCCTCGATGATTGCCGCCGATATCGACGGCGTGCGCCAGTACATCCAGATCCTCGGCCGGGGCGCGGTCGGCGTGGCGGCCGACGACGGCCGGTTCCTGTGGGGTTACAACAAGATCGCCAACAAAGTCGCCAACATTCCGACCCCCATCGTGCGCGGCAACCATGTGTTCGTCACGACCAGCTACGAAACGGGTAGCGCGCTGCTGAAGGTGACGCGCGACGGCAACAAGATGAAGGCCGAGGAAATCTGGTTCAACGGTCCCGACAAGTTCGAAAACCACCACGGCGGCGTTGTGCTGATCGGCGACAACCTCTACGGCGGCAGCGGCCGAAACAACGGAACGCCCGTGTGCCTCGACTTCATGACCGGCAAGATCCTGTGGAAAGGAACCGCCCCCGGCAAGAAATCGGCCGCCGTGCTCTTCGCCGACGGCAACTTCATTTTCCGCTATGAAAACGGCCTGACGGCGCTCATCGAAGCCAACCCGAAGGAACTCAAAGTCAAAGGCCAGTTCCAGGAACCGGTCAACGCGGGCCCCGCCTGGAACTACCCGGTGATCCACGACGGAAAACTCTACCTGCGTGCAGGCGATACCCTGATGTGCTACGACGTCCGCAAGCAGTAGCGCTGCTCGGGGCTGCTCTGACGGAGTGGAGCGGTGAACGAACCAGTTCGCGTGGGTTTCTACGTTCCCCACGGCACAATTCAATTCAGCACGGAGGTATGGCTTTCCTACCTCCTGTGCTGTTTGAAATCTTCGCCGGCCCGGGACATCGAGCGAGTCCTCGTCTGCGACAATTCGCCACGTTCTGAGCTTCGCCAACTGCACGACGATGTGTTCATGGACGTCGAGCCGCGATGGACGGCCGGCAGGCTCATGCAGGAAATCTGTTCCGCGCTCGGTGCGAAAAACGCATCCCGTCGATGGCGGAAGCGGGGCCGCGAACTCCGCTTGAGCCGGCGCATCGACGTGCTGCTGGGCATGCCCTTGCGCGATCCGTACACGCGGATCCGCACTCTGTCATGGTTGTCCGATTTCCAGCACATGCACTTTCCGTCGTTCTTCTCAGCGGCGGAATGCCGCGACCGCAATGAGGCTTTTCGCGAAGTCGCCCGGCACGCCACACGGCTGGTCGTGATGAGCCAGTCCGTGCTGGCGGATCTCGAGGCTTTTGACGGAGCCGCCGCAAAGAAGGCGCGGGTCGTGCCGATCGTGGCCGCACCGGCCCCGGAGTTGTGCCGCGAGGATCCTCGAAAAACGGCTGAACAGTACGGACTCCCGGCCAAGTTCGTGTACATCCCCAATCAGTTCTGGCAGCACAAGAATCACCTCGCCGCGATAGAGGCGATCAAGCTGCTCCGTGACGGCGGATGTCCTGTTTTCGCCGTATTCAGCGGAAAGATGGAGGACTACCGCAACCCGGCCCATGTTCCCGCGGTACTCGCCCGAGTCGAATCGCTGGGCATAAAAGACCGCGTCCGATTTCTCTCCGTGATTCCGCGCGAACATGTGATCGCCCTCACGCGCCGTTCGATCGGCATCGTGAACCCGTCGCTGTTCGAGGGCTACGGACTGAGCGTCGATGAAGCGCGGTCGTTCGGCAAGCCGGTGCTGGCGTCAGACATACGGCCGCATCGCGAACAGAGTTACCGGCGCGCAGACTATTTCGACCCGCGCAACAGCCACGACATGGCCGAGAAACTGGCCAAGCTCTGGCAGGCAGGTGAACCCGGTCCTGACCTTGACGCCGAAGCAAGTGCGGCGGCGGAACTGCCGCTCAGGCAACAGCAGTGCGCAGCCATCTTCGGGCAAATCGTTCGAGAAGTTCTCGAATCGGACATTGGATGAGGGCCTGAAGACGGCCGGCCAATCCAATCCACTTCTTCGCACGGCTCGACCTATCGCAGGACTTCGCCCTTCAGGACATCTCCCGGCACGTCGAGCAGTTGAATGCACGAGATCGTCTGCACTCGCTTGTGATCCGCAAACGTCCAGACGACTTCCTTGGCCGGAGTCACCTCGATCAGATGCGGCCCTTTGCCGAGGTTGCCGTGCCCGAGCCAGTTGCACATCACGGTGTTGCCGTTGGGCAGACGATGCACGCCGGCCATGAACTTCAGGCTGATGCCGGGCAGTTCGTCGCCCTTCACCTGCCAGACCGTCGTTCCCGACGCATCGACCTCGAACACTCGCGACCCGCCGGGCCGGTCGCCGCATGAAATCAGCGTGTTGCCGTTGGGAAGCCGGACGACGCTGTGCGGTCCGCCCGCCGCCGGAATCTCCCGCACCACTTTCCCTTCCGCGTCATATTCGCGCACCGCATCAGATCCATAGAGAGCGACCAGGTAGTTTCCGTTGGCCAGGCGCCGGGCGTTGCGCATGAAGACGTGTCCCCCGTCGACGCCTTCTGCCAGCAACCGGATTTCGTGGGCGATGCCCCCGTCCGGCTTGACGCAGAGTAATCGGCCCCCGTTGCATTCGCCGACGAACGTCATTCCATCGCTCAAGCGCTGGCAGGCATAGATCTCGCTCTTCGAGCGATATTTAAAGACTTCCTGCCCCTGGCGGGTAAACTCGGAGACGCCGGTGCCCATCGTGAGCAGCACGTTGCCGTTGGGCAGCACCCACAGATCGTCCCCGGCCGGCGCGGCATGTTCCCATTCGATCTGGCCGTCGGCCGAGAAGATCATTGCTTTGCCCAGATTGTGATCGAGGCATGCGAATCGATGCCCGCCCGCGCCGCACAACATGAGAAGGACCGCCGCGAACATAGCCTGCTCCCGCAACAAGATGCCAATCACCAACAAAAAAGCCGCAACAGCCGGGCAACCGACTTGCGGCATCGTATAAGGCGGATGTGGCAGCGGCAAGCGCGGGAAGCCCGCTCAGACCTCGACTGCGGCTACCTCGGGAACGGCCGGCTTGATCTGCAGGCCGCTCAACAGGTATTCCACGATCTCGCGAGCGCTGTACGACAACGTCTTGCGCTGCAGGAAACGCGAGAGGTTCTGTGCGTCCAGACCCGACGTGACCAGCGCCTTTTCCACGCCGATCTCCTTGCGGACCTGCGGAAGGCCGATGTTTGCCAGCAGGGCGTTGCAGAGGCATTTGCGGCCGATCGTCTCTTCCTCGTCTCCGCCCTTGCGGACGTAATCCGCCACGGGTTCGGCCGGGCATCGCCAGCCGACGGAACCGTCCGCGTCCTGATACGCGTGGCGCAGATACGCCAGATCGCAGATCCGCTCACGCTCTTCGTATACGTCCTCTTCGGTCAGCGTGCCGGACAGACGCACGACTTTGAACGGAAAACCGGTCGGCGAGGCGACGGGATCCGTGAACACCTGCACGCCGTCCAGACAACTGGCCTCGAGCACGGATTGTTTCAGTTCAGGGGCGAGATCCGATTCTTCGCAATACGCGAAAGCGGTCCCGACCTGCACGCCCTGCGCGCCGGAAGCCAGCGCATCGGCAACCCGCTGCGGCTCGGCATACGAACCGGCCAGCCAGAACGGCAGCTTCAAGGCTACGAGCGCCGGAATGTCGGCGTCGTCACGCTCGGTGTAAATCGGTTCGCCGATCTCGTTCAATTGCATTTGTCCGCGCGGAGGCGCATTGTGCCCGCCGGCCGTCGGCCCTTCCACGACAAACCCGTCCACCTTCCCATTCGATTTCTTCGCCAGAACCGCGCCGAGCGTAGCCGAGGAAATAATCGCGAGAAACTGCGGACGCTTCAAACTCGGCGGATCACCGCCCATGAACGCCCTCGGATCGAACTCGGTGTAGAACTCCTCGCCCCGCTTGGCGTCCTTCACGTCGATCCGCAGTTGAGCCGGTTTGCCCTCGGCAAACAGGTCCAGCATGCCCGGAATCGACTTGGGAATCCCGGCCCCCATCAACACAAAGTCGATGCCGGCCAGCATCGCGCCGTAGAGCGACGGCAGCGTGGGGAGTTGGATCTTCTCGAGGTAGTTCACGCCAACCTGCCCGTCGTGCCCCTCCTTCGCGAGATAAACCTCGACGAAGTTGGCAACCACCACCATTTCCGTGAACTCCCGGCTCAGCGGAAATGAAGGGATCGGGACGGCCTTGAAAGGCTTGTCCGCGGCCTTGCCGCCTTCGATGAAGTACTTGTCGCGAATGCGATCCGCCATTTCCCGCAACGGGAAATGTTCGAGCGCGCGTCGCACGTGCCCGCCCGGGTCGCCCGCCATCAGGCGACGAGCCATGATCAGGTTCAGGGCCGTACCAGATATCACGCCCAGTTGGCCTGTGCGGGCGACGGCGTTGGCCAATCTCCAGCCCGAAACGCCCGCGCCCATGCCACCCTGGATAATGGTCGGAAGCTTTTTGTTATCGATATCCATGCCAACCTCGATGTTTCTGCGCCAAGGGGCGGGCCATCACTTTGCCTTCGCAGTCGGAATCATTCCTTGCGATCTCCATCGGCTTTCGATGCACCTGCAAAGTGACGGATGATGGCACCGAGTAATCCTCGTCGCCCGACAGGACCCTGCTTTAATATGCCACACGCAGTTCGGCCCAAGGAAATTTGATTCGGCCCGTGTACTGCGGCGAGTTCCATGTCCGCGACGATTTCAAGGTACCCTTTACCAAGGGCGCAGGGTAGGGCTTTTCTCGATGCACCGCAATTCACCGCCGCCGCCTGCGTAACCGCCGTGTGAACAAACGGCCCATCCCGAAATGCAAGCAGGTGCCGACTCGGGGGACTGTACGCTGCCGGCGGGGAAATGCCGCAAAAAACGCGAGTTGCCGGCCATCCCGCCGGCCTGCGGCAGACCGATTTTCGGTGCCAGCACCCCCCCAAACCCCCAGTGTAAAACATGTGTAAAACATCCGGCGGCACCCCGAAACGCCCCCCTTTCCATCACAAATCGACACGCTCCGTCGCACCTCAGGCGACGCGCCAACGCGACATCGACAGGAACCTCGACATCGCGTCCTCGCGGCGAAATCAAACGTGCGGAGCGAAGTGCGGCGCAGCGCAAACCGCGCCGCGCCGTTGATTGACGAACGCTGCGCGGTGCGTTCCAATCGGAGGGACTTTGACGGTGAACCCCACCGGCATCACCGGGTCCCCTTTGCGTGGTCCCCAAACGGTTTCACAACGTGGAGGCAGCTCGATGGACACTGGCGCAAGACTGGCCGGCAAACGCGTACTCGTCACGGGCTCGGGAACCGGTATCGGCCGGGAGATTGCCCGCGAGTTTGCCCGCCAGGGGGCCGACGTCGCGCTGCATTATGCCCACAGTGGAAAAGGTGCGGAGGAAACGGCCGCGGAGATCCGCTCGTGGGGCCGCAAAGCGGAAGCCTTCGCCGCGGATTTCGACAGCTGCGAGAAGCCCGTCGAGTTGGCCGAGAAAGCGATCGAGTTCCTCGGCGGTCTGGACTGTCTGGTAAACAACTCCGGCATCACGCTGAACAAGCCGTTCCTGCAGGTAACCCCCGAGCAGTTCGATCTGCTGTTCCACGTCAATTGGCGGGCGCAGTACTTCCTGACGCAGCGGGTCGTGCGGGACATGCTGACGCGCGGCGGCGGGACCATCTGCAATATCACGTCGATCCACGGATTACAGGGAGCACCCGAGCATTCCCTGTATGCCGGCACGAAGGGTGCGATCATTGCCTACACCCGGGCGCTGGCGGTGGAACTGGCCCACAAGGGAATCCGCCTGAACGCCATCGCCCCGGGTTGGGTCACGGTCGATAACTATTATCGCGCCATTCCCGGCTTCCAGGACGATGCCGCGAGGGAAGCGGCCAAGACCTCGGTGCCCGTGGCGCGTCCGGGCGCTCCCCTCGACATCGCGAAGCTCGCTGTCTTTCTCTGCAGCGACGACGCCGAGTTCATCATCGGCCAGACGATCGTCGCCGACGGCGGCACGACGGCGCTGATGTCGCTGATCTCCGATTTCCGGAATGAATCAACCGCGCGATTCGGCACGGGCTATGTGCCCGGCGTCTGATATCCGCTTCACTGCTGAAGGAGCACAAGATGACGGCGGCTTGGGGACTGCTGGTGGTCGCGCTGGGCGGGCTGATCATGGGCAGCGGCGTCTGGCCATTCAAGCTCATGCGACAGTACCGTTTTGAACACTGGTGGTTCATCGGCATGCTGGTCGGACTCGTGATCATGCCGTGGGGCATCACCCTGCTGGGCTGCCCGAATGCGCTGCAGTCGCTCAGCCGCGTGCCGCTCAGCGCCATCCTGCTGGGCAATCTGTTCGCGGTCGGCTGGGGCATCGCTAACGTGCTCTGCGGCCTCTGCTACGTGCGGATCGGAGTGGCCCTGACGGGCGCGATTCTCGCGGGGCTCGGCGTTTCCGTCGGAGCGATCACGCCGATGATCTTCAAGGGTTCGGGCCTGTTCCGCAGCGCGGCCGACCTGAATTCCCCGGCCGGCCTGACCGTCTGCGCCGCCGTGGCTCTGATGCTCGTCGGAGTGCTCATCGCCTCTCTTGCGGGATTCGGACGGGATCGCGAACTGAAGAAGCAGCAGGAATCGCTCTCCGGCGGATTTCTGACCGGACTGCTGATGACCGTCGCGGCCGGCATCCTGTCGTCGTTCATGGCATTTGCCTTCGTATACAGCCAGGATCCGATCGTCTCCAATCTGAGCATCATCCAGCCGTCCACCAGCATCACGGTCTCGATCGACGGGCGCGACGACCTGTCGGGCTCGCACGCGGTGTCCGAGAAAGGGATACTGGCGCTCCCCGGAATGGACCCGCTGCCCGTTGCCGGAATCAGCGCACGCCAAGTCGCGGATCGCATCGAACAGCAACTGAGTACTGCGCCGGCACCGGGCAAGGGTTCCGTGCTTGTGCAGACCGGACAGATCCCGCCGACCTTCGGCGTGTTCGCCGTCGGACTGATGGGCGGCGCCCTGGTGAACCTGGCTTACGCCGCTCACCTGCTGCGCAAGAACAAGTCGTGGGGCGTGCTCGTGCAGAGCGGCCGCGAACTGTTCCTGGCCGTGTTGATCGGCGTCAACTTCAGCCTCGCTTCCGCACTGATGGGCGAGGGCATGCTGCTGCTCGGCGCGCTGGGCGCCTCGGTCGGCTTCGGCATTCAGCAGGCGATGCAGATGACGGGCACTCAACTGCTGGGATTTATCAGCGGCGAATGGAAGGGCGTTCACGGCAAGCCCCGCGTCCAGATGTACGCGGCGATTGCGATCCTCGTCGCCGCCGCGGTCGTGATGGCATTCGGAAATACCCTTACTAAAAGCTAATAGCGTTAACTATTAAGATCTAACGGCAAAACGACGAGACAACGTAACGAATCGGCGGATGCTGGCGTGCGGCCGATGCGTTACAGAAACCCGGCGGTGCGGCACGGCCAGCATATCCTACTCCTTAACCGTGTCCTTGGCCGGTGTGCCACTGGCTCTGCCAGTGTTGACGGGCAGCACTCCGGACCAAACCTCCTGAATCAGACGCGTTACAAGTCAAGCTAATGTCCGAGGAACGACACAGAACACTGGCGGAGCCAGTGGCACACCAACGAATTGACCAATTTGGATTTTTTTCGATATACCTAACGGCCTAAAATCCTAATACACCGATTTATCAAGAGCCGGCGCAGACTACTCGATTCATGAGCGAACCGGCGACAACCCGTCCGGAGACAACCATGCACCGCCCTCTTGTCCAGACGTTGACGGACGCCGGAAAGCCGACGTGCGAGTTCTTGACGGGCGACGGCTCGGAGCTGCTGATCCTGCCCCACGGAGGCCGCGTGCTGGGGCTGTTCGCGCCGGGCAGCGCCGAGAATTTCTTCTGGTCGCATCCGTGCCTCGAACAGACCTCGAGCGCGGCCGAGTTCTACGCCGGTTCCGAATGGCACAACTCGGGCGGCGATCGGCTCTGGCTCGCACCCGAAGTCGATTTCTTCTTTCCGAACTATCCGAGCACCGACGTCTATTTCCAGCCGCGCCAGCTCGATCCGGGCCAATGGCAACTCACGCGGGAAACGGAAACGGTCAGCCTCGTAAATCGACTGACCTGCCGCCTCACGCGATCGAAAGCCGACGTCGAAATGGAACTCAGGCGGGTCCTCGGTGCCGCCGCGAATCCGCTGCGACATGAAAGCTGTTTTTCGCGGTTGTCCAAAGTCGAATACGCCGGATACCGGCTGACAAGCTCGATCGACCTGCTCTCGGGCGAGCAGCGGGTCGGATTATGGAATCTGGTCCAGATGCCCCACGGCGGGGACCTGCTCGTCCCGACCTACGGCCGCAGCGAACCGAAGCTCTTCTTCGGTTCGCCGCCCCCGGGCGATGTCGAAACCCGCGACGGGCTGGTCCTGTTCCACATGCGGGCCCAAGGCGAATTCAAGTTCGCCGTCCGAGCAGCCGCGGCAACAGGCCGGGTCGGCTACCGCTACCGGACATCCTCGGGCAAATGGGCGCTGCTGATCCGCAACGCGTGCATCGATCCGTCGGGCGATTACGAAGACGTCCCGTGGACCGAACCCGATGATCGCGGATACGCAATCCAGATCTGCAACGTCAACAGTGCTTTGGGGTCCTTCGCCGAGATGGAGTATCATGTTCCCGCCGTGGGTCCGGGAACCGGCCGCAACCGCTGCGCCGATGTCTGTCAGACCTGGGCGTTTCGCGGCAGTCGTGAAGAAATCGATGAAATCGTCTCGTGCCTGCTGATCAGGGAGCAATAAGTCGCATGAATGTCGATCTAACCAACAGGGTCGCGCTGGTCACCGGAGCGGCGCACGGCATCGGCCAGGCCATCGCCGATTCGCTGGCCGCTAATGGAGCCATCGTCCATTACACGGACGTCGATGTGGAGGGAGCCAAGGCGGCCGCCGCCCGCTCCGCGAATTGCCACTCGGCGTTCATGGACGTGCGAGATGAATCCCAGGTGCGTCAGGTCGTGACCGACATCGCCGACCGCCACGGGCAACTCGACATCGTCATCAACAATGCCGGAGTGAACACGCTGCATCACCGCGTGCCGATCGACGAGTTCCCCCGCGAGGAATGGGACCGGATCGTCGATGTCGATCTGACCGGGCTGTACCTGGTCAGCCGCACGGCCGGAGCGATCATGCGCAAACAGTCATTTGGCCGGATCATCAACATCTCGTCGATCGCGGGGCTTGTCCCGCTGCGTCTGCAGTGCGCATTCGTGGCGGCGAAGGCCGGCGTCATCAACCTGACCAAGGCCATGGCATTGGAACTGGGCCGCGAGGGCGTTACCGTCAACGCGATCGCACCCGGATCGATCCTGACCGAAGGAACCAAGAAACTGTTCTACGGCGACGACGGCCTGTTCCGCGAATCCGTGCAGCGGATGCTGGCTCACGTGCCGCTGGGACGCCCCGGCACTCCGGAAGAAGTTGCACATGCTGTGCTGTTCCTCGCATCGCCGCAGGCGAGTTACATCAACGGGTCCGTTTTGACGGTGGACGGCGGCTGGCTGGCTGGATACGCTCGCGAATTCTGAAAGGAAATCAAATGGCCAAGATCACGATGTTCCAAGGTTACAAGGGAGAAGAACAGCCCAAGATTCCCAAGCCGAGCGTGCCGCCGGACCCGATGATCGTCACGGTCCAGGACGGCGTCCCGGTCTCGTATCCGGGCTGCCACGGACTCGGCGTGCGCGTCGTTCACCCGGTCAATCCCAACGCGCCGTCCCGGAATCTGGGACTGGTCATGTTCTACGTCCCGCCGCACGCCATACTCGAACCGGGCTCGCACGAGACGGAAGAAACCTACGTGATTCTCGAGGGAAGCGGGCGCATGACGTTCGCTCATTACCAGCGGGACGTGAGCAAAGGCGACTTCGTGTACCTGCCGCCGTGGTGCGTTCACGGCATCGAGAACACGGGCAATGTGCCGCTCGTCGTGCTGATCGCCACATCGCCTCCCAATCCCTGAGGTTCGCCCATGCAGCCCATTTCGCTCGACGATGTTCGACGTTTCCGGGTTCCTCCGCGTTCGGTCACCCTGTGGTGGCTCGGGCAGGCCGGCTATCTGCTCAAGAGCCCCGAGGGGAAAATCGTCGCGGTCGATCCCTATCTGACCAACTCGTGCAAGGCCATCGGAGACGGGGCGGGATTCGACATGGACCGCCTCGTCCCGGCGCCGCTTGCGCCTCGGGATCTTGCCGGCGTGGATCTGTATGCGATGACGCACAGCCACGGCGATCACCTCGACCCGGAGACGCTGGCCGGGTATCGCGACGCCGGCGGCCAAGGGCCCTACGTCGCGCCGCCGGAGACGGTTGATCGGCTCGTTCAACTGGGCGTTCCCCGGGACGAGATTCACATGATGTGGCCGAACAAGGTGCATCGCGTCGGGGACGTGCGCATCCGAACCACCTTCGCGATCCCGCTCGGCGCCGACGACCTCACGCACGTGGGCTACGTCGTCGGCGTGGAAGGCGGCGTCTCGGTCTACTTCACGGGTGACACGGGCTACCACGAAGTGCTCGCCCACGCCGCCGCTCCCGATCACCCCGACGTGCTCGTCGCGGTCATCAACGGCGCCTTCCGCAACCTGTCGCCCGCCGAAGCCGCGCGTCTCGGACGCGATCTGAACGCGCGCTTCGTCGTCCCCTGCCATTACGATCTGTTCCGCGACAATTCGCTGCCCCCGCAACTGCTCCGCACCAATATGAAGCTCGAAGGGATCGGCGAACGTTACCGCGAACTCGAACACGGCGTGCCGTTCACGTTCGAACCGGCACCGTAAATATCAACAACGTTGTCTCACGTGTCCTCGCCGGGAGCGTCATCATGCAACACCGCAACAGCGCCTGGGCCGCCTTCATTCTGCTGGTCGTCTCGGCATCGAACCTCGCCCGCTGCGAGGAAGCGAAATCGCCGCGAGTCATCAAGCAGCTCGACCTGATCCACTTCTCCCACACGGATTACGGCTTCACCGATCATCCGGCCGTGTGCCGAGACCTGCAACGGCGGTATCTCGACATCGCGCTCGACGCGGCGCAGGCGACTCGCGACGCGCCCGAGACCTCGAAATTCCGCTGGACTGCCGAGACCACCGTCGCCGTGCTCGATTGGTGGCAGGCCGCGAGCGAGTCGCGACGCGCCATGTTTCTCGACGCGGTCCGCGCGGGACAGATCGAAGTCAGCGCACTGCCGCTGAACAACACTCCTTTCCTCGATCGCCGGCAGTGGCAGACGATGACGCACTGGCTGCCCGAGGACCTCTGGCAGAAACTGCAGCCGCGCGCGGCCGTCCAGAATGACGTGAACGGTTTCCCGCGAGCCGGCGCGATGGCGCTGCTCGATCGTAACATCCGTTTCCTGTTTTCCGGAATCAACGGAGACTCGGGCGGCGCTCCTTTCGACAGACCTTCCGCGTTCTGGTGGAAGATGCCCGACGGGCGGAAGATGTTCGTGTGGCTCAGCCTGACGTACGGGGAAGGGTTCTTCTTTTTCGAGACCACGGAGTGGCGCCGCGGTCCGCTGCCTCTGGCTGCCGATGCCCGTTATCGGCCCCCGCGTTCCGGCGATATCCTGCGATGCGACGAAGCTTCGCTGCGCGCGGCTCACGCCCAGTGCATGAACCGCATCGCGCAGCTGGAATCCGGCGGGTACCAATATCCGGTGCTGGCCGTCTCCATGACCAACATGTGGCGATACGACAACGATCCCCCCTTCCCGCCACTCAGCGATTTCATCGCCGCCTGGAACAAGCTCAAGCTGCAGCCCGAACTGCGACTGGTGACGATCGGCCAGGCCATGGAGGACCTTGAGCGGGTCGCGGGACCGAAAGCGCCAGTGCGCGAGGGCGAATGGACCGACTGGTGGGCCAACGGAACCGCGAGCGCGCCGCGCGAAGTGGCCGCGAGCCGGTTCGCCAAGCGATACCTGAACGCCGCGCAGTCGCCCGTATGGGGACCGCTTGACGATGCCAGCCGCGGACGGATTGTGGAACTGACCAAGGACCTGTGCCTGTTCGATGAACACACCTGGGGATCGGGACTGAGCGTCGCCCAACCCTACGGTCTCGATTCGCAGGGCCAGTTCAATGAAAAGGCACGATACGCGTGGCGGCCCATGGCCCTGTCGGAATGGCTGCTCGGCCAGCGGGCACGCACGAAACTGGTGCGGGAGAGCGAGGGACTCTATGTCGCCAATCCCACCTCCTCGACCTTCACCGGTTGGGCCAACCTGATCTCCAGCGCGCTGCGCGACGATTACAAGTCGGTCGTCAACACCGAGAACGGCGCGAAGATTCCCCTCGATTTCCAGCCCGGCATGCAGCCCTTTGAGCGGCCGGCAAGCCCCGCGGACCTGAGCCGCGAAGATGTCTCCCGGACGTTTGCCGACCACGCCGCGAACCGCTACGCGCGTTTCTGGGTCGATAGACTCGCTCCCGATTCGATCCGCAAGTACCAGCTGGTCAAAGACTCCGTCGCGGATCAGCCGTCGACGGGACCGCAGCCGACGATCGAAACCGACGAACAGGGCTGGCCGGTTGCGGCAACGTGGCCCGGCATGAGCAAACCTCTATTCGCGCGCGGCACCGGAGATTTCATCGCCGTGCGGGCCGACGCGTTCGCTCCGCGCTGGGCGATGCGGGACGTGTGGGATCACCCCCGCGACGAAAAACGCGAAGCCATGCGGCAGGGAATATTGAAGAACGTGGCCGCCGAGCCGGAAGACAAGGCGACCCGCACCGAGACGCCGCATACGCTCGTGTTCCGACAGCCGGTCAAGCACCCGCGACTGG
>CAIPEB010000572.1 GCA_903863885.1 uncultured Planctomycetaceae bacterium | reverse complement strand
GGTTGATGTGGCGAAATTCCAGATTCAAGCAAGGAGATGCAGGAATGGCAAGATTGACACCACCAGTACCGAAAAAGACGAGAATTGCCAAGCAGATTGACGGTAGGAATGTAGAAGGTCAATGGAATTACAGCGGACAAGGCTGGAGACATTGTGACGCATGTAACTGGGCAACCAAAGGACCAAGAGAAAAGAATTGTGTGCAATGTGGTGCCGAATTTCCAGCATCCAGAACCAAGGTTAATTCTGGAGGTAGGCGGAAATACACTAAGAAAACTGAAGGTCCGACCAATGCCGTTGAATCACTAAAACTGACGATTGAAAAGATTCAAGCACTTGGCGGGATTGACGAGGTAGAACGGTTGATTTCAGAAGCAGACAAACTGAATTGGATCGGTGGTGTGGATGGTGCCAAGCAGTCTGTCGCCTTGCTCCGATCCGTTGATGAATTGTTTCGGGGCAAGTGACATCGACCTAAGGGGCGGGATGCCTTCAGAATCGCACAGGATGCCCTCAGACAACACGAGTGCGGCTTGGTCGAACCGAAACAGGTATTACCACCATGACGCCAGCCAAGCACCAAGATGAGCGTCAGTAACCCTGCCATCAATTTGGGTGGTGCCTAGTTCCGCCCGCCTTCCCATCCAGCATCCCGATAGTATGTAAAAAGGTATGTAACGGGCAGAGTATGTAACATACCATGAAAAAAGCCTTGCTGTAACTTGTGTCACAGCAAGGCTTTAGTTACATGGAGGATAGGGGACTTGAACCCCTGACCTCTTGAATGCCATTCAAGCGCTCTCCCAACTGAGCTAATCCCCCGAACAAACGCTCTGGAAGTCACTCGACCAGCCCGGTACCAATTCGTTAGCTCGAACGGATGGGCCGCTACAGACCGCCAAATCGCCAAGACCGAAAAATTATCAGCGGTTGTTCGGGCTGTCAAGGACGTCAGGCCGTGGTCTGGCACCAAGTCTTGTGGCAAGTTTGTGGGTGCGCATAATCCTCCGTCAGGATCGGGCTGCACATCGGGCTACTGGATCGCGATACGGGACGCAGAAAACACGGAATGCAAGACGCAAAAAAATACTTGCTGTTGCTGCTGAAAGTCGCCGTTCCGCTGGCGATCATCGTCTGGCTGGTTTCCACGATCGACCGCCAGCAGTTGGCTCAACTGCAGCAACAGCCAAAGGACTGGGGGCGTCTGACCGCCGCGTTTTTCATCTGCCTGACCGCCGTGTGCATCACGTTTGTGCGGTGGTTTTTGCTGGTACGTACCCTGCACATGCGATTCACCGTGGGTGACGCATTCCGGTTGGGCTTTCTGGGTTATCTGCTCAACTTCGTTTCCATCGGATCGGTCGGGGGCGATCTGTTCAAAGCGATCTTCATTGCCAGGGACCAGCCGGGACGCCGCACGGAGGCCATTGCGACAGTGATGGTGGATCGCGTGATCGGCTTTTACGCGCTGCTGTTGGTCGTGAGCCTCGCGGTCCTGACCACGGCGCATCCGTCGACGCCGGTGATGAATACCCTCTGCAAGTCGGCTTTGGCCGTCACTGCAATTGCCACCGTCGGCATCGGCGTCGTGATGCTGCCCGGTTTTTCCAACGGCCCGTTCGCCGAAATGCTCAGCAGCCTCCCGAAGATCGGACCGATCCTCGCTCAACTGACTTCTGCGGTTCGCATGTATCGCGGACGCCCGTTCGTGATGTGCGGGATCCTGGGTCTGGCAATGTGCGTGCATTGCCTGCTATGCACCTCGCTCTATATGGTCAGCACTTCGCTCGCGCCGACGGCCCCTTCGCTCGGCGAGCACTTCATCGTCATCCCGTTGAGCATGGTGGCCGGCGGTCTGCCTTTTACGCCGGCTGGACTCGGCACGTTTGAATTCGCCATGGACGCGCTCTTCAAACAGGTTTCTCAAAGCGGAGCAGCTCCCGGCATCCTGATCGCGCTGGCGTACCGGCTGATTACCATCGCGGTCGCAGGCGTCGGCGTGGTCTACTACTGGTCTGCTCGGCGAGAAATCGACGACGTGATGCGCAAAGCGGCCGCTGCATCTGATAAAGGAACACCGCAGTAACCCGCGGTGCAGGAAGAATGCCGGATGCCGGATGGTGTTTGCCTTCCGCCAGACTCCGGACTACGGACTCATCGTAACGAGTCCTCCCTCGCGGACCACGCCGGGAGCCGAATTGTCGATAACATCGCAGTTATTCAATTCGGTCTTTGAGTAGCCCTCGGATCGCAGTTGTGCGAGTCCGTTGTCGCCCAGCAGGCACTTGTCCATTCGCACCTGCGAGGCGCCGCAAACCGAAATGCCGCTCCGGCCGTTGCCGCGGCTGGTGACGCGGAGCAGGTTTGCGTCAACGACGTTGTCGTGGGCGTTGATTCCGTCCAGCTGAAAACCCTGCACGACCAGATCGCGGATCAACACGTCGTGCACGTCGTACAGAGTGACTCCCACGGGCAGAGCCGTGCAGGTAATCGTGTAATCCCGCGGCGTCTTGTCTTTTTCCGTTCGAAAGTAGACTTGTCCGCGAAACACAGTCCACTCGAAGACATTCAACTGGGTCGGTTTTGTTTCCCCATCATCCGGGTGTCGGATCGCCGGCTTGTTGTTCAGGTATAGCATTAAATGGGCCATTCGGCGCGGATGAAAGCCATAGACGTCGCCGCTGTAGTGCTCCCAGGCGTCCCCGGAAACGGGCTGCCGTCCGTCGAGCATCGCTCCGTTGCCGACTATCTCGAAAGGTCGGCCCGTTGTTCCACTGTGGCGTGCCGCCTGCAGGGTGACGCTCTCGCGATACGGCTCGCCGTGATTCGCTAGGACCAGACGATCACCCGGCTCGACCAGCTGCAGTCCGCGGGAAATCGATCGACAAGGCCCGGCCCGCTCGCCCGCAACTTCCGGTGCACTTCCGTCCCGCCGGTCATCTCCGGATACGTTGTCGACGAATACGTCCCTCCCCAAGAGCTCGGCCGGATTTGCGGCACCCAGCAGGGCTATTGCCAGCAGGATAAGCGACGTGGCGACGCGTATCGACGAGCTAAGTCTCTCCACGTAGGTCTCTCCTCATTCTGGCAAAATCACAATCAGCCTCCGCCGCACCCATCTCACAAGCGGCCGTCACCCGATGGAAACACCTCGTGTTGAAGTTGAGAATGGGTTGAATGGGAGGTGTGGGGCATATAATGCTTCGCGGGGAGATTGTCCCGAAACCTAATTGTTGAGTCAAGCAGAAGTTGGCTAAAAAAGAAGCAAGGGGCGTGCTTGCTGGTCTGTGTCTCTTACCGGCTTTGCCTGGAGGTCCGTCGTGTATGTTCAACGTAACGGTCTGACGCTGGAATTGGTTGAGGGAGACATCACGCTGCAGGACACCGATGCAATCGTCAACGCGGCCAACAGCCGACTGGCTGGAGGAGGTGGAGTGGATGGAGCCATCCATCGCCGAGGCGGTCCCGCGATCATGGCGGAAACGGACGAGAAATACCCGGAGGGCTGTCCAACCGGATCGGCCGTTATTTCCGGTGCGGGCCGTCTGGCAGCGAAGTACGTAATTCACGCCGTGGGGCCCGTATGGAGCGGTGGCAGTCATCGGGAACCCGAGCTGCTAGCCTGCGCGGTGGAGCGATGTCTGGAGTTGGCGCTGGACAGCGGCTGCCGGAGCATCGCGTTTCCCGCCATCAGCACGGGCATCTATGGTTATCCGCGCGGTGACGCGGCACGTATCGTGTTGCAGGTCGCGTTGGATTTTCAAGACCGCTTTCAGGGGCCCGCGCTGATTCGATTCGTACTGTTCGACCACAGTGCGTACAGTGACTTTGCGGAAGCGCTGCGCGAGCTTGTTCCACAAACCGAGGGTTGACTACTCGTCGGCGATGACGGGCGACACCAGTGTGCCGATCGCGTCGATCGACGCGGCCAGCAGGTCGCCGGGCTTGAGATAATGGCCTGTCGCGTGTCCCACACCGGAAGGGGTGCCGGTCGCGATGATATCCCCCGGTTCCAGCGTGACGAAGCTGGAGATGAACTCGATCACGGCCGCGACGGGGAAGATCTGTTGAGCGGTGGAAGCGGACTGGCGGACTCCGCCGTTCAACTTCAATTCGAGCCGCAGGTTCTGCGGATCGGGGATATCGTCAGCGGGGACGACGCACGGACCGCAGGGGCAGAAGCTGTCGTGCCACTTGCCGTGCAGCCAGTCGAAGAACGCGTCGCGCGGACGCGTTTTGCGGCCCGGATTCGGCTTGAACTGGCGATCCGAAATGTCGTTGATGATCGTGTAGCCGGCGACGTGGGAAAGTGCATCGGCCTCCGATACCCGCCTGGTCGTCTTGCCGATGATGACGGCCAGTTCGAGTTCCCAGTCCACGTGCGAGGGTGAGACGGCCGGAATTCGAACTGGTTGGCCGGGTGCCGTCAGCGTCGTCGATGGGGGTTTCATGAAGACGTAGGGAAACGTCTCGGCCCGTTCGGCGGCAACGCCTCCGCCTTCCAGGATATGCTCGGTGTAATTCCCTGCGAGGAAGAACATCTTATTGGGGTGCTCGATCGGCACGAGCAGTTCCACGGCCTCCGGAGCAAGCGGTTGGGGACGTCGGGTCTGAGGCGTGCCGCTGAGCCACCGGTCGAGGTGTTTGGCCGCTGCGTGTCCGTCTGCTGCGGGAGGCAGAAAGCTGAGGAGTTCGTGCGAGTCGGGCAGGTGCAGTACGGCCCCGGACTGCTCTCGGTACGAAGCTGCCAAGGCCTCAAGTGGCCACACGCCCTGCTCGCTGTAAAGACCCACTTCGACGCAGTTCTGGTGGCGAAATCTGCACAGTCGCATGGAGCGGCACCTCGGCTGGGCGGTTTGGGGTCGTTCAGTTCTTCGGGGCGGAATGACGGCTCTGCAGATCGAGGAACCAGGCTTCCACGTTGTGCTTGGCGCCTTCGACGATCCGCAGTCGCACCTGTTCATGGGGGCGCAGCGTTTCCCCGCCCAGGACGATTGTCGGTTGGGAATTGCTGCCCGGCAACCATTCTCCTCCGAGACGTTGTCGAATGGTCTCGCCCAGGTAAGCGCCCCAGATCCGTGTGAGCATCGAGACGTTCTCGGGGGACTTGCCGCCGCGAATGGCGTACTCCACCGCATCGAGCTGGGGTTCCAATTCGTGGAGGCTGTGCGGGGAAAAGTCCAGTTCCAGAACGAGATGCTTGCGCGAGAACTTCTGGGCCTCCAAGGCGTGCGCTTTCATTTCCGCAGCCAACGGGGACATGTTCACCTCACGATCAGCGGCTGTTGTGGTCGGTTCGATAGCTGGGTTTATCGGCGCGCGGGCTTGTCGTCAACCCGCCTGTGGGTCCCTTTTTCACAAGCGGGAATCCGTGCTTCTTGCGGAAGACATCGAAGCCTGCGGGCGTTCCTGGCGCTCCGGGCGGCATGGGCGTTGGCGTCGGGCGGTCCCGCTCTGCATAATGGGAGGCAGATTAAGGGGAAAAGGGATGCACAATTCCGGCGTGATTTCCGTGGTGATCCCCGTCTATGACGAGGCGGAGACTTTGGCCAAGTTGCACGAAGAATTGGCCGCGGTCGCGAAAACCGAGGGCCTCAACCTGCAAATCCTGTTTGTCGACGACGGTTCGACGGACGGTTCCTGGAGCGAGGTGGAGCGTTTGTCCCGGGAAGATCCGCGAGTCGAGGGCATACGGCTGCGGCGAAACTTCGGCAAGGCGGACGCGCTGAGCGCCGGATTCGAGGCGGCGAGAGGCGATATCGTGTTCACCATGGACGCAGATCTGCAGGACGACCCGGCCGAGATGCCGAAGTTCCTCGCAGCGATGCGAGATCAGGAGCTGGACGTCGTCAGCGGCTGGAAGCAGGTTCGCCACGACCCGTGGCACAAGGTCTATCCGTCGCGGGTCTTCAACGCCCTGGTCGGGATTCTCACCGGCGTGCGTCTGCACGATCACAACTGCGGCTTCAAATGTTACCGGCGCGAGGCGTTGACCGAGTTGCGAATCTACGGCGAACTGCACCGCTTCGTGCCGGTGCTGGCCGATGCCCGCGGCTGGAAGGTCGGCGAGGTGGTCGTGCGTCACCGTCCGCGCTGTTTCGGCCGCTCGAAATACGGCTTCTACCGGTTTCTCAAGGGGCTGCTGGATCTGTTGACCGTCTATTTCCTCACGGGGTACGGCCAGAGGCCGCAGCATCTGTTCGGCACGTTCGGGCTGGCCAGTTTCTGCGCCGGTTCGCTGGGTATCCTCGCCTTGACCGCGGGGTGGATCCTGTCGCGACTGGACGGAAATCCGGCCAACGATCTGCACCTCCACGAGCGTGCCATTTTTTACTATTCGATCATCGCGCTGCTGGTCGGGACGCAATGTCTTTCGGCGGGACTGCTGGCCGAGTTATTTACGGCGTTCGGGCGTCGAGACCGCCTTGCCTACTCAATCCGGCAGCGAACGGGTAATATCGAATCCGCGTCGTCCGCCGGCACGACGCCGGACGAGACTTCGGCCAATCGCAGCGAAAACGTCTGATGCGCCGGCGTTTTTTCCGCCGGGATCCGTTTTGAAGAACGAAACCACCATCCGCCGGGCCGCCATGCAATCCGCGACGATCACCCGCAGTGCTTCTTTCAGGTACGCGGTTTACCTGCTTTGTTTCGCCGCATCAATCGCTGTGGTCGCAGGGCGCACCATGGCGGTGAAGTCGGATCGAGGAAAGACCCCGTTCCTGAGCGCGAACGACCGCAGCCGCTGGGCGACCATTCGCGCGCTGGTGGATTACGGCACTTACGAACTCGATCGCGTTATCTTTCCGCGAGCCGGCAAACGAGATGTCGACTGGTACTCGATCGATCTGGTGCGGCATCGGGGTCGGGACGGGCGCGAGCATTACTTCTCGAGCAAGCCGCCCTTGTTTCCCACGCTGCTGGCCGGCGAGTACTGGCTGATTCAGCGGGCGACCGGTGCGACGCTGCAGCGGCACACGTTTCCGGTAGCCCGGGCCATCATCCTGATCACGAACGCTATTCCGCTGGCGATCTACTTCGGCATCATGGCGACTCTGTTCGATCGATTGGCTCACCGAAACTGGGGGAGAATGTTCGTCGTTTTTGCGGCGGCCTGGGGCACTTTCCTGACGACCTTCGGGGTCACGCTGAACAATCACCTGCCGGCGGCAATCAGTGTCGCAGTGGCGGTGTACGCTGCCTACCGTGCACTCTATCGCGACGAAGACCGGCGCGTGTGGTATGCGCTGGCGGGGCTGGCTGGCGCTTTTGCCGTGGCCAACGAACTGCCGGCTCTGTCTTTCTTCTGTTTGCTGACGCTCGCCTTTGGCATTCGCTCTCTTTCCCGCACGGCGAAGTGGTATCTGCCCGCGGCGGCAGCCGTCGCGATCGCGTTCTTCACCACCAATTACATCGCCCACGATTGCTGGAATCCGGCCTACTCGCATCGCCGCGACGGAGCCGAAGTCGCCCGGGTGCCTGCGGTCGATGATCCGGCGACGGCAGGCTCGGCCAAGTCGGTGCTGGACTCCCTGCGAGCAGCGGGCCTGAGCTTCTCCTCCAAGACAACCGTTGCGCCGAGCGCTCGCGAGCAGCGGTGGGTTGTCTACGATACGGAGAACTCGCGTCGCTGGGCGCTGGTCCGAGATGGCCAGACTCTGGTCTTGCGCGAGTGGGACAACTGGTACGAGTACGATGGGAGCTATTGGCTGCCGACGCGTCTGCGAGGCGTTGATCGAGGCGAGCCTTCGCGGCTTGTCTATGCTTTCCACGTGCTCGCCGGCCATCACGGAGTGTTCAGCCTGACGCCGATCTGGATTCTGAGCCTGGCGGGAATGCTCATTTGGCTGCGGGGCAGCGACCCGAAGCTCCGCGTTTTTTCGGCGGCCGTATTGCTGCTGACGGTGGTTTGCCTGGCGTTCTATGTGGCACGTCCCCTGATCGATCGAAACTACGGCGGCGTGGCTTGCGGATTTCGCTGGGTATTCTGGTGTACGCCGCTGTGGCTCATCACGCTCGTGCCTGCCGCCGACCGAATGGCGTCGTCGCGATGGGGCCGGGGGATCGCCGTCGTCTGCCTGGCAATCAGTGTCTTCTCGGCGTCGTACGCGAGTCTGAATCCATGGTCGCATCCCTGGTTGTACAATCTCTGGGGATATCTCGGCTGGCTCCAACCCTGAACCAACCGGATTGCAGCGGGCAATTATCATCGGCCGACGGCCGAGGCTCAGAATTCCAATCGTCGGAACGCGCGCAGTCCCATGCGCAGCGGGAACACGGTTGTAATCGCGCCGAGCACGAGTGTCGCGACAGCGCCGGCGGCGACGCTGGCGGTTGTGCCCAGGCCGATATAGCCGCCGACAAACATGCCCGCCGCGGAGGCGCCGGAATCGGTGTCGTGCCAGAGAAAACACGGAACGGCGGTGCAGACGATAATGGCTGTGATGTACAGCGAACTGAGCACGAGATTCAGCGTTCCGCCGAAGCCCGCGGCGATGCGCGAAGGGGACGACTCGCGCAGGTTCGGCAGCCGCGCGCCGAAACCGACCGCCATGGCCGACAGACCGCTGCAGAGTGCGAGGCACGAGAACTGGTGGAGCAGGGCGATTGACGTGGATCGCGCGGGGATCCGCAGTGCCAGGTCGCTGAGCAGCACGAGCGTGCAGCAGGGCAGTGCCGAACCTCCGCAGGCGAACCAGAACTTTCCCCAAAGCACCGTATCCCGTGTGATCGGCGCCGTGCCCAGTATCCAGAATCGCCGGCCTTCGAGGCTGATCGCGGGGAGGATGAACCGCGTCGTGAAGGTGGACAAGAGCAGACCGACCACGGCCACATTGAAGAAGCTGACGAGTATGACCCAGCGCTCCATCACGCCGCTGTAGTCGAACCGCCGCACGTTGAAGAAATAGAGCGACAGCAGCCCGAAGAAAATCGCGAACTGAGACCACTGCACCGGATCGCGCCGGAAGATCCGCAGATCCTTCACGATCAGATGACGCGTGGCGTTGGGCAGCGGACGGCTGATCGCGAAAATGAACCGGTCGAAAAGTCCGACCTTGGCTCGTCGATTCGCGCGAGTCAGGCCCTGCAGGGCGCTGAAACTGGGACGCAGCGCCCAGTTCGCGACCCGGCCGAGCAGCAGGTTCAGGAGCAGCGCATTGGAGGTCAGGACGGTCAGGAACAACAGACTTTCGCGCCACGCGGGCCGCGACTCGGGGCTATCCGCGGGTTCGGCCGCCTCGAGCAGTCCGGTGCTGAGCCACCAGCTTGGCAGCAGTCGCTGTTCCGAAAACTGCAGACGCGTGAGCACGTCCTGAAACCAAGTGGGCGTCATGACGTCTTTGTTGTTATAAGCCAGTGCGCGGTAGCCGAAGAACCCGGTCACGGCCACGGCCAGCATGCCGACCGACACGAGTGCGTGGACTCGGGCCGTCGGAATCAGTCGCACCACCAGCAGGCAGAGATTTGCACCGATCCCCGCGGGGACCAGCACAAAAGAAATGACGAACGGCAGCAGCAATGCATAGTAGTACCATGCGGCGCCGACAACCATGCCGTAGGCCAGCAGCATGGGGCTCGCCATCAACAGAAACCCCCAGCAACTGAAGAAAGCGGTCTCTTCGAATTTGTGCTGCACGATCCGCTCCGCGCGAGTCGGAGTCGTCAGCAGATGCGGCACCTCCTCGCTGCGGTACAGGCCGCCGTAGAGAATGATCGCCGCCGAAAAGACCAGCATGATGGTCAGTGCGAGAAAGAACAGGTTGAAGACCGCGTGGATCAACTGGGTCCGCATCCCGGAATGGACCAGACCCGTCTGCATGAAATAGAAACCGCCGGCAAACAGCGCGAACAGTCCGATCCACAGCGCGCTGCAGGCCAGACCTACGGAAATAACCTGCAGCCGGGCCGTGCGCATCGCGCCCTGCAGCAGGGATCGTCCGACGAGCACGCGCAACCGCCAGAACAGGCGTGTTTCCGCGGCCGGCGAAAGGAGGCATCGCTGCAAATCGTGATTGTCGCGCCGGGGCGAGTCAGCGATCGGCATGACCATTGTCCATCGCCTCCTCCGTCAGGGTCAGAAACAGTTGCTCGAGCGATTCGTCGCTGGAAAGCTGGGTGCGCAGTTGGGCCACGGTTCCGAGGAACAGCAGTTTGCCGTTAGCCACCACGCCGATTCGGTCGGCGATTTCCTCGGCGATGGCGAGGGTATGCGTGGACATGAACACCGTCATGCCGCCGTTCACCTTGGCCCGCAACAGGTCCTTTACCAGCCGCATGCTCCGCGGATCGAGGCCCACCATGGGCTCGTCGACGATCAGCACCTCGGGCGAATGCACCAGCGACGATGCGAAGACGAGTCGTTGCTTCATGCCGTGCGAGTAGCTCTCGGCCAGATCGTCCACAAATCGGCCGAGCTCGAAAGTCTCGATCTGTTCTGCGATGCTCTTCGCCGCGCAGGACGCAGGCATGCCGTAAAGCTGGCTGACGAAATTCAGGAACTCGCGGCCGGACAGCTTTTCGTAGAGATACGGTTGATCGGGCACATATCCCGTCCGCAGATTCGCTTCGCGTGTCTGGGTGCGGACGTCGAATCCGCAGATTCGCGCTGCGCCTTCGGTGGGCTGCAGCAGTCCCACCATCATCTTGATGGTGGTTGTTTTCCCGGCGCCGTTCGGTCCGAGAAACGCGAACAACTCGCCGGACGGCACCTGGAGATCCAGATTCGACACGGCCGTCTTGGGGCCGAATCGTCGAGTCAGGCCGCAAAGTTCGATCATGATTTCCGTTCGCCTCGGGCCGGTTGGTTGCGCAACTGGTAAAACTGATTTGAATCGAGCATCTTCTGACGCGGATCCTCGGTGTCGCTGGGCAATCGCTCGAACTGCAGGCGGACGCCGGAGAGCGAGACCTCCTGCCGCAGCACCAGGCCGTCGCTCCGCACCCACTCCGTCGCCAGCGGCTCGCGCGACGCAGTCAAACCCGATCCGGCATCCGAGCGATAAGTCAGGACCATGGCTTCGACATCGCGGCCTTCCCAGAAAACAACCTCGTGACGCTCAACCTCCACGGCGAGAATCTGCACCGGGCTGTTCGGGGGAAACGGCCGATAGACGGGGATCGTCCAGGACTGGCCGACGTGCAGGTTTTTCAATTCGCCGCGCGGTGTGAACGCGTCTTCGAAGAGCACATTCTTCGGCAGGTCAACCGTCTGACGCAGCAGCGCCCCGTCCTGCGAAGCAACTCCCCCCGCTGCCTCTCCGAATCGAGCCAGCACCTCCAGTTTCCCGTCCTCCCGGATCTGGCCGTCGATCTTCAACAGCGTGGAATGATCACCGAGGTCGAGCATCGAGTTGAAGCCGCTCAAATGCCCAAAGGCGTCGAACCAGACCTGCGTGCGGATCAGCAGATCGGCTCGGAATTCAGCCCCCGAACCGATCATCGAGCGGGCCCATTTCGACCAGACCCCCGGCGATTTGGAGATTCCCAACGCCTCGAAGATCATCGTATCGATCGGCGCGTCCTTCAGTTGCACCACGTTGCGCAATTCCCGCACGCCCTCCGGATGATGATAGACATGTGAAGCCGCGAAACCCAAAGCGAGGTCGTTCCACCGGATCTTCCAGTAGTCGGGTTTCGGCTGCTCCCTTGCCAACGCCGCCTGATAGTCGGGAGGCGTGCCGCCAAGCAGCGGCGGAAGCACCTTGGCCACGATCAGCCATGACGTCGATGCGAGCCACAAGCACACCACGAAGAACGGGTAAATGCGTTGAACCATATTCAATTTCGGCGGAAGGATGCCGATTCGAACGCCGCCTATGTGCGAGGCGCGGAAAGCAATCGCGCGGCGTCGAGTCGGCTAGTGTACTTGCTCTCGGAGATCCGCAAAGCTCGACACTCAAGACTAATGAATCGCCACAGTGCGAATCAAGCGTCCCGAATCGCCCGGTCCGCCCGGATCAATGATCGAATCAACCTGAAGAACCGTGACGGCAGCGGGAGAGCGAACGGCGTCCCTGCAAATCGGATGTGCTCATTCGGCCCGAGGATCTCGGGAGAATTGGTGCAAGCACGGATGTGAACACAGTTGGAAGGCCGCGGAGTCTGCGCAAAATGATGTTGCCTGAAATGACGCATGCGGAGATATTGATTGTCGATCGCGGCCGGGCAATAAGCCGGAACGCATGGCGTCGGCAACCGCTATGCAGACGACGATCTCTGCAGCAAGAACCAACAGGATCGTAAACCTAGCGCAAGGAGCAGCGACCAACGGGAGCGGGTTCGTGTGCCGGTGCGAGAGCATCTCATCGGCAAGCGGTCCCACCGCCCGGGAGCGGGTTCTTGTGCCGGTGCGAAAGCACCTCATTGGCCGGCGGTCACACCGCCCGGGGAGGGTCAAGGCATGCAACGCGTTTTTCTGGGTACGCTCGTTCTTGCGATCGCTCTTTTCTCGATGGCAGGGTGTGGTTCGAAGCCGGACTCGGAGCCCCAGTCCGCCAAAGTCCCGGGGGACGGGCCGGCAGCGGAGAAGGCTGATGGCGGCAATGCAACGGATCCGGGGAAGGCTGCGGCGGCCAAAAGCAGCGACGCAGCCCAGCAGGCGCTCCTGCATCCCGAAGTCGTGATCGAAACTTCAGCCGGCAATATCAAGGTGCGCCTCAATATGGAGAAGGCGCGGATGACTTCCGAGAACTTTCTGCGGAACTACGTCGAACGCGGCTTCTATCAAGGCACGGTGTTCCATCATGTGGAAAGCGGATTCATGATCATCGGCGGCGGCTACACGGCGGAAGGGCTTGTGAAGGAGACACGCACGCCGATTCACAACGAGTCGTACAATGGCTTGAAGAACCGCCGCGGCACGATCGCCATGGCCCGGGATGCAGCCTATGCGGACAGCGCCACGTCGCAGTTCTTCATCAATCTGGCCGACAATCCGTCGCTGGATTACGCCGAACAGGACGGTAAGCCTCAATTCGGTTACTGCGTGTTCGGCGAAGTAGTGGAAGGCATGGACGTCGTCGATCGGATTGCCCAGACGCCGGTCAAGGCGAGCGGGAACTTCCCTAAGATGCCCGCGGAACCCGTGACAATTCGTGCGGTGGTTCGTCGTTGACGATCCCCGGGGTTGATGGCTGCTGGTCCGCGACGCCTTGCTCGTTTGGCTCGATGCCGGTTCGGAGCGGGCTCGTCTATCAACTTCTGGTCCGGATTTTCTTGAAAACGGCTTGAGAGTACCCTAGGATGGCCTTCGTGATCATGGCATTTCGGAGGCAAACGGTGGTAGGAGGAGCCGTCGATGTCTCGTCCCATGTATTTCGTGCAACAGTGTCCGGTTTGCGGTCGCGGTCTGCAAGTGCGACTGGAATTGCTGGGCAAGCAGGTCACCTGTCGGCATTGCGGCGGAGCGTTCGTCTCGCGAGATCCGGCGATGGGGATGCGGGAACCGAGTATCGCGGACAGCGACCTCGTGACCCGGGCGAACGATCTGCTGACGTCGGCCGAAAATCACCGGCTACGGCCTCGTTAGTTGCACGCCGGCTCTTGTTCAACGAGCAGTCACTGCATTTTGAAGTGCAGCGAGTCTATGGCGTCGTCAACTTCCGCAGGTCTCGGAAGAAGCCGGGGTAGGTCTTGGCCGTGCAGGCGGGGTCGCGGATGACGACGCCCGGTGTTCTCAGTCCCGGCAGCGACAGGCTCATGGCCATCCGGTGGTCCTGATACGTATCGATCACCGCGCCGCGAAGAGGGCCCGGCTGGATCCGCAAGCCATCCGGCAATTCGTCGACGGTTGCTCCGAGTTTGCGAACTTCGCGGGCCAGATCGCCGATGCGGTCGGTTTCTTTGTGGCGGATGTGGGCAACGCCCCGGATTGTGGTGGGGCCGTCAGCAAAAAGTGCGACGGCGACGAGTGTCTGGACCGTGTCGCTGATCGCGTTCATATCCACGTCGATGCCGCGGAGGGGCCGACCGACCACGGTAATAGCCGCGTTGCCCGTCCGGATCTCGCAGCCCATTTGCCGCAGGCAGTCAACGAACCGCACATCGCCCTGCAGCGAATCGGAGGTGAGGCCTTCGACGGTTACGCTTCCGCCGGCGATGGCCGCCGCGGCCCAGAAGTAGCTTGCCGCCGAAGCATCCGGTTCAACGGCGTAATGGCGCGCCTGATAACGCTGGCCGCCCGGGATGCGGAACTCGCGAAGGCCGGTCGCCTCGACCTCGGCGCCGAAGGCACGCATTACGCCGAGTGTCATCTCCACGTACGGTTGCGAGACCAACTCTCCGTTGACGCAAAGCGTGACCTGCCGGCGAGCCCGGGGGCAGGCCATCAGCAGGCCGCTGAGGAATTGGCTGGAGATATCGCCCCGGACCTCAGCGCGGCCTCCGGCCAAACCGTTTGCGTCGATCAGAACGGGCGGGCATCGATTCGACCGTTCGCTGCCGGCGCTGACGCCGAGTTGCTCTAGCGTATCGAGAAGATCGCCGATCGGACGTTCCCTCATGCGAGGCACGCCGTCCAATCGGAAGCGTCCGTGGCATGTGGCGAGCATTGCGCCGAGGAACCGCATCGTGGTCCCGCTGTTGCCGACGAACAACTCCACCAGGCCCGCAGGCCGTGGTTCGCCCCCGGACACACGCAAGGTCGAGCCGCTCAGTTCAACGGCAATTCCCAGACGCTGCAGCGATTCGAGCATGACCCGCGTGTCATCGCTGTCGAGCGCGCCTTCGAGGACGCTTTCGCCGCTGCCGAATGCCGCGCAAATTACAGCCCGGTTGGTGATGCTCTTGGAGCCGGGCGGACGAACGCTCGCGTTCAATGGCCCCGACGGAAAGATCTCGATCTGATCGTCTATCGCCATGCTCCTCCGCCGCGTCGCTCAGCGACTTCCGATTTTCCAGAGATGACGGTCGCTGCGCACGTACAAGGCGCCATCCGCGGCGGCGGTCGAAGCGAGAATCGCTTCGCCGAAAGCGTGAGAGCCGAGCAACTCGCCGCGATCGCCCAGTCCGACCACCAGTGCCGTCCCATCCTCGCGAAAACAGTACATGCGACTTCCGGCAATCACGGGTGTGCTCCAGAATGATCCCTGCCCGGCCGCCAGTCGCAACTGCCAGAGCGATTTGCCGGTAGCGGCCTCGGCACAGTTCAGTACGCCCGCACCGTTGATCATGTACAGCCGGTCTGCGTTGAACATCGGGCTGCAGTTGCTCACGTTCAAGCGGTTCGATTGCCACAGCACTTTCGGTGGTTCATTCGCTGCGGACCATTCCAGTGCCGTGATGCCTGCGGCCGGCAGAAAAATGCGTGATCCGCTGGCGGCCAGGGTCGAGAGCGTCGAACAGCGGGCCTCGTGCCGCCAGAACTGTGCGCCCGTACGCGGGTCATGCGCGGTCAGTTCAGTGGAGGATTGCAGCAGCACTGCGGGCCGATTCTCGCCGGGGACCGTGATGGATACGGGCGTGCACCAGCACGCAACCCGCTTGCGGTCGGCCCGCCAGCGAGTCTCTCCCGTATCCGTCGAGATTCCGGCCGCGAACGAATCGCCCTGGTTTTCCATCTGGACAATAACCGTGTCGCCGATCGCCACGACCGACGATCCCATTCCGGCGTCGTTTCCAGCTTTGGGCCAGTCGTATGCGAGTCCCCGGAACCAGACGAGATTGCCATCGAAGTCGAGGCAGATCAGGTCGTTCGAGGAATAAAATGCGAATATGTGCTTGCCATCTGTTGCCGGTGACGGCGCAGCGACCGCCGCGAACGGATGGATGAGCGTCCGACCGGTCGCCCAGAATTCGCGCCGCCAGAGTTCCTTGCCCGTCGCGGCATCAAGTGCCAGGACGCAGAGCCGGTCCTGAGGATCTCCCCAGGAACTGGTCACGAAGACTCGCCCCCCCGACACGATCGGACTGGACGGCCCCCGTCCGGGCAGATCCGCAGTCCAGAGGACATTCGGTTTTTCCTGCCAGGCGGTGTCCGGCACGGCCTCAGGAGCAACGCTCGTGGCCGAAGGCCCGCGAAACTGCGGCCAGTCGGCCGCCTGCAGAGTGATAATCGGCGATGCGAAAGCCAGGAGCATCAAGGCAAGCGTCTTCATTCGGCGTCTCGCTTGTCCGTGTCTTGTGGTTCGAAAGTGGCGCGTGCCGGTCAGATAACTCGAACTGATCAGGGCTTATCGGGGCTCTTGGCTGATCGCTCAGCCGGAAGCACGGCGGTTCCCAACTCATCGCAGACTCGCAACTGGAACTGCCAGTTCTGCGCCCAGTCATCGCTTTGCTCATTCTGGAGTACCTTGATGAGCAGCGTGTTCTTGCCCGCCCGGAGCTTCCCTTTGCCGCTGTATTGGTCCACGGTCATGCCCGTGTGAAACACGTGGTTGGCGATAATCAACTCGCCGTTCAGCCAGACCTTATGGCCGTTGATGCAGCCGAGGCGGATCTCGACGTCCCGCGGTTCGGCGGCAGTGAAACTGGTCGAAGCATAGGCCACGGTCCCCTTGAATCGCGGCAGTGTTTCCGGAGTGTCCGCGTATCCGTTCCCGTTTGCGGCCTTTGCGCGGCCGTAAGCCTCGTTCAGATCGACGACGCCCAATGCGTCGGACGAGCGAAAGTCGCTCCACTGCACCTCGCCCAGCTTGCCCGCGCACTTTGCGTCGAAATTCAGCTCTTTTTCCGGCGGATAGGCCGTGTCGAACCCGACGTCGTTGCGATTATCGAACGGGCCGATCAGCTTCCAATCCGTCAGAAAACCGAAGTGTTCAACGAGGCTCGTCGCAATTCCGAGTTCACGCAGCGCAACGCCGGCAGCCTGGGCCTGTTCCACATTTCGAGACGCGTCCCAGGCCCTGCGATACGCGGCGATGGCTTCTTCCCGATTGCCGGCAACGAGTGCCTTGGCATCGTCGAGCGTCATGGCCACCGCATCGCGACGAAGTTCGAGGCTCGGATCGTTCAGCAGTCCGGGCATGAGACGGCGCGGGGCGGATGGATCGTCCCGCACGATCAACTCATAAGCCATACGGCGGGCTCGCGGCGAATGCCCGGTCTCGGACAGGAACTTCTCCAGCGAGGCCACGGGCAGCTTTCCGCCGCCGGCGAGGTGACGCTGAATGATCGTTTCCGCCGCTGCGCGGATCCAGTTGCAGGCCAGAATGTCAGCACCGTCCATGCCTGCCAGGATCTCGGTCAGTTGATCGACGGAGGCCTCGGCCAGCTTCGGCCACGCGGCGATCGCCGCTGGATGTCCCTGACCGCGAAGTCCAACGCCGCGCAGCGACTCAAGCAGCGGTTTCACATCCATCGACTCGCCCGCCTGCACCGAGGCGGCGGCCAAAGCCGCGATAAGAAACACGACCCGGTACGGCCTGACCGAACGCACCAGCTCAGCGATGGGAACCATGAGAGTGATCCATCCGATAGAAAGACAGCCCGATACGGAAAAACAGCCCGAATGCCCCGGAAAGCGGCAATCGGGCTGTGTTCTTACTTCATTACGAGCCGGCAAGCCAGCTCAGCGAATGAACTGGCTTGCAGCGCGATTCGTTCAGGTCAGCTTCGCCAGAAGCGCGACGAGGTCAGCCGTTCGCACGCTGTAGCCCCATTCGTTGTCGTACCAGCTGACGACCTTGACCATCTTGCCGGTTCCGCCGAGGACGGTCGTCCAGTCAGCGGCGAAGATCGAGCTGTGCGAGTCGCCGATGATGTCGGAGGAGACGATCGGATCCGTGGTGTAGCACAGGATGCCCTTCAGCGGCCCTTCAGCGGCGGCCTTCATGGCGGCGTTGATCGTTTCAGCCGAGGCTTCCTTGGTCAGGTTCACGGTCAGGTCGACGACGCTGCCCGTGCCGACGGGAACTCGCATCGCGTAGCCGGTCAGCTTGCCCTTGAGCGCCGGAATCACGAGCCCGACGGCTTTGGCCGCGCCCGTCGAGGTCGGGATGATGTTCAGAGCCGCTGCACGGGTCCGATACAGGTCTTTGTGCGGCAGATCCTGTACGTTCTGGTCGTTGGTGTAGGCGTGAATCGTGGTCATCAGGCCGGATTCGATGCCGAACGTCTCCTGCAGAACCTTGGCGACCGGGGCCAGGCAGTTCGTTGTGCAGCTGGCGTTCGAGATGCACTTCATGTCGGCCGTCAGCTTGTCGTCGTTGACGCCCAGCACAACGGTCAAGTCCGGCGAATCCTTGGCCGGAGCGCTCAGGACGACCTTCTTGGCGCCGGCGGTCAGGTGCGTGTCGTACCCAGGCTTGCCATTGGCAGCGCGGCCGGTGAACGCGCCCGTGCTCTCGATGGCGACGTCGACACCCAGTTCGGCCCACGGCAACTTCGCCGGGTCTTTTTCCGACAGAGCGCGGATCTTCTTGCCGTTGATCGTCAGGTACTGATCGTCATACTGCACGTCCGCATCAAAACGGCGGTGAATGCTGTCGTACTTCAGCAGGTTCGCCAGCGTCTTGTTGTCGGTCAGGTCGTTAATGGCGACCACTTCAAACTCTTTGGAACGAGCGAACATGTTCCGAAAGGTAAGGCGTCCAATACGTCCAAAACCGTTGATACCCACTTTCACTGTCACGATGCTTCCTCCTTACCTTAAGTACATGACCCTGGAGCTTGACGTCTATCGATCTCGGGGAGTCGCGGGCGGCGCCGCCCGTGTCCTGCAGACACGGGTCGGATACGCAAAAATGGCGGCACTCGCCACGGAAAACGTTCTGTCGCCACCGAGAAACGAGGATTATACTGACACCCCAAAAGACCAGCAACCGCCCGTGGCTGCCTGCTGGATCGAGATTATCCAGTTTGATTCATCCGTTTGGTCCACCCGTGACCGCTCAGCCCGTATTGGATGCCCGCTCGGCGAGGAATACGGCTTGAGTGTGCAGCGCGGATCGGGAAAAGCGTGCGGCGAGCGAACACCTTCATGACTCCTCCCCTCCGCCCCTACTGGCAGCTGCCGCCCGGCATTACCCGCGGGATGTGGGACTACATTCACTCGAATCCGATCGCGGACGATTACGACGCCTATTTCGCCTACAACCGTCTGTTCCAGTTCGACGAGCAGGTCGTGTTATGCGAACTCCAGACGCGCGGGGTCGGGCCCGGGAAACTCGTGGCCGACCTGGGCTGCGGCACCGGCCGCATTCTGGTAGCGTTGTGCAGGATGGGCTTGCGCGGGCTGGCGGTTGATCTTTCCGAACCCATGCTGGCGGTGGTTCGCAGCAAAGCCTGCAAGGACAACCTGCCCATCGACGGAATACGCGCCAACCTGGTTCAACTGGACATGATTCGCGACGGGTCGGTCGACGCGGCCGTTTCCATGTTCAGCACGCTGGGCATGATCCGCGGACGCGAGAATCGGCGGCAGGCACTGCGGCATGCATGGCGAATGCTCAGGCCCGGGGCGCCGTTTATCATCCACGTCCACAATTACTGGTACAACCTGTACGATCCGGGGGGCCCATGGTGGGTGCTGGGCACCACGCTGAGGGCGGCGTTTGTGCGCGATATCGAAGCCGGGGACAAGTTCTTCGACTATCGCGGCGTTCCCAAGATGTTCCTGCACGTGTTCACCAAGGGTGAACTCTGCAACGAATTGCGAATCGCGGGCTTCCATCTGCGCCGCTTGATACCGCTTGATCCGCGGCGGCACCGTGCCCTGCGGTGGCCCTGGCTTTTCGGGCGGCTGCGCGCCAATGGCTGGATCGCCGTCTGCGAGAAGGCCGAATGACGACCGGCCGCTGCCGCATCCTCTCGGACGCCTGCCGCGGCCAGTCGTATGGACGGATCGTCGTCTGAATCGGACTCAGTCGGCAATCTGCAGTTTCCACTCGTCCGAGTTGCCGCGCAGTTCGGGTGCATACATGGCTTGCCCGATGGCCGGCAGAGCACTGAATTTGCCGGGCGTTTCGGCCCGCAGGCGGTATGCAATGCTGTTCTTGCCCCTGGCCAGTTGCCGCAGGAAGAACGTCACGCGCTGGTCGCGCAATTCCATGTAGGCGCCAAGGCCATTGCCCGCGTAGCCGCTGCGCACTTCAACCGGCTCGAAGCCGGCTGCCTTCATGTCCTCGAACATCACGTATTCGTAATCGTTCTTGCTCTCGAGTTCCAGTTCGACCTCGATCGTGTCACCGCTCTTGAGGGTCGCCAGGTCGGCGAGCGGCTCGCGGCGGTATTTCTCGACTTTCTGGTCGATCGCCTGTCCCCGACTGCCGGCGGCTTTGATCGACGCATCGACGGGCACGAGTTTGTAGAACTTGCGGGCCACCTTGATTTCGAGTCCGGCGTGCTGGATCGGATCTTCCATTGTGAAGTTCGTCAGATACACGCAGGAGTAAACAGGTCCTTTCCCGCTGCGGCGCAGTTCGACGACGTGCTCGCCGTCGGCCACGTCCGCGCCGGTGAGAACGAACTGGTTGTTGAACGTGAAGAGGTTCTCGCCCGTGATCTTGACTTCCTGCCGTTTCTGGCCGTCCAGCCAGATTTCGACGACCATGTCCGGCTTGGCTTCACCCGAAGCACGCACGTAATCGGCGAACGCTTCCACGCAGAGGGCCGTGTCGCGGGTCGAATTCCAATACGTGGAGTGCTTGCGGTTGTTGAGCAGATATTTCACGAGCCGCGGCGCCACGATACCCTGCGCATCCACCTTCGACAGCAACTTCAGGTAGTAGGCGTTCGCTTCGTTTTCGCTGCCGTACCAGAACCACCAGTAATTGTTTTCGGGCAGCCGCAGATAGGCGGTCTCGTTCTCCTGGTCCTGCACGAGATACTGCTTGAGGTTCTGCAGGATCATGTCCAGCTTGGCCTGATCTCCGAGTTTCTGAAGCGCCAGTCCGAACATGGCCTTTGAATAAACGGCCAGATCGTTGCGATCGCGGAAGATGAAATCACGCATCTCCTGGTTGTCGATGTCCGCGTCGACCAGCACCATGTAGACCAACGCGTCGAGGTTGTCGGCCTGGTCTTTCCACGGATCGACCTTGCCCGGGGCATTCTTGAGCTTCTGGACCTGTTCGTCCTGATAGCGCTTCAGCCATTCAAATCCGCGCTCCAGCACACCGGGAGGGATCTCGACGTCATTCTGACGGGCGATTTGCAGTCCGTGGACGACCGTGGCGGTGGTGTGTGCATAGCTGCGTTCCCCCCAACCGCTGAACCAGCCCCAGCCTCCGTCGGTCAACTGCATCTCGACCAGTGCCGCGACGCCTTCGCCAACCATCTTGTTCAGCAGTTCGCGATCGAACACCGGATTCCGGTCAAACCGCTTCCACTGCTTCGCCCTCTCCTGATCGTTGCCGATTTCCTGGGCATTGAGGTTGGTACGCTTGTCGCGGATTTCCTCCAGATTGAGGTTCATCTGCAGGAGCACCTTCTGGGTGATGACCGAAGGCACGAAGCGATTCAGTGTCTGTTCGGTGCAGCCGTACGGGTAGTCGGCCAGGTACGGCAGCGCATCGACCATGGCGCCGGCCAGCGTCGGCGAGTATCGGACCTCGAGGCGACTCTGTTCTGCGCGCCGCTCCGCGGGCACCCTGAATTTGATCGATGCGCTTGGTTGATCCTGACGCACGGTAGCGGCCCACGATTCGGTTTTCAGCATGCCGTGCACAAGGCAGGGCAGTTTGACTTCCATCGCATCCGACTCCTCATCCGTCAGAGCCTTCATGCGGATCGTGGCCTGTCCCTCGTTTTCGACTCGCACGCGCCAGTCCACCCGCTTTTCGCTCTTGGCCGGAACGAGCACCTGGACGCTGAGCGGTTGAAGCGGCTTCAGTTCTTCGCCGGGCGTTTCCAGCACGGCGGTCACTGTCTTGTCCGTTGCGAGGTAGTTGTGGATGTTGGCCGAAAGAACGACCTCGTCCTTCTGCACGAGGAATCGCGGGGCCTGCAGCCGGACTATGAGGTTCTTGCGGGTCACGACCTCGGCATCGCCCGAGCCGACTCGCGTGCCGCTGCCCATCCCCCAGACCTTGATCTTCCAGCCCGTGAGGTTTTCGGGCATCTTCCATTCCGCTTCGGCAATGCCGTTGGCGTCGGTCTGCAGCGAGCCGACCCAAAGGGCCGTGTCGGCGAATTCGCTGCGGACTGTGGCCGCCGCGAGTCCCGCGCCGGGAGCTCCGCCTTCCGCCTCGCCCAACGCGGTTTTCGCCATGGCGGCGCCAGCCATACCGGCATCCATGGCCATCGGCGCGGCCATCGGCGCTGCGCCTTCGGCCGCCGGCGACATGGCCATCATCAACGGCTCGGCTCCATCAGACATTGCGCGGCCTAAGGCCATGCCTCCTCCCATGCCTCCGCCGAAACCTCGCCGCATGATGCCTTTGTGAGACACGGCGCCTTGGCCTTCGGTGTCATCGGCCAGGGTATCGCCGAAGATGCCGATGGCGGACATTCCCGGCTTTTTCGGCAGGACGAGGTTGCCCTCATAGCGGTCCAGGTTCGTATCCTGGGACTGCTGGTGGCTGCGGCGCCATTTCCAGAAAAACTCGCGGATTTCGGGCACGTTGCTGCCGCCCGAAATGTACTCGACCGACTTGTCGTAGACGCTGACAACCGTCGAGCCCGAAAACGGCTTGCCGTCGAAATCGGTAATCCGCAGGCGGACCTTGGCTTTCTCGCCCGGCTTGTATTCCGTCGCCGAAGGCACGACGTCAACGTTCAGCACCCGTTTCTCGGGCGGCACGACGACTTCCTTGACTTCGTTGCGAGTCCGTCCGCCGGAGACCGTCAACGCCTCGACGAAGAAGTTGGGCATGTCTTTCTTGGCCACCTCGATCTCGGCGACCGTGCTCTTGCCGTGCAGTCGAATCAGCTGCGGCGGCAGATAGACGCCGTTGGCCGGTCGAACAAACAGCAGCACGGTGCTGTCGGGTTGATCGGTGTTGATCTGCAGCTTGACCTTTTCGCCAGGCTGGTAATCCCGCTTGTCCGGGATCAATTCCAGGTCGTTGAAGCGATAGCCGCTGCCGTCGAAGCCCTCGCCGATGACCGTGAAGAGATAGCCGCCCTCAATCACCTTTTCGTTGGCGCTTGTGACCTTATATGACAGTCGGTACTGGCCCTTGGCGGCCGCATTGATCTTGGTCTCCGCCCGTCCGTCCTCACCCGGGTTGAGTGGCCACTGCTGGACCGACGTCTCAACCGGCTGACGCTTGTCGTCGTAGCTGATCTTGAAGAGCGTGAGGATGCCGCTTCCCTGGACCGGTTTGCCGGAAATCGTCTGTGCGAGCAGGTTTGCCTGGATCGTGTCGCCGGTACGATAGTACCCTCGATCCACCCAAGCGCGGACCTTGAACGGCTTGCGCGCAACCAGCACGTTGCCTTCGCCGACGATCGTGCGCCGGGACAGGTCGCGCACCTCGGCTGTGATCGTGTACTTGTGGTCCCGGTCTCCTCGCACGGCCTTCGCAATCGAGGTGTCGATGTCCACCGTGATCTTGCCGTCGGGGCCGATGGGCACTTCCTGCTCGGCGACCACTTCGGGCGGATTGGGCATGCGCGGGAACCACCAGGCGATCGGGCGCAGGCAGCCGACCCAGTTGTGCCATCCGGGATACCACGGATAGTCGTAGCTGAACCACCAATAACCGCGGCCGTACAACCAGTCCCACGGCGCAATCGGATACCAGTCATCCGAGTAGTCGCTGCGCATGACCTTGTATTTCACGGTGGCTTCCGTGACCGGAGAGCCGAAGTAGTACTTGGCTTGAACCGTGGCGGTGATCTTGTCGCCGAGCATCACGGGTTCGGTCGGCGCTTCGACGGTCACTTCGAACTCGGGCTTCTTGTATTCCTCGACACGGAACGATCCGCCGCCGAGGTTCTGCACCGAAATGCTGTAATTGCCCAGCGGCGCGCCGCTCGGAATGTCGTACGTCCCCTCGATGCCTCCGAACTCGTCGGACTTCAGCGACCAGTCCTTTGCCTTCTCGCCCTTGGGGTTGTGCAGTTCGACGGAAAAAGTCTGTCCCGCAAACTCCGAGTTGCCTTCCTGGTCGTACTGCGCCCGACGGATCCAGAACTTGAAATGGACCTGCTGCTCGGGACGATAGACGGGCCGGTCCGTGATGCAGTACGTCTTGACCTCGTTGTATTCGGCGTCGTAGTACTCGGACAGCCAGAGCGGCCTGAAACCGAGAAATGCCAGTCGACCGCTGTCGTTCCGTGCCGTGACGACCCACGTGTATTCGTTCGGCGCCTGCTTGGCATCGACAATGACCTGACCTTCGTCGTTGGAACGCGCGACAAACTCCTTGATGTCGATTCTGGTCCGGTTGCGTTCCATGACTTCGTGGCGGAAGCCGAAGAACTGCACTTCGCACCCGGCAACGGGCTGGCCGGTCGCGGCGTCCGCGATGAAATACAGGTGTTTCCCCGTCAGCGGTTTATGGACGAGCGCCGTGTCGGACACCCACACGATGATCTTGCTGACGTTGCCGCTGGAGAGTTTGGCGGTGAGCAGGTAGGCGCCCGGCTTCTTCAATGGCGTCTTCAGCGTGACTCGCCGGTCGAAGTGCTTGTCGCGGGGCTGGAGTTTCTCGGTCCATGCAGCGACCGATTTGCCGAGATACTGTTCTTCGTTGCGTTCGACCAGCCGCCAGCCGACGTTTTCGATCTGAAATTTCCCGCCGTCAAGTTGTTTCGGTTTGGTCTTCAGGTACGCTTTCGCGTCATCGAGCAGTTTGGCGACGTTGATGGGGCGGGCGTCGAGATCAACCTGTGTTGCGTTGCGGAAGACGAAATCCACGCTCGCTTCCACCCCTGCGGGTTGCGAGGCGAGCATCTCAAATCGGCCCCAGTTGCCGAGAATCTGGTCAAGTCGGGCCTTCTTCCAGTGGTTGTTTCCTTCGCCGTACTGCTTGATGCTCTCCGACCAGTACTTGGCGGCGTTGTCGTATTGGCGGCGGTTCTCCGAGATTTCGGCCAGCGTGTTGAGCGCGTTCTCGCCGTGTCCGGTCTGCGGCTCAGCGGCAATCTGCTGCAGGATCTTGATGAAATTGAATTCGTCGGGCAATTCGAAACGTTTGATGCCGGTCGCCAGCCGCGCAATGGTCTCGCCGTCGCTGAGAGTGTCGACTGCAAAAATCCCGCTCTCGTTCTTCTCGGAGTCGTCTTCGCCGAAGCGTCCGAAAAATCCGCCGGCCAGAGTCTGCACGTCGAACTGGCCTCGCAGAAACTGAGCCAGCTCCCAACGCACGTCGTTCAAGCGACGCGGACTGTTCTCAACGGCCTGGGCAAGCGCCCATCTCCAGCGCTGTCCATCGCTGGCCGCGGCGTCCCAGCTCTTCGGCAGCGTGTGAAAAACGGGCTTTCCCTGTTCATCCACCGGCGCGCCGCCGGCCGGCATGTAAAAGTAGTGCCCCTCCTCGTAGTCCGGCAGTTGTTTCAGATCGGTCAGGCTCTGCAGCCGCCAAGCGTTGTTGCCGTGCTCGCCCTGCAGGAGCATGCCGGCCAGAGCGAGATGGAAGTCGCCCACTTCATCCTTCCGGTCGTCCGCCGCGGCCAACGGGATGGCGTCGGCCATCAGTTGCAGGGCCCGCACCCGGTCCCGCTCCATCGAACTGACGGCCTTGCCGCCTCCGCGATGCGGTCCTCGCTCGAACTTGCCCGCGATGATAAAACCCTGATGCGGTACCGAGCGGAAATGCGTTGCGACTGCCTGAAGGACCCGCCAGTCCTTGGCATGAGCAGCGACTGCTTCTTCGAGCAGTTGATCCAGTTCCGCGAGTCGGCCGAGACGCTGCAGGCAATTCACAGCCAGATTGAGAGCCGCGACCGTGTCGCCGGAACTCGTGGCGGGCTGTACGCACAACGCGCGAAGTCCGACGTAAGCCTCCTGGAAGTTTCCGTCCTTGAACAGCCGTTCACTCATCGCGAGATTCCCCGGAGCCTGTTCGCCCGTTACCGCGACCACAAAACCTGTCGTCGACATGACCGCCAGAGCGAGCAAGAGCCATGCTTTCCGTTTCATGAATGCACCTTCTCTTTCGAGATGACCGTACGATCCGCAGCGCCTTGTCGCTTTCCCTGCGACATGGGCTTTCCTGGAATGATTGCCGGTCTTCAGACGAGTTTTGAGTCCGGGAGCCGACTGATGCGTCGGGACAGACGACCGGCAACCGTAGCGGAAATACCCAGACCTCCATTAGTAGAACGATTCATCGTCCTCAAGTAAACGGACCCCGGACATGCCCTTTGCCATGCCGCCGGTCCACACCAACTAGACGATTCACTCGCCGTTGCGGTTTGAGCGGAATCGCAAAGTTCCCGTCGAGATTTTGCCCGGATTTCGGTTTCCTTGCCGGAGAACGAACACGTTCCGGTTGCTTGTTGGCACTCATCCGCCGGTCTACGATGAGAAATACCGCTCGGCGAGCCTTTCAAATTGGAAAGTGCAGGAAATAGCAGGTCCGATCCGGCCTGCGAAGCAACGGCGTCATGCGTTCGAGGTTCGGTCTGTGGCTGATGAATTCGATCCGTATCGAACATGGTTAGGCCTGCAATGCGGCACGCGCCCGCCCGACTATTATCAGTTGCTGGGGATATCTCGCCGCGAGGCGGACATGCGTCGGATCATCGCGGCGGGGGATCACGCGATGGCCAAGGTGCGCGGGCACCGACCGGGACGCCATGCGGCTGCCTGGGCCCGGTTGCTCGATGAAATCGCCGCCGCCAAGCAGTGTCTGACCGACGCGGCTGAGCGTCATCGTTATGACCAGCAGTTGTCGCCGGATGCGGCAGAGGCGGGAAAAGGCGAAAAAATCTCGCCGAACCCGGCGGAGGATCTGAATTACTTCCCGCCAGGATACTCGAAGCACAGCGTTCGTCGCGGCACGCGAGAGCCCGCCGATAGAACGCCGGTTGAAACCGCCGACGATTTTGTTCTGGAACTGGAACGAGAATCAAAGAGCCCTGAGTCCGGAGCCCTGAGTCCGGAGGCGGACGCGGAGAGTCGCGGGCGCGACTTTGGAAATGGATCATCAAGTCCGGCATCCGGCAATCGCGATTTCGTCCGATTTGATGACGTCCCCTCGAGCCAGTTCCATGAAGAGCCTCATGGGTCTGGGCAAACGGAATCCGACGCCGAGGACTCCCCTGAAGTGCCCTTGTCGGCGTTCGTGGAACTGGTCGATCAATCGCCGGAGGAAGCGATTGCGGCCGTGACCGAGGCAGCGACCAGCCGCGCACATGCCGAGGGACTTAACCGGGAAGCGGTCGCTTCGTCGGAGCCGACTCGCCCAAGAGCTGAAACGGCCGAGGTGTTCGTTGGTTCGCAGAGCGGTTGGGCCTCTGCGGCAAGTCCGCAACGTGGCGGCCGTTTGGAACCGGTCGCTCGCCGTAGGTCGGTTTCTCCGCTGCTGCTGGGCGTCGCGATGGGGTTCGTACTCTTGATTGTCGCGGCGATCGCGGCCTATTTGGGACGTCGGCCGGAACAGTCACCCCGCGTTCCGGCAAATCCCCTGGCCGTGCTGCCCGACGACCAGTTGGCTGTCCAGGCCGATATCAGCGCCCCTCCGCGCCGGAACGAACAACGGCCGGCCGTTTCGCCACGTCCTGTTGCCGGCGTTGGCCATCAGAACGGGAGCAAGGACGATCGCAGCAAAGCAGAAACGAAAGTCGAAGAAGTGGACAAAGGCGGGCCGCCGCAAACCGGGCCGCCGAGCGGCACGACGGGAGAATCTTCGGAAGTCCCCGAAGTCGCAGCCGCGCCAAGCGCGCAATCGGAACAGTCAAAACCGAGTGAGGTGTCGCCAGACGATCCGACCGGCATGGGGCCGATGCCGGGTTATGCCGCCCCGTCCGCTGCCGGCCTGAGCGACGACGAGTTCCGCAGCGAGTTGCGTCGGGCTCGCACGGCCGTCGGAGCTCGCGATTTTGCGCTGGCAAGACAGGCGATTCTGCGCGCGGAATCGTCAGCCGTCGATGATCGCAGGAAGGAACAAGTTGCCGCAATGCAGGCTCTCGCTGAGCATGTGCGTGTTTTTGACGATGCCGTGCGGCGCGCCGCATCGACTCTGCCGGCGGCTTCCGAGATCGGCTTGGGAGAACAGTCCGTGGCGATTGTTGTGGAGACGGGGCCTGACTACATCGTGGTGCGGGCGGAAGGCAAGAACCGCCGGTTTCGTCACGCAGACATGCCTTTAGGGCTCGAAGTGGCTCTCGGCGTCGAGGTGATGGGGCAGGATGAAGCAACCGGTCGCGTCTACAAAGCTGCGTATGTGCTGGTCAGTCCCAAGGCCAGCGCCGAAGACAAGCGGCGTGCGACAGGCTGGTTGCAGGAAGCTCAGTCCCGGGCGCCGGCCGCACAAATGATCCTGGCCGCTGTTGGTGAATTGAAGTGAGAGTCGTCGCGCCAAGAAACGAAACTGCGGAGACAAGTCCCGCTGGATCGTTGTCTCCGCAGTGCCGTTTCACACGGTGTCTTCGTTCCCAGTGCGAACTTCCGCAGTGTGATTAGCGTCACGCGGGCGGACCGGGCGGCGGGCCACCTTCAGGACCCGGGCCACCCTGCGGGCCTGGACCACCTTGAGGGCCAGGACCGTCTGGACTATTGGGCTGGCCGGGGGGCGGACCGCCAGGACCACCCGGTGGCGGGCCTTGGTTTTGCGGTCCGTTTGGGCCGGGACCGCCCTCATCTCTCGGGCCGCCTTGATCGCCGGGACCGTTGTGCGGCCTTCGCTGGTCGCGTTCGCGGCCCGGGCCTTCCTGTCGTCGGCGCTCATCCTGGCGCGGAGGGCCCATATTCTGACGTTGGTCACCTTCGGACCACCCGCGATTGCTGTTGTCGCGAGGTCCTCGACCTTCTCGTGGTCCATTGGGCCCCGGGCCCTGCTGGCCATCAAACTGCGGCCGCGGATTGCGGAATCCATCCGGACCGCCGTCCCGCGGACCGGCCGATTCAAGACGGCGCGGCTGTCCCAAGTTGGGACCTTGAGGACCGGGTCCGCCCATGAAAGGCGGCTGTCCGCCGGGACCCGGGCCGGGCTGGTTTTGCATACCCGGATTGGGCGGCATGTTCGGTTGGAAAAACGCCGGACCTTGCGGGCCCTGCGGACCCTGTTGCGGTTGACCTCCGCCGGGCGGTGCCCAGTTTGGACCTTGATTCGGGCCGCAATTCGGATCTTGGGGGCTCGGACCTTGCCGACCTTGACCCTGCGGACCGAATCCTTGCGGACCGGGACCCTGCGGCTCAGGGCCTCGCATGAACGGAGGCTGTCCGCCAGGTCCCTGCGGGCCGAACGGCGGACCCTGCGGCCGTCCGAAACCGTCGCCGCGTCGAGCCCACGGCGGCGGGCCGCCCTGCGGTCCGAAGTGAGGCGGACGCTGAGGCTGCCAGCCCTGATCGCGTTGGCCGAGATAATCTTGGCCACCGAACCCGTGGCGGCCGAAGCCCCGACCGCCGTACGCTTGACCCTGGAAATGCTGCGGAGGCGGCCCGAACGGACGTCCAGGGAACTGGCCGAACTGCGGTCCGAAGCCGCGACGGGGACCTCGGCCGGCGAACTGACGGTTGCCACGAGGCGGGCCGCCGTCCATATTCGGCGAGCGCAATTCAGCGCGGAGCTGTTCCACTTCCTGTGTCAGTTTATTCAGCTGCCGATCGAGATTGCCCAAGCGTTCTTCAACAGACCCGGGGCCCGGGCCGTTGTCTGCTCCGGGGCCTCGACCATCGCGTGGTCCTTGTCGATCGTCCATACCAGGTCCTCGACCGTTACGCGGTCCCGGTCCATTTCCCATGCCGGGTCCATTTCCCATACCCGGACCGTGTCCCATGCCGGGGCCACGTCCATCACGGGGGCCCGGTCCGCCGGGCTGGAATTGGCCTTCGGGGCCTCCTGGCGGATTGGATGGCGGGGGCTGATAGGCCAGCGCATCATCCAGCTGGGGCATGTCCCATGAAGTGGAACTGTCGGGCTGCGGCCCTTCATCGGGCGAAGCAAATGCCCGAAATCCGCTCGACGCAATTGCCAGAGCGGACAATCCTGTGAGTGCGAGTGTCCTCGCGGTCCAAATCATAACTGGCTCCCTTGCAAAAATCGCTATCCCCCGGAATTCGCGTGTCGTGTCGGTCACGCGTTAGAAATCCAAATCTGAAGTCTTGCCGGTCAGTTCGATGACGCGCCTTTCGATGATTTCCGTGCGGATTTCATTGCGGCGGTCCATGGCGGCTCGCAGCCGCTCCAATTCCTCCTGCAGCCTTTTCAATTGCAACTGCCGACGCTGCTGGCGAACGTCGAAGTGCTTCTGCACAAGTTCGGTGATTTGTTTCTTGACGGCTTCCTGCTGATCTCGCGGAGACAGACGGTACCGCTGGACCATTTCGAAAGTCTGCCGTTCGAGGTCCGCGTCCGATTTCTCCAGTTCGTACATTTCGGGATCGAACTGTTTCAGTTCCTCCAGACGGCGATTATCGCGTCCGCCCAGAGGAGATCCGGACATCCCGGGCATTCCCGGCATTCCTGACATTCCCCTTTGTCCGCCAGGCATACCGTGTTGTCCTCCGGGCATTCCCGGTTGGGGTCCGAAGGGCGATCCCGGCATGACCCCCTGGGGGCCTCCGGGCATACCGGGTTGCAGCCCTCCGGGCATCCCGGGCATACCGGGTTGCGGGGTATGTGGTCCCATGCGGTCGGGGTGAGGTCCAACCTGGCCTTGCGGGAAAGGCGGTTGTCCCGGTTCATTCATGCCTTCGGGTTGCGGTCGGTGCGGGCCTTCCGGTTTCGCTGGAGGCGGCGGTCCGGGCTGGTCAGACGTCGGGTTGAATGTCGGTTTCGCCTCGCCATCGGCAGGTGGTTTGGCCTCGCCCGCGGCGGGCGGTTGGTCGTCCCAGTTGCGCGAATCGCGTGGTGGCTCAGCGGCCAGTGACGTGCCGGCGAAAGTCCACGCAAGAGTCAACAGGCATATCTTCAGGGCTCGAGTGGCTGGCATGTTCGTTTCTCCTTGCGTTCAATGCGATCCGTGTGGCGTGTGAACAGATTTTTTACGGGCAATTCGGCTTCTGAGCAGCCTGACTTGCGGACGGGCAAGTTGAACTCGTGAATGCGGGAGGCGTTTCCGACGGGATATCGCCTGAACGGGTATCGATAACGTTGTCGCTCAAAGCGAATTGACTTCGATTTCGCTTGCTATCTGCTGTAACCGGCTGTCGAGATCCGACAGGCAACTGTCGCTGCGCAGCGTCGAGCGTCCGGCGACGGTCAGTGCTCCGCTCAATTCACTGAGGCGGTCGTCCAGCGTGTCGTCCCAGGCGAGTTCAGCGTCGGTCATGGTCGGTTTTGCCGGATCCGTGCTTTGCGTTGCCGCTGGCTGACTGGAGGGCACTGCCTGGGCGACGGTGGCTGGACTGTTGCCGGACGGCAGAGGGCTTTGTGCGGGCCAGAAAGACCATGTGCACAGGGCCAGTGTTGCGGCCACAGCGGTGCTCAGCGCGAGGATTCTGGCCCAGGCGACGGTCCGCGGAGGCCGGACGGTTCGGGCGAACTGGTCGGCGTCCCATGATTCGTCGGCTGCGGCGAGCAGTCCCGACAGACGCGACCAACTCTCGCGCAGGGCGAGGGTTTCGGCGTCGCTTTCGCCTGGCGGCAGGGGCTGGTCGGAAGTGATCCGTTCCAGTTCACGCAGTTGTTGTTCAATGGAGTCTTGCATGGCATCGCTCGTCAATTCACAGTTTCCGCCATCAATTCACGCAGCGCCAACAGTCCCCGACGGCAGTGGCTCAGCGCGGTGCTGAGTGGACACGGAATGCTTTCGGCGATCTGGGTGAAGCTCATCTGTCCGTAATAACGCAGCAGCAGCACGCGGCGCTGGACGGGAGTCAGCCGATCCAGTGCGGCAGCCAGTTGATGACGGGTTTCGGTCTGGTCCAGCCGGTCGGATGGTTGGTCGCCCGACATCGGCTCGATTCGCTCCCAGGTCTGCGAGTCCAGGTTTACTTCATTGCGGTCCTGGCGGCTTCGGTCATACACCAGTCGGTCTGCAATCCGCATCAGGTAAGCCCGCGCAGTTCCCTGTTCGCGATAACGGTCACGTGCTTTCCAGGCCCGCCGAAAAACCTCCTGTGCCAGATCATCGGCCTCGGCATCATTGCGGACCATGGCCCGCAGATAGCCTCGCACCGCGGAGCCGTACTGATGGACCCAATCCGAAAATCGGTCGGCATCAGAGATCTCGGGGGTCGGGATATTCATAGGCGGCGTTCTTGCCTGTTGTTAGAAACGCGAAAGGAGCGTTCGTTATTGCAGCGAGCGAAAAAACTGCAAGGTTCGTTGACTGAAATACGATACAAATGTATACTACTCGAGGTTCGCTGATTGCTAGCAGTCGCCGGTTGCGGGCAGGATCGCGGGACGAAAACGTGCATGCCCGAAGACGCGGGCCAAGTGCGTAAATATCGGTGCGTAAATATCCGAGTCGCTTAAAGGCGGGAACGGAAGCCCGCGAGTAATGGGCTGAAGCCAATGTGAAACGACGAGAGGCGACAGGGCTATTGTCTTGGTTGGGCTATTGTCTTGTTTTTTTTTGATGCAGTTTTGTTTGACGCAGGTCTTGTTTTGAATTGAACCATGGCTGGCGATCAAAGTACTGCCCGAGATCGAGATATTGCCGGGATCTCGGCAAATGCCGGGATATCAGCAGGAGCCGGGATATCAGCAGATATTGTGGCTCAGTTGCGTGAGCGGATTCAGCGGCTGGAGGGGAGCCGTTCCGGGGGTGGGGAGAGGCTGTTGAGTACGGGGTGTACGCCGCTGGACGGTTTGTTGCCGGAAGCCGGATTTCGTCCGGGAATCTTGGTGGAATGGTTGGGGGATAAGGGAGGGAGCGGAGCACAGACGCTGGCCATGCTGGCAGCGCGGGAGGCGATTGCAGGGGGGCGGGTGCTGGTGGTCATGGATCGGCGGCGGGAATTTTATCCTCCGGCGGCTGCCTCACTGGGGATTGATTTGCAGCGGACTTTCGTGGTGCGGGCGGCACGTGCGGAGGAAGAGTTGTGGGCGTTGGACCAGGCGCTGCGTTGTCCCGGAGTCGGAGCCGCCTGGGCTGTGGTGGATCAATTGGACTGGCGTTGGTTTCGGCGTCTGCAGTTGGCGGCTGAGCAGGGGGGCGGGCTGGGGTTGCTGGTACGGCCCGCGAAGATGCGAGGACAGCCTTCCTGGTCTCAGGTGCAGTTGTGGGTTCAGCCTCGAGTTTCTGTCGGGCTGCGGCGGATGCGGGTGGAGATCACGCACTGCAAAGGGGGCGTTCCGGGGGGTAGTGTGGATTTGGAACTGGATGAGGAGACGGGTGAAGTTCGTGCTGCCTCGGTGACCGTGCCGCGGAGTGGAGCTTGCCCGGATCGCCGTCATGAAGCGCATGCTCTGCCTCTGGCTGCCCAATTGGCCCATCCAGCGTCTCGTCGTCGCTCGGCCCGAGCTTGAAGGCAGCCTGGTCATTCAGACGCGAACCGGCCATCGAGGCGATTATGTCGTCGCCTGTTCGGAGCAGGCCCGGGCCGCCGGCATTCGCCCCGGCATGCCGTTGGCCGAAGCCGCTTCGCTGGGGCGGTCAATGAGCGGCGCTGCACAGAGTGCCGGAAAACGTTCGAGGAAAAATGCTGATAAGTGTGCCGTGCCGGATGTAGCACAAGGGGCGGCGCCGGCCGTCGCCGGAAATTCGCCGAGGGCCGAATCGAACGGGGAGGCGGCCAATGCAGAGGCGGCGGATAGAGAGACGGGCAAGGGAGGGACGCGTTGTCGTGCCTGGTGCCATGCGGCCTGCGATCCCGACGCGGATCGCGCCGAATTGCTGCAATTGGCCGAGGTGTGCGAGGAATTCGGCACCAGGGTTGGTTTGGAGGAGTCGGCCGAAGCGGATCTGTTTCCCTCGGTGCACGCGGGCAATTTGTGGCTGGACGTGACCGGATTGGGCTGCTGGTTCGGAAGTGAGAAGCGACTTGTGGAACAGTTGCTGGCCGCGGTGCATGACCGTGGCTACCGTGCCCGTGCCGCTCTGGCCGACACGTTCGGCACCGCATGGGCAATGGCTCATTTCGGGCTGAACCTGCCCGAAGAGAATCGGGAACAAGAGGAAAGGTCGGGGCAAGAGAAGGTGTGTTCTTGTCCGGCGGTGTTTTCTTTCCGTATCGTGTCTTTGGGCGAGTCGCTTGCAGCGCTGCGGCCGTTGCCGGTGGAGGCTTTGCGACTGGCGGAACCTGCGCGATCGCTGCTGCGGGAATTGGGCGTTCAGCAGATCGGAGACTTGCTGCGATTGCCCCGGGCCAGTCTGTCCGCGCGATTCGGCCAGTCGGTACTGGTGCGTCTGGATCAGGCGTCCGGCGCGGCGGAGGAAGTGCTGATTGCGCATCGGCCGCCGGTCGAGTTTGCGGCTCAGCGGTCGTGGGAGTATCCATCGGCGAGCCAGTTCGTGGTGGAAGCCGGCGTGCGTGAGGTGCTGGAGGAGTTGGCCCGGCAGTTGATGGCTCAGGAACGCCTGGGTCTGCAGTTGCAGTTGCGCTTCGAGTGTGTGTCTTCGGCCGGCGTGGAGCCCGTGGATTGCGGAGTGAATCTGTTTCGTCCGGCAGCCGATGCGGCGCATTGGCTGGGGCTGGTTCGTCTGCAGCTGGAGAAACTTCGCTTGCCGGGGCCGGTGCGGCAGGTGTCGGCTCGCATCGCGTGGACCGTGGGACGGCATCGCCGCCAGCGGGATCTGTGGGAAAGCGACGAGCATGTTCAGCAGCGTGAATTGGCCCGGCTGGTGGATCGGTTGAGCAGCCGTATGGGGAGCGGGGTGGTGCTGCGGCCGCTGTTGCTGCCCGAGGCGCAGCCGGAACATGCGTGCCGCTGGGTTCCGGCGCTGGATGCCGAGGCCAAGGCCGTATCGTTTCCGACCGGGGCGTCTTCCGCCGGGATGACGACGGGAAGCGTTCAGTCGTTTGGTCCCGGACAGCGGCCTTTGCGGTTCTACGATCCGCCGCATCCGATTCGCGTATTCGCCGTGGCGCCGGATGGACCGCCCGTTCGGTTCCGGCATCAGCAGGACTGGCATCAGGTGCGCCGGGCGTGGGGGCCGGAGAGGATTGAAACCGGTTGGTGGCGCGGGCGCAGCATCCGTCGGGATTACTACCGCGTTGAATCAACGTCGGGCCATCGTTTCTGGCTCTTCCGGCAGCTGGAGGATGGATGCTGGTTTCTGCAGGGGCTGTTCGAGTGAGGCGTCGCTTCCATGTACGTCGAACTCCACTGCAAAACGAATTTCTCTTTTCTCGAGGGAGCTTCCCACGCGGACGAACTCGTGGGGCGGGCTTGCGAGCTGGGTTATGGGGCGCTGGCGGTCACGGACCGCAATTCGCTGGCCGGCGTCGTGCGCGCGCATGTGGCCGCCAAGGATCGATCGCTCAAGCTGATCATCGGTGCCGAAATTCACACGACGGATGCGGGGGCGGTGGTGCTGTGGGCGCCGGACCGTGCGTCCTATGGAAGGCTGTCGCGACTGATCACCGTCGGGCGCCGCCGAGCGGCCAAGGGGGACTGCCTGCTGACATGGGAGGATCTGGCGGCGCATCAGGAGGGACTGCTGGCCGGAGTGCTGGTGCGCGATACGGCGGATGCGAGTCGCCCGTTGAGCTGCCGCGAACTGTGCCGCTACCGGGAACTGTTCGGCGACCGGGGCTATCTGATCGTTGAAACGCACTGCGGGCCGGATGACGAGCGGCGGCTGGAGGAGCATGCGCGGCTTTCCCGGATCAGTCGTCTGCCGCTGGTGGCTGCGGGAGGAGTGCACTATCACGTTCCCGGCCGCATGGTGCTGCACGATGTGCTCACGGCGATCCGCCACGGCACGACGGTCGCGGAATGCGGGGCCTGGCGGTTTCCGAATGCACAGCGTCATCTTCGGACCGCGGCGGAACTGGCTGCGGCTTTTTCCACGCAGCCGTCGGCGCTGGCGCGGACTCGAGAAATCAGCGATCGCTGCGAGTTTTCACTCGACGAGTTGCGGTACGAGTATCCCGAGGAGCTGGCGCCGCGCGGCCAGACCGCCATGCAGTATCTTCGCGAGCTGGCCGGGCGAGGCGCCCTGCTCCGTTATCCGGGCGGCGTGCCCGATAAAGTGCAGCAGCTGCTCGCGCACGAACTGACGCTCATCGAAGAACTCCGCTACGAAGCGTATTTTCTGACGGTCTGGGATCTGGTGAGGTTTGCCCGCAGCCGGGGCATTCTGTGCCAGGGCCGCGGATCCGCAGCCAACTCCGCGGTCTGTTTCTGCCTGGGCGTTACGGCGGTGAATCCGGACCGCACGGACGTGCTGTTCGAGCGGTTCGTGAGTCGTGAACGCAACGAGGCGCCGGACATTGACGTGGACTTCGAGCACGAGCGGCGGGAGGAAGTGCTGCAGTATCTCTATGAAAAGTATGGACGCGACCATGCCGGAATGACGGCCGTGGTGATCACCTACCGTGCCCGCAGTGCGGTGCGTGACGTGGGCAAGGCGCTTGGCCTGTCGCTTGATCGAGTTGATTCGCTGGCCAAGCTGGTCGAGGGCTATCGCGACGAGCCTCAGCTGGCGGAACGCTGCCGGCAGGCGGGAATCGACCCCGAATCCGATCTCGGCCGGCGTCTGGTTTACCTGGTCGATGAACTGATCGGTTTCCCCCGCCACTTGTCGCAGCACGTGGGCGGAATGGTGATGACCCGCGGGCCGCTCTGCGAACTGGCTCCGATTGAAAACGCCGCCATGGAAGGACGCACGGTTCTGCAATGGGACAAGGATGATCTCGACGAACTGGGCATTCTCAAGGTGGACTGTCTGGCGCTTGGCATGTTAACGGCGATCCGCAAGTGTTTCGATCTGTTGGCGTCCCGCAGCCGCCCGCCTTTGACGCTGGCCGCCATCCCCGAAGGAGATCCGGCGGTCTACGACATGATCAGCCGGGCCGACACGATGGGCGTATTTCAGATTGAAAGCCGGGCTCAAATGAGCATGCTGCCGCGTCTGCGGCCGCGATGTTATTACGATCTGGTCATCGAGGTCGCGATTGTGCGGCCGGGACCGATTCAGGGGCAGATGGTGCACCCGTATCTCCGTCGACGGGCGGGCGAAGAGACCGTTACCTATCCCAACGAGGAGATCCGGCAGGTCCTGCACAAGACGCTTGGCGTTCCCATCTTTCAAGAGCAGGCCATGCGGCTGGCGGTCGTGGCGGCGGGGTTTACGCCGGGGGAGGCCGACCAGTTGCGGCGAGCCATGGGGGCCTGGCGACGCCCCGGCTTGATCGATCAGTTTCGCAGGAAGCTACTGGACGGCATGCTTGCTCGCGGGCTCTCGGCAACCTTTGCCGATCAGGTCTTCCGGCAGATCCGGGGCTTTGGCGAGTACGGTTTTCCGGAATCTCACGCAGCCAGCTTTGCGCTGCTGGTCTATGTCTCTGCATGGTTGAAGCGTTATCATCCGGCCGCTTTTGCCGCCGCTCTGATCAACAGCCAGCCGATGGGATTTTATGCTCCCGCTCAACTGATTCGCGATGCGCGGCAGCACGGCGTGGAAGTGCGGCCGGTGGATGTGAATTTCAGCAGCTGGGAGTGCACGCTGGAGGAATCCGGCGCGTCGAGTTGCGAGGCGAAGCCCCCTTCCGGGCACTCCCGGTTGTCGGTTCGTCTTGGACTGCTGCTGGTTTCGGGATTGCCGCGCGCTGCTGCGGAGGCGGTGGAAGAAGCCCGTGCGCGGGGAGCCTTCTCGTCCATTCACGATTTTGCCAGGAGAACGCGTCTGGGGCGGGCGGTTATCGTGCGGCTGGCCCAAGCCGATGCGTTCGGCTCGCTGGGGCGGGGACGCCGGCCCGCTTTGTGGGATGCTCTTGCGCAGGAGCCGATGGGTGCGTCTCAACCGCTTTGGGAACACCAGCAGGCCGACGAATCAACTCCGGAACTGCCGGTCATGCCGCCCCAGGAAGAAGTGCATGCGGACTACCGCAGTTGCGGCCTTTCCTTGAAAGCACATCCCCTGTCCTTCCACCGAGAAGAGCTGGACCGATTACGCGCGGTACCAGCCTCGAGACTGGCGTCCCTGTCAAACCACCGCTACGTCCGTGTCGCCGGACTGGTATTGATGCGGCAACGCCCCTCCACGGCCAAAGGGATCACGTTCGTCACCCTGGAAGATGAAACGGGAACGATCAACCTGGTCGTACACCAGACGGTATGGCAACGGTTCTACGAGATCGCACGCACGTCCCCCGCATGGCTTGCTGAAGGACGCCTGCAGATCAAGGACTCCGTAGTCCACGTCGTGGTCAGCCATCTTGCTGACCTGTCGCAGCAACTGCGAGGTCTCAAGACGCAGTCACGGGATTTCCGCTGAAGTCAGGCGATTTCCGCACCCAGGTACCACGCGCACTAGGTGCCGCGATTCCCCCGGCCCCGCCGGCCTCCGCCCGGTTGCTCCGCACCCGGAGGCGCACCCGGGCCACCCGGCATTCGAGGATGGCCGCCTTCAGCTCCCGGAGGTCCTCCCTCCATGCCCGGATAGCCGGTGGTCGGCGTCGCGGGCGCTTCGGGAGGCATGTGCAGATGGAAGGAGTCGTAATCCTGCAACTCGTCACGGACTTCCAACTCACCGCTCGCCGTCAAAACAAGATATTCACCCAGAGCCCCCAGCGGTTCCTTGTCCGACCCGGGCAGATCTTCGCCACCTCGCATGTCGACCACGCAGTTGTTTGTGCGGAAATCGAAATTCTCCACTGTCTTGTAGCGAAGCGTTACCGGGTGAATCACGTCCGCGTTGGCCTTGAAGTTCAGCACGGTGCCGCGGTTGACATCAAGACTGCCCGGCACGTCGACCGCAAGGGCGTCGTCCCAAACCACCGACATCACGGTCCCCTTCGGCTCATTCGGCGGAATCGTCTGTGTGGAGTTCGGAATCGCCGACGGACGATAGTTGTCAATCTTCCCGGCCAACGCGATCGGATCGGGGCTGACTGAAACTACGTCGCTGGGCGAACTCCAGTCCGTGCGGACCCAGTACGTGCGAGTATTCTTGTCCTTTTCTTCCTTGATCACGGCGCTGAGCCGCGTCTTGACCGAGTCGTCGAGATTTCGTTCGTTCGGCTCCATGGCGGCCATCTGCGGATGGTTCGGATCTTCGAGGAAAACGGCGATGCGATAGCGATACTTGTGGCCTTTCTCAGCCGTCATGTCGAAGAACCGGACGAGTGCGTATTCGGCGGGGGGACGAGAAGACATCGAACCCGACATCCCGAAGCCGCCATACATGCCGCCCCCCATTCCCATGCCCATGCCCATGGCCGAGCCTTCTTCGGCGCCCGCAGCCATTCCGGGCGGCATTCCGCCCATACCGGGCATTCCCGGATACCCGCCCATTCCCATTCCCATGCCTTCTTCACCGCCAGAGGCCATACCGGGCGGCATTCCGCCCATACCGGGCATTCCCGGATACCCGCCCATTCCCATTCCCATGCCTTCTTCACCGCCAGAGGCCATACCGGGCATCATTCC
>CAIPEB010000571.1 GCA_903863885.1 uncultured Planctomycetaceae bacterium | reverse complement strand
TAAAAGGACTTCGGGCCACGAGCCTCGGCACCCGGCAGCAGCCCTTTTTCGATATAGCTGCGGATGGTGCGCGGCTCGACGTTCACCTGTTCGGCCAGTTCGTTCAACGAAAAAATGTCATCAGCCCATGGTTCCATGCTGGAAGTATATCTTGCCATGGCATGATGTCAAGATATTTGTTTGGAACGTCCCAGGCCAATCGCGGTGTCATTCTTCGGAGACGTAGGTCAACAAATTCACGAACGCCTGCGGCGCATCGGCGGGGAGTCGATGCTTCTCGAAGTGGTACACAACGCCATTCGCATCGTTGCCGCTGATCTTGATCTTGCCCTGAAGAAACAACGACAGCGCAAGAGCTTCGAACCAGACGCAGACGGCCCAGTCCGACGCCGCATGGGCTTCGGCATTCTTCGCTGCTTGATCCGTGCTGGGTGCATTTGACATCGACCGAATGCCTGCCCCACAGATGGCCAGCGTTTGGTAGTCGATCGCTTTCATCGTCAGCCAGATTGCCTTGGCCATGTCGTAACGCTGGTCCATGGCTCTTCTCAACAGTTCCCTGTGTTCGTCTTTCATGTCTGACTCCGGCAAGAAGGGTTCATCGAACGCATGTCTGCTACGCCCGTTAGTAGGCCGGACGGCGACAAAGTCCTAAGTCCAGCAATGTTCGCGAGTACCGTCACGTCGAAATACTTCCGCCCGTAGCGATGCAGGTTGCGTCCCCCAACCCGTTCGGCGCGCACTCCACAAAGGTTTGCGTCTTCGGATTCATTGCCGCACACGAAACACGATTGTTGGACTTCGCTTTGCTCGGCGGGCACAATGCAACGCCGCGGACTCGCGGGAGCACTGCCGCTGATGGATAATCCCTCGGACGTGTGACTCGAAAGGAGCGGGAATGACGACGCTGCCATTGGTGTTCAAGGACGGCCATCTGTTTGTGGAACTGGATGAGAATCTGTGGCTTTTCGATTCGGGCGCACCGACGAGTTTCGGCGCCGGCACAAGCATAGAAATTGCCGGCGAACAGTTCCGGGTTGCCAAGAGTTACTTTGGCCTTTCCGAGGCAACTCTTTCGAGCTTCGTCGGCGTCCCGTGCGCCGGATTGCTTGGCGCCGATGTGCTGGGACACTTCGACCATCTTCTCGATGCGGCCGGCGGCACGCTCACCATTTCCAAAACTGAGTTGCAGCATGGCGGCCAGGCGGTGCGATTGTCCGAGTTTATGGGCATTCCCATGCTCAAAGCCCAGATTGCCGATGCCGAATACCGAATGTTCTTTGATACGGGCGCGCAGATTTCTTACTTTCAGGAATCGCTGATTTCGCAATTCCCTCCTGCCGGCACCATCACGGACTTCTATCTGGGCATCGGGCAGTTCGAGAGCGAGACGTATCACGTTCCCCTGACGTTGAGCAGCATTGCGTTCACCGTTCGCTGCGGCACACTTCCCGGACTGCTCGGCATGACCCTCGCAATGGCTGGAACCCAAGGGCTTATCGGCAACGAGATCTTGCTGAATCGCACTGTCGGCTTTTTTCCGCGGCGAAGCGCACTGTACATGTGAGCGACACGTCGTCTCTGCTCCAAATGATGTCGAACGCCGGCCATGTTGGGCGCGCGGTCCTGGAACTGTCCACGCCGCGATGCGAGTGGGCACTAGTTCGCAGCCAAAAACATTGGCGATTCCACCGTCGATGCAACAACGACGGAAAGCGTGAACACTCGCCGCTCTTTCCTCCCCTCAGCGCTTGATCCCTGCTCGCCTGAGCCGGTAACTGTCGTGTGTCGGGCGCACGCCGCGCCCGAAGACACAGATTACGGGAGACAGACGATGACACGGGAGACATTGGGAAGACTCGCGGGGGAGCCTCCGCGCATCCGGGCTGTGGCCTACTACTTTCAATCGATCGAGGACCCATTTGTGTTCTCGGTCGGCCAGCAGAGGCAAGCCATCCAAGAGTGGGCAGCCGAGCACGACATCGAGATCATGCGGGAGTTTTCACAGGTGGGCTACTCGCAAGTTCGACACTGTGAACTCGACGAGATGCTTCGCCAGTGGACGCCGCAGGGGAACGAGATTCTGTACGTACTCGCGCTGCGCATGCGGCGGCGACGCGAGGTTCCTCTCCGCGTTCGACAGCAGGATCGCGTGGGCCACGTCACGATGGTCAATCTGAACGAAACGGGCACGATCCGCCTAGTCTACCTGCAACTGGTCAACCAGTGGGATCAACTGCATCCGCGGACGGCCAGTGAAGCTCTGCACGAGGCGTCGGTTGCTTCAAACAGCTAACGGCGACATGGGAGAGCGACTCCCGTTGTCGGGGGTGCGCAGGATGGATCCTCCGCCTGCGTGCCCCTTATTTCGTTGGTGGCAAGGCTCTCCATTTCCCATCGCATCGCCCCTTGATCCCTGCTGGCCGCTTAGCGTAACGGTCGTCACCTGGTACCCCGTTCTTCACACCCAAACCAGGAGACACCCATGGTTCGATGTGCCATCTACACGCGTACCAACGTCGGCAACGACATCAATCACGAAGAATTGCATCTCAGCCAGCGGCAGGCGGCTTGTGACTACATTGCCGAACGACAGGTGCATGGCTGGACCTGCGTCGGGACGTACCAGGATGTCGGTTACTCGGCCGGCCATCTGACCCGCCCCGCTCTGAAACAGATGCTGGCGGATATCGCATCCGGCCAGATCGACTGCGTCGTGATCGAATCGCTGGATCGTCTCTCGCGATCAATGGACCACCTCTACCAACTGGCGGCGGGGTTCCGTCACTACGACGTCAGGCTGGTGACCGTCACGGCGGGACCGATCGATTTGTCGCCGTGGAGATTCCTGTTCATCAACGCTTGATCCCTGCTGGCCGCTTAGCGTAACTGTCCTGTCCTTGACGGCGAGAGCACATCGCTCTCACGAACCGCCCCCGCACTTCAAGGAGCATGCACGATGGGACAATGGTGGGAAATCGCCACGAGCGATCCGGTGCAAAACCTGCCGAGTCACCGGGCCGTGGCCTACTACCGGCACTCGGCGCAAGACAGGCAAGAAAACTCGATCTCCATTCAGCAGGAGCAGGTCCGCGAATGGGCCGAGAAGGCCGGGATCGCGATCATCGAAGAGTTCGCCGACGCCGGCAAGTCGGGACTCAACGCCGAAGGCCGCCCCGCCTTCACGCGGATGATGGAGGAGTGGGTCAAGCAGCGTTACGACTTCACTTACGTACTTTGTCTGGACGTGTCTCGCTGGGGCCGCTTTCAGGATATCGACCTGTCGGCGCAATACAGCGCCGAATGCAAGAAACACGGAAAGCAGGTGATCTATGTCACGATCGGGATGCCCAAAGAAGACGATCCGCTGTATCCGGTCTACGTCCAATTCGAGCGGTTCCGCGCCGCCAGATACAGCAAGGAGCTGTCGGAAAAAGTTTTTCGCGGCGAAGTGCGGATCGTGCAGCAAGGTTATTGGCCGGGTGGCTCGCCGCCGTATGCTACGCAGCGGATTCTGCTCGACGAGAAACGCGAACCGCTGCATACGCTGGAACCGGGCCAGCACAAGGCGATTCAGAACCAGCGAGTAACGTTGGTTGCTGGCGACGCGTCGCAAGTATCGGTCATTCGCCGCATCTTCGATGAGTTTACCGAGCTGCGACATTCCCACCACCGGATCGCCGAGCGGCTGAATAACGACGGGATTCCCTCCCCCGGCAATTCGCGGTGGAGCCCCGGAGCCGTACTTGGCCGGCTGCGCAATCCGACGTACGTGGGAACCCTGACCTACAACAAGACGAGTCAAAAGCTCAAGACACCCCGCCGGTACAACCCGCCCGAGAAGTGGGTCCGCACCGAGGAAGCATTCGAGGGCGTCATCGAGCTGGAGCAGTTCATCAAAGCCCAGGAGATCTTGGCCGAACGCCGCCGCAAGTACGACCCCGAATACATGCTGCGGGAACTGGGCTCACTCTACAACGAGCACGGCCTGTTCTGCCCATCGCTGCTGCGGCTGAATCCCGAGCTGCCCAAGCCGGGGACCTACGCACGGGCGTTCGGCTCGCTGGACTTTGCTTTCCAACAACTGTACCGAGACCATCGCGACCGTGCCCGGCAACTGGTCTACGAGCAGATCCGCGAGCAGATTCCGGAGGTGCTCACGTACGCGGACTTTCTCGTCCTGGAGCAGAAGCTGACGCTCTCCATCCAGCCCGCCGTGCCTATCCCGCACGGCTACTCGGCCTATTGGCCCTTCCGCCCGGACTCCCGCAATGTGGTCGACCTGACGCTCGGCGTCCTGCTCTCCGACCACAAGGAACTCGACATCCTGGGCTACGTGGCGTTGCCGCGGCTCCTGGCGGGGAAGGACGCCATGCGGCTCTCCTCCGCTTCCCCCCGCATCGACCTGTTTGGCCGCACCGACCTGGCCTTCTTGCAGCACCTATTGAAGAACTGAGGAACCACCGCCATGGATTTCAACAACGGCATTACGCCGATGAGCGCGCGCCGCTATGCCGAGATTCCGATCACGCAAGTCAAGGTGATCAACTCCCGCAACCGGGACAAAGAGCAATTCGACATGAACGTCGAGAGCATCGACCGCGTCGGCCTGCTCAAGCCCATCCGTGTGAACGACAAGTTTCTCGAGCGTACCGGCATGTACGAACTGATCTGCGGCGAGGGGCGCCTGCTGGCTCACCAGCGGCTGGGCCGGGATACGATCCTGGCTGAAGTCGTGACCTGCACCCGCAAAGAGGCGTACCTGCAATCGCTAATCGAGAACATCGCCCGCACCAAACCGGGCAGCATGGATTTCGCCCGCGAGCTGAAGCGACTGCGCGACGAAGGCTGGGACTACCCGCAGATCGCAGCGATTGCCTGCAAGACGGAGGGGTACATCAAAGACTACATCCGCCTGGTGGAACAGGGGGAAGATCGCCTGATCCACGGCGTCGAGCAGGGCGTGTTTCCGATCACATTTGCCGTGCTCGTAGCGGGCTCCGACGACTCCCAGATCCAGCACGTGCTGATGGACGCGTTCGACGAGGGACTGGTCACCACGTACAACTTCGCCCAAGCCCGGCGGATCATCATGGCCCGGGGGCGGGAAAGCAAGAAGCGGCAACCCGCGCCCAACTACACCGTCGTCCAGCTCAAGCACGATATCGAAACGGCCACGCAGGCCAAGACCTCGTATGTCCGCGAGGCCAAAACCAAGGAACACCGCTTTCTGGCCCTGCTGAGCGGGATCAACACGCTGTGGAAGGATCCGGAATGGATGCAGCTGGTGACCGACGAGAATCTCGCGGGTCGCCCGCAACTGGTGGGAGATTTTTCCTATGAAACGTAACCGTGGAGAACGTTCATGATCAGTCACGCCAACCTTGTAAATGCCGTCGACGTACCCATCGTCAAACTGGTACCCCGCAATGAGCGGCAGGTCAGCAAGAAGTACCTCCAGAGGATCGAGGCCAGTCTGCGGGCCGTCGGGCTCATCGATCCCTTTGTGGTGTTTCGCCAGGGAGACAACTATGAAATCCTCGACGGCGGACTGCGCTATCCCATGCTCCTCGAAATGGGAGTCGAAACGGTGCCCTGCATCGTGGCCAATCAGCGCGAAGCCTTCACGCCCAACCGCATGGTGAACCAGCTCACCGCCTCCCAGGAAATGCGCATGTTGCGCAAATCGCTGGAGGAGCTGGACGAGTCGACCATCGCCAGCGCCCTGGGGATCTCGGGGATCAGCCATCGGCTCAACGCCGGACTGCTGAAGCGTTTGGACCCCCTGGTGGCCAAGGCCTTTGAGGCCGGAAAGTTGTCGCTGCAGAGTGCCAAGGAACTGGCCCTCGTCAAACCGGAACGCCAGACCGAGATCCTGGCGCTCATGGAATCCTGCAACGACTACAGCGTCACGTTCGCCAAGGGAATGGTGCTCAAAACGCCGGTCGCCAAACGGGCCAAGACCAACAGCCAGCGCACGCCCTGGAACCGGACGGAAGAGAAGAAGACGAGCCTGCTCAATCGGCTGCGGGAAGCGGAGCAGCAGCAGGACTTCTATTCCAGCCTCTATCGCCAGTACGCCACGAACCTCATGAAGCTGGTGATGTACGTCCGCTCGCTTGTCTCCAACCCTCGCCTGCGAGAGTACCTGTCCACCAAGTACCCCGAGCAGTTGGAGATTTTCGAGCAGATCATCAACAGCACGGAGGCGTAGGATGGCTAGCCAATGGGACCAAGAGCGAGTGCTCCAGGCCATTCGCAGCTTTCATCAACAAGGCCTGTCGCTGACGACCGTGTGGCGCCACGACAGGTCGCTGTACTACGCCGGCTGGAGACATTTCGGCAGCTGGCAGGAAGCTCTGGTCGCAGCGGGTTTCGAGCGGACCCAGCGGAAATGGAGCCCGGAGCGTGTGCTGGCCGCGCTCCGCGACTGGCAGCGGCAAGGAGTGCCGATGCACAAGATCGCCGTGGTGGACCGGCGTTTGTGTTCCGCTGCGTACCACTATTTCCGAGATTGGCAGACGGTCCTCCATGCCGCGGGAATAGCCCCGACTGGTAGTCGGAGGTGGACGAAACAGCGAGTGATCGAGGAATTGCGGGCGTGGCAGGCTCAGGGGCGGCCAGTCAAGAGCTTGTGGCGCGAGTTTCCCCCGCTATGCGAAGCGATGCGCAAGTGTTTCGGCAGCCAGGGAGCGGCCTTGGCCGCAGCCGGCATTCAGGAGGGTCGCCGTTGGAGCCACCAACGCGTGATCGGCGAACTGCGGCGACTTGGCCGCCGTAAGCGGCAACTGAGCTGCAGCCATGTGGAGAAATCGTTAGTTTCCGCAGCTCACCGGCTGTTCGGCAGTTGGAACGCGGCCGTCACAGCGGCCGGCTTCCATCCCACCCGTACGAGCCGCACGCCGCGTCGCCAGTGGACGCGGCAGAAAGTGCTGCACGAGATCCACAGGCTGCACCAACGTGGACTACCGCTGACTAAAGCGACGGATCCGCAGCTCTTCCATTCGGCAAGCCGCCTGTTCGGCAACTGGAGCAAGGCCCTGGTCGCGGCCCGACTCGAACCCCGCCCGCGTCGGAGGTGGAGCAAGCAGGCGCTCCTCGATGAACTCCGCCGTTTGTTCGATGAAGGGCAATTCGATCGCAGTAGTCGGGTGGAAGACCGCCGGTTGTACGACGCCGCCGAACGCTTCTTCGGTCGCTGGTCGGTCGCGCTGCGGGCTGCGGGGGTATTGCCGCCCGGCCAAACCAAGGTGCGTACCAAGTACTGGACACGTCAGCGGGTGGTCGAGGCGATCCAGGACCTCTACATCCGCGGACGCCCGCTCACGTATTCGGCCAACAAGCGGCTCTATGCCGCAGCGCTGGCTCGGTTCGGCAACTGGAGCAAGGCCCTGATGGCCGCCGGTGTCCCGCAGTCGGCACGCCGTGCCGGCCACTCGGGCGAACGGTCAACGTAAGGGAGCAACCCCGTGACCGACAGACGTGGAACCAGCAGGCGGTCATGGCGGCCATCGGGGAGCGCCCGCGGCGCGACTTGACGCTCACGGACGTCGCCCACGCTTCGTACACCAGCCAATAAGAAATAGGAATACGCATGTCCCGCCAAGAGGTCATTCGCCAGATCGTGGAGCGGTATGAGATGCAGCTCGACCTGAACGAAGAACCCGTCGCACGCGACCATCCCACGCTTTTCACGCTGGCCTGCGACACGTTTGGCACCTGGGAGACGGCGCTGCGCTACGCTGGCTTCAGTGCGAAAATTCTCGCTCGGAAGCGGATGTGTCCACCGGAGGTGATCGTTCGAACGGTCCAGCGGATGTGCAAAGATGGCGAAAACCTCACGGCCGGCCACGTACGCGTTCGCCAGTGGCGATTCTACCGGGCGGCAGTACAACACTTCGGAAGCTGGCGTCAGACGCTGCTTGCCGCAGGCGTGGATCCCAGGCACGTGCGGCCCTATCCCCCGGACCAAAGGCCCAGCAGGCAACACATCATCGAGGGGATCACAGCGCGTCAAGCTCATGGGCTTTCCTTGCGTTGGATGGACGTGAGTCGGGACAATCGTGCCTTCGCGGTCTGCGCCAAACACATGTTCGGCAGCTGGGAAAAGGCGCTCCGTGCCGCGGGGTTCACCAAGAAAGGGACAAAACTGCCCTCTGACGAAATACCGGCGGCGTCACCTGCTGGAGCCGCCCCAGGTCTTGGAACCGATGAAGGCACAGTTCGCTCGATGGAAGCCAAGAATCCGTCGCGTTCAAAAAACGGAACGTGGAACAAGTCCCTCGTTATCTCCGAACTGCAGGCCCTGCACCGCAGCGGGCAGTTGGTCAACTCCACCAGCGCCGGCCGGGCGTTAGTTCGAGCCGCGGCACGGTACTTCGGCCGTTGGCACGTCGCGCTCTCGGCCGCCGGCATTGATCTTCCGCACGTGAGACGTCCCGCGACGCGCCAGACGAAGTAGGCACGCCGTGGTCGCCCACGGTGGCACGTGGCACGCCGGTCTGGCGGAATTGGTACGCGGGAACCAGGGAGTCCGCACGCCGCGACACGTGGCCACACGGGCGGCGACAGCGGAATCCGGAGCGGGGGCCAGCGACGGACCAGACGAAATCATTCTCAGGAGCACTCATGACCTACAGTCGATGGACACGCCAGCGCGTACTGGAGACTTTGCGTCAGCTTCACCAACGTGGGCTGTCGGTCGCCAGTTCCCACAACAAAAGACTGTACGACGCCGGTCGCCGGTATTTTGGCAGTTGGCAGGCTGCGCTGGAGGCCGCCGGCCTGCCGCCCGTGCGCATCGCCCGCAGCAAAGAACAAGTCATCGGCGCGCTGCGCGCATGGTTCGAGCAGGGCGTCTCGATGGACCAGATCATCAGGCGCGACAATGCGCTGTACGCGGCAGCCGGGGTCCAATTCGGCACATGGCGCCGTGCGGTGAAGGCGGCGAAACTCCCCTATCGCAAACCCAACTGGTCGAAGGCCCGCATCGTCGCGGCGCTGCGGCGACGACACGCACGGGGTCTGCCCGTCTCGCAAGCCCTGAAAGACGACCGTTCGTTGCGATCGGCCATCTACAACCATTTCGGCAGCCTCTATCAGGCGCTGGTAGCGGCCGGAATCCCCGGGGCCCGCGCTCCCCGACGATGGTCACGCAAGACGGTGGTGGAGGCCATCCTCGCACGCCAACAGCAGGGCTTGCCGCTGGAACGAAGCCAAGTGGACGATCTAGGCCTGAGGCAGGCGGCCGCCGTCCACTTCCGCACCTGGCGAGACGCACTGGTCGCCGCGGGAATTCCGACGAAGCCACCGTGGTCGAAACAGCGCGTCGTGCAGGCCATTCGAGATCGATACGAGCAGGGGTTGCCGCTGGACAATATGCGGTATGAAGACGGCGTGCTCCATCGCGCCGCGCGCAAATACTGCGGAGGATGGAATCTGGCGATGCAGGCGGCCGGACTGACCGTGAAGTTCAATCGCCGCTGGACCAAGTCATGCCTGATTGAAGCCATCCGCGCCAGCCACACCGAAGGGACGGCCCATGAACAATGGAGGCTGGATCGTTCGTTGGTCCACTCCGCTGCCCGACGGTTTGGCTCCTGGCCAGACGCCCTGCGCGCGGCAGGCGTGCCTTGCTACCGAAGCACTTGGGACCAATCTGCGATCGTCGCGGCCATCCAGCAGCGTGTTCAGGACGGCATGCCGCTGGCGAAGGTCTGGAAATATGACAACGCGCTCTACGCCGCGGCCAAGATGCACTTCGGGACCTGGAGGAAGGCATTATCAGCCGCCGGACTCCGCAGCGGACGCGAATCCTGGACCCGCCCGCGCGTCGTGGAGGTGATTCAATGCCGGCTGCAGCAAGGCGCAACTCTCACGCAATTGGCCAAGGACCACGCGCTGAAATCTGCCGCCTGCGTGTACTACGGAAGCTGGGGACGCGCTCTCTCGGCCGCGGAGGTGGATTACCAGCCTCTCCGGCGCTGGTCCAAAAAAACGGTCCTCCAGGAGATACAGCGGCGCCGACAACAGGGTCTTACGTTGAACTCGTCGCGCCGCGAGATCTGGGCGCTCACTTCCGCCGCGGAACGGCAATTTGGCAGTTGGTCCAACGCACTGCGGGCGGCCGGAATGGAGCCGCGTCTGCGCCGCTGGACGAAGCAACGGGTGATGGACGAGATCCATCGCCTGCACGGGGAGCCCCAGAGCGTCACGACCTACCGTCGAAATCACCTGAAAACCGTTGTCCGCCGGTTCTTTGAAAGTTGGGCCGAGGCGCTCGCCGACGCGGGAGTCATTCCGACGGCAGAGCAGATCATCGCCCGCCTGCAGGACTGCTTCATTCGCCGCCGTGGTCTCGACGACTTACGCCGCCAGGATCCTGAGTTGGAGGCGGCCGCCCAAGAGACGTTCGGCGGCTGGCAAGAAGCCCTCATGGCAGCGGGGCTGTCTGACGTTGCTGGCACCTCCCGTCAGCAATCGAGAACTCGACGCGTCGTTCAGGAACCGCCGGACGATTCGCCAAGAGGTCAGCATCCGCCATTTCCTTGGTGGATGAGCAGAGAACGAAGTTGCCCAAGAAGTACGGGATCAAGAAGTAACTCAGGTACTCCGTAGCCTCCTCTGCTCGGGATGCCCGGTATTGCTCGGGAATCCCGAGCATATCCCGAGCAATACTGGGCACCCAATATGGGCTGGTTGTTGATGGCCTCGTACCCCGTTTCCTCGCGAGCAACGGCGTGTGTAGGTGGCTTGCCACGTCGTCACACGGGTGGCGGCGTGTGGCGGGGCGACTAGGCGAGTCGGGAAACTTTCCAACGGGTTCGGAGGACGCAACACTGGGCGACGTCGGCGGGTAAACACAAGCCGGCAACTTCCCACGTGGGCATACCTGTGGAGGCTTGTCGCTCGGCGGTTATCCTCATAGGCATTGTGTTTGTCCGATACCATGAACACAATCACGCCTGGCGTCCAAAACGTCTCAATCAGGTCAGTAGAGCTTGAGGCCGGCAATTGACAGGTGAGCAAGCAGGCAGCGGGAGAATTACAGCGATGAGCGGTTGGTACTATCGACAGTCCGGCATGGTTGAAGACACAACTGTCGGTCCGTTTGACGACCGCGAATTCTTGCAGCTTGCTCTGGACGGCAAGATCGCACTCAACACACCCGTTGCACACCCCAACCATACGAAAGGCCAGTGGGTATTGATGGAGCGTATCCCAGCCGCACGAAACAAATACGAGGAGGGAGATCGCCAACGCAAGGCCGTTAAAGCTGAGAAACAGCGGCAGAAGGAACAAGCTCATCAAGAGGAACAGGCGAGGAAAGAAGCGGCCAGGCAGCGCGCAATTCAAGAGGCCGCTGAACGAACCGCCAATTCACCGATTGCCAGTTTTCTGTTGGACGGTCAGTCTGAAACTACCGTGGCGAAAATCTACGACCGACTCACACAGATCCTCACTCCTCAAGAAACGCTCGAGTACATCGCTGTGCAGGCCAAGCCCATCGCCATTGCACCGGACTGCGTCGCAATCACGAATCGGCGATTCATCCTATTTCACCAGAAGATGCTCGGCCAGCTCGATTTCGAGGACTACCTCTGGATGTACCTGAGGGACGCAAAGCTAAAAGAAGGCGTGCTGTACGCCGAGGTTTCGTTTCGAGCCACGGACGGACGGTTTTTTTCCGTGGACTACCTCCCCAAATCACAAGCACGACGGATCTATCGCATCGCGCAGCAGCGTGAAGAAGAAGCCATCGAAATCCGTCGCAATCGCGCCATGGAAGAGACGAGGGCGGGCGCGTCAAACATTGTGGTGAATGCTACGGCGACTCCCGCATCGCCAAGCGTTCCGGTGGATGATCCGGTTGTCAAGTTGCAGAAACTCAAGCAGATGCTGGATGCCGGGTTGATCGAGAAAGAAGAGTACGACGCGGCCAAGGCGAAAGTGCTGAGTTCGATGTGACAATAAAGCGTGCAAAAACGCCCGCCCCGCCGGAAAGAGGTGACTTGGCTCAAGCTGCTTTTGCCATTTGTGCAAGCAAACGGACGTGTACCTATCTGCGTTTCTTGGAACGTCGGCGATTGCACGAGAATAGCGGATCGACGCCTTGGACGTAGAAACGCACGTACGTCCCGTCAGCGTTCCGGCGAACATAGTTCTCCTGCCCCAGATCCCTCAAGGCGTACAGGTCACGATGCACGGTCTTGACGCTCGCACGGATTTCCTTCGCAAAGGAAGCCACCGCCAGTCCACCGAACGACAAGGCGGCGTCCATGGCAATCAACCGCTGAATGATGTCAAGCGTTGGGGTCATGATGGTCGACTCACGAGTCAGGTCGTATCTTGGGGGAAACTGCAGTATGAACGTTGTATCCCCGCGGGCGTGAATTTTCTATTTTACAGTTCGTCTCTCCGACGGGACTCCTCGGACATTTGGCCGCTGCCTACAATCGCCGTTATTTACCCTGGGCACCCCCAACCTTCCTGACCGGCCTTCCCAAATGGTTCTTTGCGGGAACACTTCGTCGAGGTTCCCCTCCCAGACGCAGACGGCGCAGCATCCCGCCGTGAGGGTATCGCTTTCTTACCTTCGCGAGCCCTCTCGACTGGCGATTGCTGACCGCGAGGTACATCCGGCGGATAACTACGAAACTGGCGGCGACGGCGGGTGGGAAGGGCGATGATTGGTGCATGATGGGGATACGGCTGACTGCATAACTATGAAGCGACCAATCAGCTATGATTGCCCTCCGTCCGGCGATTCAGCACGAATGCGACGTTGTGGTTACGGCCAACGAGCTTGGCCTTTGGCGGTCGGACACCCCGACAGTAGGACGGGTGCCCGCGGTCCCGGTCCAGCCCCGTGACATCTGGGGGCCGGCAACATGTTCTTGGCGACGTTGGCATGACGATGGCCACGCGCGGGACGTTCGGCAATGGATGCCGCTGGGCGGTTTAAGAATCGGAGTCTTGTATGCCGGCATTAGCCGGTCTAAAGTTCTTGATTTGGGCCTTTTCTGTCATCAAGAGGAGTGCAGCGGTGCCAATCGAAATCCCAACACTCCAGGAAGTCGAGCGAGCCTTCTCCGAAGCCCTCCGGCAGGCCGCCGGATCAGCTCAGACGTTCGACGACAACCAGTACAATAAGTTGTATCGGGGGGTTATGAGCCCGAACTGGGCGTCGGCCGGTGCCGGCGTCGAGGTCCTGCAAGCTGCTAATGCTCGTCTCTTCCGCGTCCATTGGTCGTTCACAATCGACCGCATAGACACGAACTTGCTCACGGCGTTACGCTCCCAGGCGGATTCGCTTCGCCAAACTCTGGAGTCCGCTTTCGATGGCGAACCGGTGTCGTTCGACGTTGAGAAAACTAACGTGAAAAACCTCGGCGGTGTGGATCGTGTCGACTGCGCCGCCCGCGGAATCGTGGGCTGACAGGAGGCGCTCATGCAACCGGTCGGAGTAGGCATCATCGGCTGCGGAAACGTTCTTCGGAGGTACATGGCTACGAAGTTCCCGGCCATGAAGATCGTGTCGTGCTTTGACCAGAACCCCGATCGCGCCCGTCGCGCCTCTGATCAATACGGTTTTTCGTCTGTGCCGTCGGCGGAATGCCTTCTCGCTGACCCAGCGGTGGAGATCGTCCTAAATCTGACGCCGCCGTCCGTCCATGCGTCAGTATCCCTCGCGGCGGCCCGAGCCGGGAAGCACGTTTACTCGGAGAAACCCCTGGGAGTCAGCCGAGAAGAAGGTGCGGCGGTACTGCAGGCCGCCTGCGACCGAGGCGTTCGCGTTGGCTGCGCCCCGGACTCGTTCTTATCGGACGGGATGCAGACGGCAAGATCGTTGATCGACGAGGGAGCGATCGGCAGGCCCGTCGGGTTCACGGCGTTCATGTTGGAGCCTGGCCACGAATACTGGCACCCCGACCCCGAGATATTCTACCAGCCCGGCGGTGGACCGATGTTCGACATGGGGCCGTACTACCTGACCGCCCTGGTCACTCTCCTCGGGCAGCCCGCCCGTGTGTTTGGCCTGACCACCACGTCAGCCGGGGAGCGCACCGTCCGGAGCCAGGCCCGGTCCGGACAGACGATCCCTGTGCTCACACCCGACCACGTCACCGGCATCATCGAGTTCGAGCAAGGCGCGACGGGAGCGATCATGACCAGCTTTGCCGCGTGGCACTCGCCGCACCCCCCTCTTACAATATTCGGGACGGAGGGCACGCTGGCCGTGCCGGACCCAAACCGGTTCGACGGCGGCGTCCAGCTCTCACGTCGCGACCAGGCATGGTCGGATGTTCCACCGAGGACCGCGACGGGCCACGGTCGCGGCATTGGGCTGGCGGAGATGGCCGTCGCCATCCGTTCTGGCCGCCCGCACCGTGCTAGCGGTGAGCTGGCGTTCTGCGTTCTCGACATGATACAGGGCTTCTACGACAGCTGCGCGAGCGGCGTCGCCCACCGACCCGTTCCGTGTCCCAGTCCGGAGGTGATGCGGCGACTGGAGGTGTGAACCGACGACGGAGATACGGATATGGACACACCTCAGCCGAGTGCGGCACTCTTACACAACCTGGAGAAGGCCCGCCCGTACCTCACTGAACGCTACCTCCCATCCAATTACGCCGAGGAACTGCGTCGCATCGCCGTGCCGACGGACCTTGCCAGGATCGACAAGGATGAGACACACCCGCTGTGGTGGGTGCTGATTCCCATCGCCCACGATCTGTTCGGCGACTCCCACATCATTCCGGCGGAGCCCGATGTCACCCGCAGCCTCGCCCTCATTGCCCCGCCGTTCATCCATCTGTCAACGAGGCTGCAATCAGACCTTGAGAAGCTCGGCGTCAAGGTCGAACCCTCAGAGCGAGAGTTCACCGGCCGCTTGGTCGCGATGCTTTACGGCGGGCACCCTTGGTTCGAGCCGTACATCCGCGTCTGCGAGGCGATGGGATATCTCAGGCGACCGTGTGCCGTGTTCGCAATCACGGGGGAGCGTGACGTTATTCGAGAGCTGCGGAACTTCAAGGACGACAATAGAGAACGGTACGCCCAGCCGGTGCGGATGGCGTTCGACGACCTGCCGTACCCTGGGTTGATTCGAGCTTTCCATACGCCGTCTCGGTACGAGAACCGCCGTCATCTGCTCGCCCTCCAGGTGGCGTGAGGGTCCCATGCCACTCGTCAGCGTCATCATCCCGACCTTCAACCGGACCGCCTTGCTGCCACGGGCACTCACATCTGTCGCCACCCAAACGCTGCGGGACTTCGATGTCTGGGTCATCAACGACGGGGGCGAGGAGCCAACCTTACCGCCCTCGGCTCGCATTATCAGCAAACCCAACGGCGGTCCGGGATCGGCGAGAAATGCGGGTATTGCTGCGTCGGACAGTCGCTACGTGGCGTACCTCGATGACGACGATGAGTGGCGACCCGACCACCTGGAAAGCCTCGTCGGCCTACTGAATGACGGGCACGAGATGGTCTACGCCACCGCGGACGTCGTGGTCAGCGGCAGTCACGTTCGGTTCTGGGGGGACTGCCGGTTCGACAAGTTCGTCGCAGAGGGGTTCTATACGATCTTCCCGCCCTCGACGTGCCTGCACAAACGCGACCTTCTCGGCCGCTGCGGGGACTTCGACGAGTCCCCGTTGCTCGTCGGGCCTGAAGACTGTGAATTCCTCGTCCGTGCCAGCGACTTTGCGGTCCCCGTGCCGTCACGCAGGCGAACCGTCGTCATGCACCGGGACGACAGCATGACCCGCGGCCCACGACCAAAGTGGGTGGACACCCTCGACTACGTCATCGAAAAAAACGGCTACGGCGTGACGCGGAGAAACTGGCTCATGTTCTACCGCGCCTATCTGGCTGCCGTCAGGGAGGAGCGTCCGGACAAGGTCTCGGCGTGGGGCGAGGAGGTTGACCGATCGCTTCCCGCAGGATCGACAAGGGTCGGGACAGTGATCGTCGGCGACGTGCGGCTCGGTCCGGAAGATATCAAGCAATTCTGCCGCCGGGCATTGGAGGTCGCATGAGGATCCCCGACAGCGTGTCGAGTGTTTCGATCCGAAGAGACGTCCCCGGTCTGTGCCGGACCGGCCCTCCCTCTGGTGCGTATCGCACCATCGAGGAAATCGGATACGATCCGATAGCGGAGGGCACCACTCTAGGGCTGGCCCAAGATACGTTTGTCGAAGTCGGACGACAGATCGGCGAAGGCCGCCAGGGGCGGGTGTACGAGGTGGCGACTTGCCCGGGAGCTTGTCTCAAGCTGCGAAAGAATGACCGGGCAGCAAAACAGTTCCGACGGGAGTTACTCGGTTACCCCCACTACGCCAGACTCAACGTCGCCTGCCCGGAGGTTCTCGGGGCCGACGGGGAGGGGAGGTGGATACTCAAGTCCCGCTGGCCAGACGACCTCCGCAGCGGGATAAAACTCCTGGAGGAGCACGGACGAATGCTTCCACCAGACTGCGTTCGGCTGTTAAGGGGCTACGCGCACCGGTTCGAGGATGAGGGCCTATGCGTTGATGGGCTCCCATCCAACGTTCTTTTCATGCCACACGCCTGCGGCAGCTACGAGACGACGCTGTGGCCATCCTCGCCCGAAGGAAGCTGGACGTTCGCAAGCTGCTTTCTTCTGATGTGGCTCCCGGAGGTTATCCCGCAGGTCTCCGGCGACAGCTGGCCACCGTTCCGGCTGCCGCGTGACCTGATTGACCGCTTGCGAGTCTCGTGGCTAACAGGCCCTTTCGACCCGTGGCGAGAATCGTTCGGCGACTTCCCGGACCTCTGCCCGGAGTGGTGGGAAGTCGTCTGAGTCATAGCCTCCCGTCGAACGCTTCGTTGGCCAAACTCGTCCGCAGGGCCTTGGCGCAATAGTACGGACGCATGCCGTGACGGTGGCAGATGTCGGCCAGCCCGCGGTAGAAGTCGAGTATGGTGTCGAACTGCGGCGGCTCCAGGCCGGCGGACCCGCCCAGGTCGAGGTGGAGCACGTTGGCGCCGGGGACGATCCCGCACTGGGCAAGTTCCTCGCAGCCAGCGAGCAGATCCTCGGCAGGCTCTAGCCCGAGAACGAAGTTCGACCACGATGCCCCCCGACCGAACACAGCGACCGCCTCATCTAGGGATCGCAGGTAGTGATCGCGGCCAATGCGGTCCTTCCCCGGACAATGGCGGCGGAAGGCTGCGGGAGTGAACGCCTCTAGATTGAAGACAACGACATCCACTCCTTCTGACTTCATCTGGCGGAGGAGGGCCAGGTCGTTCGGCGGAGCCGTCACAGCCACCACGCCTTCGGTGAATCGGCCGGAATCTGCGACGGAACGGATGGCTCTGGCGATCCTACCATAGATCATTGCCTGGTCATTGAGCTGATCATTCGAAAGGTTGCCCGATATAACTATGAGGTGGAGGTGCTCGTCGTAGCAGTCGTCTTCCATTGCCACCGCGACGGCCTCCGTCAGTTCCCCGAGGTATCCCTCCTCCTGTGCCGACCACGCCTCCAAGGCGGAGGCCTCGCGGATCGCTAGGCTCTGGAACGTGTCTGGATTCGCGATGTGCGCGACTTTGTTGATTCCGCAGAAGCTGCACGTCCCGCTCACGGCGCAGTCGTGCCAGGGCCAGACGTTCAGTTCGTCGAGCCCGCAAGCACTCACGATCCTGGTCATCGGACGCCCCGACCTACTGGGCGCGTCGTAATAACGGGGGCGAGAAACGAAGCGGACTGCAACGTTCTCGGTCAGGCGGGGTCGAGCCGGGGTCTCGATCCGGAGTTCCCCTTGGTAGGAAACGTGCGCGGGCATACGGCCAGGGACGGGGGCGACCGCCGAGACGCAGACCGTATAGCCGTCCTCGTCTGTCAGGAGCATCTCTTGCGGCCTGCTCGCCATCCCCAACAGTCGAGGCGCGTTGTACACCATGTTCTGCTCCTTGGCGTTCATCCCGCGGGCCCAGGCAAGGGCGGAGTCCGTGAACACGACGCCATGCGTCAAGATGTAGGCCTTGGCGGTAGCACTTCCCATGTCTCACCTCCTCTGCAAGAACTTCCCCGACAGCGGCAGCCACCACCCGAGGGTCGCCGCGACGTGGACGAATGGGAACGTCAGCCAGTACGCCAGGCCGACCGCGGGATTTCGGCCGGCCGCCGCCGAGGTCGCCAGCACGAACAAGACCGTAAGCAAGGACGCCGCCAGCGGGCAAGTCAGCCAGAGAGCAACCAGGAGCCCGACCGCCAGTACTGGAAAGCCGTGATAGGCCAGGAAGTGAGCCACGAGCCGGCCCAGAGCGACGGGATTAGTACTCATGTGCCAGACCAGCGTCACGAACCCTCTCATCCACCGCAGCCGCTGAGCAACGAGACCCACCCACCCCTGTCGCGACTCCTCGGACCCGACGACGACAGGCTCGCATATGACCACCGCGCCGGGAACGGAACGTGCGAACAAGCCCAAGTACAGGTCATCCAGATAACTATCGACAGATGGGTCTATCGCGGCGAATAGCGACGCAGACACCACCAAAAACTGCCCCGGGACGGACGCCCCGACGCCGAGACGCCAGAGCAGCGGGCGAACGACACGGTGCGACCATCCCTTGTCGAAAGCGATCACCTCGCGGAGGAGCGACCCGCCAGAGCTGGTGATCCGCCCGTACGCAACGACGGGCCTGGACTCCGCGAGTGCCTTGAGGATTACGCCACGAGCTTTCACGGTGTCAAGAGTCATGTCGGGATCGCAGATACACAGCAGCCCGGTCGGTGCGTGCCCGCTGACCCACGAACGTATCTTCGACAGCTTAGTGCCGGGCGGCACCCGGACTACCTCGACGCCTTCCTCGACGGCTCCGCCGGTTTCCGACAGCAGGATGATTTGGATGTTCGGCCCCAGTTCGTCGCGGAGACGGCTGAGGTTGCCGTGGCACATTTCGACGCAGGACACGAGATGGACGGCCGCTTGCTCGGCGGTAACTCGCTCAACTTCCTCTGCAACGAGTGACATACTCCCTCCATCAGTCGGTCAGTACGATTCCCTTGATGTATCCTCCCGAACGGTGGCACGCTTCTTCCAAGAGGTCGGTAATCCGCGTAAGGGGGGCCGTGTGGGTGATGATCGCCCCAGGGGTGACGTGCCCGGCCTCGATGAGTCGGATCGCGGGCGGGAAAACGTCCCGCTTCTTGCAGAACGGCGTGGGGTTCAGGACTGTCAATCCCTTCATGTGCCAGTCAGTCCCCAGGTCCCCGAGTGGCTCTCGTTTCCAGCCGAAGATGACGACCGTCCCGCCGGGCCGGACGAGTTCGGTGGCTAGTGCTAGGCCGCTCTGCCGCCCGGTGCAGTCGATGCAGCAGTCCAGGTTCCGACGGTCTTCCGGAGTGACCGTCCGTTTCGCTCCCATCTCTTTGGCCCGCTTGATCCTCCACTCGTTATTGTCAGCCACGGTCAGGTCACCGAGTAGGCAGCGACTCAAGGCCTGGACGAGCAGGAGACCCATGAACCCACACCCGACGACGCCCACCCTGGCTCCGGCCGGCAGCGTCAGGTGGTCGAGGGCCGTCACGACACAGCTCACCGGCTCCACGGACCAGTGCTCATCCGGCAGCAGTCCGACACTTAGGGGATAGGCTTTCCGGGCCGCAATGTTGCAGAAATCGCAGAAGCCCCCACCCTTCACCGCGACCAACTCCCCGACCCTCGCGTCCTCGACCCCAGCACCGACAGCGTGTACCCTGCCGACGGCCTCGTGGCCGGGCGGAGTCGGTTGGTCGGGCGATTGGCCGTGGCGAAACGTCCAGATGTCCCATGAGCAAACGCCGCAAGCCGTGACGCGCACCTGCACCTGGCCCGGTCCCGGGGGCGGCACGTCGGTTTCGAGTAGCGAGATCCCGCCGCGCTGCCCATATTGAATCAATCTTGACGCCACCATCTTCCGGCTCCCAAGACACCGCCGCAGGCAAGCGATCTGTCGCCGTCAGCACCGGACGGTCTTTTGGAGCATGTGTAGCAGATCGTTTTATGAAGGGCGAGCCTGAAGGGAAGAATTACTTTCAGCGGGGGGACCTTGAGGTCGCGGTGGAATGGCCCAGCGATTTTCAGAGTCACCTTTATCCATCGAATGCGCCCGTAATGGCACGGGAACAGCGGCAAATGAATCGCATTATGAGGCGTGATCCTCGTCAGAGCGATCAACAAACCGGCAAGGACCGCGGCTGCGCGCAGACCGGTAGTTCAGCGTTCGGGCGATCAGCAACGCTTACGCCACGCGGCGAACTCGGATCACAGGCAGGTGTATTGGTCCAGCGACTTTCGGCGTTGCCTTGTGTCGTGTGAGCGCAAAAGGCCGTCGCGCCATCCAGAACAGCGTTACCGGCACGAAGCCCCTTGTGAACAAACGACTTCGGTCATTTCGATGGCGTCCGAAAACCTCGGCACCAATACGGGCACCTCGCCCCCGGCATCGTTCCCGAACTCTTGTGCCCGTGGCACTTACGTCGAATCGGCCGCGGATT